>DXDW01000236.1 GCA_019115305.1 Candidatus Anaerofilum excrementigallinarum
AAAACCTTCTTAAAAGAGAATAGCCGGTGCTGATGACGCCGAGGTTCCACCTGTTCCCATTCCGAACACAGAAGTTAAGCTCGGTCGTGCCGAAAATACTTGGCTGGAGACGGCCTGGGAAGATAGGTAGGTGCCGGTTTTCTTTTTTTGTTTCCCCGCCCCGGACTCTTTGCCCGGAGCGGGGATTTTTTGTGTGAAAGTTTCGCCCACCTTTTCAAAGGTGGCGGTTTCCAAAGGCAGAGCCTTTGGGGGCTATCGAGTATACCGGCAGTTTTCACTGGTAATGATGGATCTGGACCACTTCAAGCAGCTCAACGATACCCGGGGCCATTTGCAGGGGGATCGCTGCCTGCGGCTGGTGGCGGAGGTGCTGCGGCAGGAAGTCGGTGCTCGGGCGGCCTTCCGTTATGGCGGCGATGAGTTCTGTCTGGTACTCGAGGACTGGTCCCCCGAGCTGGCTATGAACGTCTGCCGCCGTATCCAGTATCAGCTGGAACAGGTCGACGACTTTTTTCCCTGCGGGTACAGGCCAGCTTTGGGCTGGCTGCCTGCCGGCCCGACACAGATACGCTGCAGCTGGTGCGGCAGGCCGACAGCGCTCTGTACAGCGCCAAGGTGCGGCGCAGCGACATTTATCTCTTCCAAAACTGAAAACAGACGCTCTGTTCCCTTATAAGGGGAAACAGGGCGTCTGCTTTTTTACAAAAAAGGGCGGCCGCCCCCAAAAGGGAACGGCCGCCAGGTACGGTTTGGAAAGGGTGAAGATCAGACCTTGGCCAGCTTGCGCTGGATGAACTTGACGATCTCCACAACGGGAATGACCAGAATGGCCAGCAGCAGAGCCACGGCATATTCGCTGATGCTGATGTGGGTGAAGCCGAAGGCGTTGGCCAGGAAGGGCACATACAGCACCAGGGTGGTGAGGACCAGGCTTCCCAGCATGGCCAGCCACAGCACCTTGTTGTGGGTGTGCAGGGTGAACACGCTCTTGCGCTGGCTGCGCATGTTGAAGGAGTGGAAGATCTCGGCCATGCTCATGGTCAGGAAGGCCATGGTCATGCCGTCGTCGCTCTGGGCAATCTCCCAGACACCGCTCTCCATGAAGTGGCCCACAAAGTAGGCGGCCAGGGTCAGAACGGTGACCATGATGCCCTGGTAGGCAGCGTCCACACCCAGACCCTGGGCAAAGATGCCGTCCTTGGCGTCACGGGGAGCGCGCTTCATTACGTCGGGCTCGGCTTCCTCCAGGCCAAGGGCCAGGGCGGGGAAGCAGTCGGTGATCAGGTTGATCCACAGCAGATGTACGGGCTTGAGCAGAGTGAAGCCCATAAGGGTGGCGCCAAACACGCCCAGAACCTCGCTCATGTTGGAGGCCAGCAGGAACTGGATGGCCTTGCGGATGTTGGCGTAGATGCGGCGGCCTTCGCCCACAGCGGAAACGATGGTGGCAAAGTTGTCGTCGGCCAGCACCATGTCGGCTACGTTCTTGGTAACGTCGGTACCGGTGATGCCCATGCCCACGCCGATGTCAGCGGTCTTGATGGAGGGGGCGTCGTTTACGCCGTCGCCGGTCATGGCGGTGACGCAGCCGTTGCGCTTCCAGGCGGCTACGATGCGGACCTTGTGCTCGGGCTGCACGCGGGCGTATACACCGTAGTGCTGCACCTTCTGGGACAGCTCCTCATCGGAGAACTTGTCCAGCTCGGCGCCGGTGATGGCTTCGTCGGCGGACTGGATGATGCCCAGCTCCTTGGCGATGGCCACGGCGGTGTCCTTGTGGTCACCGGTGATCATCACAGGACGGATACCGGCTTCACGGCACTGCTTGATGGCAGGAAGCACTTCGGGACGGATGGGGTCGATCATGCCGGTGAGGCCGATGAAGGTCAGATCCTGCTCCAGGGTGGCGGGATCGTTGTTGGCGGGCTTGGTGTCCCACTTGCGCAGAGAAGCGGCCAGCACGCGGAGAGCCTTGTCGGCCATGCGCTTGTTCTCGGCCAGGATGGCGGCGCGGGCTTCCTCGTCCAGAGGCAGCACCTGGTCGCCCTTGAGGTAATGGGTGCAGCGCTTGAGGATCTCGTCGGGAGCGCCCTTGGTGTACTGTACCAGGCCGGCCTCGGTCTGATGGATGGTACTCATCATCTTACGGCCGGAATCAAAGGGAGCCTCGTCCACACGGGGCTGCTTGGCTTCCAGCTCACCCTTGGGCAGGTTCAGGCTGGTGGCGTAGTTGACCAGAGCACACTCGGTGGGCTCGCCCTCGGCCTGGCCGTTTTCGCCGGGCTTGGCGTCGCTGCACAGGCTCATGGCGGTGGCCAGAGGAATCTCCTCGCCCCAGTGCTCCACCACGGTCATCTTGTTCTGGGTCAGGGTACCGGTCTTATCCGAGCAGATAACCTGAGCGCAGCCCAGGGTCTCCACGGCGGTGAGCCGGCGGATAACGGCGTTGCGCTTGGACATGTTGGTAACGCCGATGGACAGAACCACGGTCACCACAGTGGCCAGACCTTCGGGAATGGCGGCAACAGCCAGGCTGACCGCTACCATGAAGGTGCTGAGGATGACGTTCAGATGGAAGTCGCCGGCCTTGACCAGGCTGAAGATAAAGATGAACACACAGATGCCCAGCACCAGCCAGCTGAGGGTTTTGCCCAGCTGAGCCAGCTTTTTCTGCAGGGGGGTCTGCTCGTCCTGGGTGTTGGCCAGGGCAGAGGCGATCTTGCCCATCTCGGTGTCCATACCGGTGCCGGTGATCACGGCGCTGCCGCGGCCAAACACCACGGTGCTGCCCATGTACACCATATTCTTGCGGTCGCCCAGGGGAACCTCGGCATCCTGACCGCCCAGGCCCAGGGCCTCGATGCACTTGTTGACAGGCACGCTTTCACCGGTGAGGGCGGCTTCCTCGATCTTGAGGCTGGCGCTTTCCAGGATACGGCCGTCGGCGGGAACCGCATCACCGGCTTCCAGGATCACCACGTCGCCGGGAACCAGCTCGGTGCTGGGCAGTACCACCTGCTTGCCGTCCCGCAGCACCTTACAGGTGGCGGCGGTCATGCTCTGCAGGGCTTCGATGGCGGCTTCGGCCTTGCTCTCCTGGTATACGCCCAGAACAGCGTTGAGCAGAACCACCAGCAGAATGATGATTACATCGGAAAAGCTCTCGCCGGAGGCTACCGCGGTAACACCGGAAACGGCAGCCGCTGCCAGAAGGATCAGCAGCATGGGGTCTTTCAGCTGGGCGATGAACCGCTCCAGCAAAGTGGCCTTGCGGGCCTCGGCCAGCTTGTTGGGACCGTATTTGGCGGCCCGCTCGGCGGCCTGTTGGCTGGTCAGGCCGTTGGAAGTACTGCCAAGCTGCTGCAGCACTTCGTCTGAGGTTTGCAGGTACGTTTTCATTCTCTCCATCCTTTCCTTGGGTATGTTCTGTTTAGCCGATGGCTCCGGAAAAAGCGAGCGCACACAAAAAAGCGAGACTGTCCCGCACAGAAATCCCTGTTTTCTGCGCAAGAGTCTCGCTGTTTCATCCCTAGCCAGGCCCCGCAAGGGGACCAGGATGTTGGCAAAGGACCGCGCGGCAATGCCGCACGCTGACTACTCCCTCTTTGCTTTTCCTGCCGCAGAACCGCAAAGCGGCCCTGTTTTTCTGTTGTAAGTGCTGCTGTCCGGCTGGTTTTGCAAAAAACGGAGCGGCGGCCGCATAAATCCGCAACGGCGCCGCGAAAACCAAGAGACCCGGCGAACAAAACATGTTAAAGAACGATTTTATTATACCTTTTCTATT
>DXDW01000237.1 GCA_019115305.1 Candidatus Anaerofilum excrementigallinarum
TAAAAGAAAAAATAGAATTGTGAAAGATTTGTTGCTTTTCTTCCGTTATCTTTATATAACAGCCGGTTATGCTTGAACCAAAAGCGGGGATGGAGTATAATAGGTCCATACGTTTCAAACGGCTGTAAGGCAGCCGTCTTTGTATCCTTGCAGCAAGCGGCCGTCCTTTTGGAACGGCCTGTCAATAGAGGTCCGCACCAGGCAGCGGCGGACGGGAAGGAAGTGTGATTTTGTCCAGTTACAGCGAATTCCGGGCCCAGACCCGGCGGCGCCGCCGCAAAAAGAATTTCCGCAGAGCCATGGTATTGATTGTCACCGCTCTGGTGCTCTGCGCTTTGGCTTGGGTGATCACCTGGATCATCGGCCGTGTTTCGGGTGACGAAGATTCCTCCTCCGGGGGTTCCTCTGCTCCGGCCTCCAGCCAGAGCCAGGCGGCTTCGGGCAGCCAGACCGAAGAGACCAATTCCGGGGAAGGCACCGACGCCCAGCCCGCAGGCTGGAACGTGGTGGGCCCCATCCCCAAGACCATCGACGATACCTTGGTCAGCCCCGATTACCGCATGATCGCCCTGCCGGAAAACGGCCGGGTGGATACCAGCTATTTTGCCAATACCCTGTTTATCGGCGACTCGGTGTCCCAGGGCTGGTGGGTATATGAAAATCCCATCCAGAATGTGGCCACCTTCTGCGCCTATAAGAGCGCCGGCCCCAACAGCGTGGTGACCAACGCCCAGCTCACCGACATCAACGGCAATTCGGTGCTGCTGCAGGACGATATCGCCGCCAAGCTGGCCGAAAAGCAGCCCGAGCATATCTATATCCTGTTCGGTGCCAACTCGCTGAAAAACCTCACCCCCGAAAACTTCATCGCCTACTACGAGAAGATGCTGGACTGGCTGGTGACTGTCTGCCGGCCCGACGCCCAGATCTATATTCAGTCCCTGACCCCCGTCACCGCTGAATACGAGGCCAGCGACGCCCGGTACAGCCAGGCCAACCTGTACTCCATCAACAATTCCCTGGCTCAGATGGCCTATAACCGGGGCCTGTATTTCATCGATCTCACCGAGGCTCTGGCCGGCGACGACGGCTACACCGTGGTCGAATACGCCGCTGCCGACGGCATCCACCTGCAGGCGGCGGGCTACCGCGCCTGGCTGGATTACCTGTCGGAGCACACGGCTTACAGCCCCACCAACCCCTACCTGGAGGGTTCCCCCTATTACAAGGAGCCCCAGGCTTGATTTCCCCGCATTTTGCGGCGGCTTTGCCCGGGCGGGCAGAGCCGCCGTTTTTGCGTTTTGGACAAATCCCGGGGACTGTTCTGCCCTCTGGAATGCTGGAATTTGACAGGGGAATATGATACAATGGTTGCAACACAGCACTGCACAGGCGGTGCGGGTGTTTCCCTGTGTTTTGGAAGGAAAATCCCTATGTCCGGCCCCCTTCGGATACGGCCGGGCGCAGGCAATACTCCCCTCCGCCCTGGGGCGCCGAGGGAAAAGGAGCGTATAAAATGGAGAAATTATTGGTGCTGGGCGCCGGCGGATTCGGCCATGTGGTGGCCGAGGTAGCCGCCGACCTGGGCTATGAGGTGTCCTTTCTGGACGACGCCGCCCGGGGCCGGGATGTGATCGGCCGTTGCATGGACTACGAGGCTCTGCTGGGCCGGTTCGACAAGGCCGTGGCCGCCTTCGGCAACAACCGGCTGCGGCTGCGCTGGGTCAAGCAGCTGCGGGAGGCGGGCTATCAGGTGCCCAGTCTGGTGCATCCCACCGCCTGGGTCAGCCCGTCGGCTGTTCTGGGCGATGGCTGTATCGTGCTGCAGCGCGCGGTGGTCAACACCCACTGTCAGCTGGGCCATGCCTGTCTGATCAACTGCAGCGCCGTGGTGGACCACGACAACCGGCTGGAGGATGGGGTCCATGTGGGTCTGGGCGCGGTGATCAAGGCCAACTGCTGCCTGAAACCCATGCAGAAGATCGAGGCCGGCACCGTGATCTACTCCACCCGCCGCAAGATCGACGGGGTGGACAGCCTGATGCTGGAGGACGCGGTCTATGCCTTTGGCTTCGGCAACAGCTGCAGCTATGTGAAGCCCTTTGGAGCGGGTCACATCAACGAGACCTACGGCGTCTATATGCCCCGGGATGGCAAGGACGAGCTGGCCTATGTGCTGCAGCGGGTGAACACCAACGTCTTTAAAAAGCCCAAGGAAGTGATGGAAAACATCATCGGGGTGACGGAGTTTCTGCGCCGGCGGATTATGGCGGCCGGGGGCGATCCCGACCGGGAGACCCTGAGCTATATCCGTACCAAGGCCGGAGAAAACTTCTACGAGGACAGCGAGGGCCAGCCCTGGCGCTGCTACAACTTCATCCAGGATTCGGTTTGCTACCAGGCGGTGGAGCGCCCCGAGCAGTTTTATCAGTCGGCCCGCTCTTTCGGCAACTTCCTCAAACAGCTCTGCGACTACCCCGCCGACACCCTCCACGAGACCATTCCCCGTTTCCACGACACCGAAAGCCGCTACCGGGACTTTGAAAAGGCCGTGGAGCGGGATGTGAAGAACCGGGCCGCCAGCTGCCGGGAGGAGATCGAGTTTCTGCAGGCCCGCCAGGCGGACTGCGGTGTGCTCATGGGCTGGCTGCGGGCCGGCAAGCTGCCTTTGCGGGTGACCCACAACGACACCAAGCTCAACAACATCCTCTTTGACGAGACCACCGGCCGGGGACTGTGCATCATCGACCTGGACACCATCATGCCGGGCCTTGCGGCCAACGATTTCGGCGACTCCATCCGGTTCGGCGCCTCCACGGCCGCCGAGGACGAGGTGGACCTGTCCAAGGTGCATTTTGACATCGGCCTGTACGAGCTGTATGCCAAAGGCTACCTGGAAACCGCCGGCACGGTGCTGACCCAGGAGGAAAAGGAAAGCCTGCCCTGGGGCGCACGGCTGATCACCCTGGAATGCGGCATGCGTTTTCTCACCGACTACCTCCAGGGAGACACCTATTTCAAAACCACCCATCCCACCCACAACCTGGAGCGGGCCCGCACCCAGTTCCGGCTGGTGGAGGAGATGGAACAGCAGTTTGCCCGGATGCAGAGCATCGTGGAGCAGTACTGCTGACACTGCATCAAAGCGAGGAAAAAATACCCATGAAACTGATGATCGCATCCGATTTGCACGGCTCCGCCGCCTGGACCCGGCGGCTGCTGCGGGAATACCACCGCATTCAGCCCGACCGGCTGGTGCTGCTGGGAGATCTGCTCTACCACGGTCCCCGGAACGACCTGCCCGAGGAATACGCCCCCAAAACCGTGATTCCCATGCTCAACGCCATCAAGGACGACATTCTGGCGGTACGGGGCAACTGCGAGGCCGAGGTGGACCAGATGGTGCTGGAATTCCCTGTGATGGCCGACTACGCCCAGATGATCCTGGAGGACGGCCGCACCTTGTTCCTCACCCACGGCCATCTCTTTGACCCCGACCGGCTGCCCCCGCTGAAAAAGGGCAGCGTCTTTGCCTTTGGCCATGTCCATGTGAAGCACGGCGAGTGGAAGGGAGACATTGCGGTGATCAACCCCGGTTCGGTGTCCATCCCCAAGGACGGCACCCACAGCTATATGCTGTACGAAAACGGGGTGTTCACCGCCTGGGACCTGGCCACCGGCCAGCAGCTGCTGGAATTTGACCTGAACGCCGGCCGCTGAGCTCGGCTTGTGATTTTGTTTATCTGTCCGGCTGAAAGCCGCCTTTTCCTGAGGGAAAGGGCGGCTTTTTGTTTGCAAAAAGTCGGGGGAAGGAATCCGTATAGCCAAAAAAACCATGCTTTTGGACTTTGGCGAGCCGGAGGGGGGAGAGCGCACCCATTGCCTTTGGCGCACCGAAGGCAAGAGCGGTGAAAAGGCACCCATACAGTGAAAAAGACCAACGCTTTTGGACTTTGGCGAGCCGGAGGGGGAGAGAATACCCATTGCCTTTAGCGCGCCGAAGGCAAGACCGAAGAAAAAACCGACGCAGAAGAACGGTGGTTCTTTTGCGTCGGTGTGGTTTTCCCTCGCCGGCAGCTGCCGGCGGGTACTGTATGGGAAACTGCGCGCTGCCGGTTTTGCCGGGCAACTCTCCTCTTTTGTCCGGCTGTATATGATTCCCCCGATAAGCGCCCCCGTGCAGGGACGCATTCTCTTTTTCCCTCTCTCTGTGTGTGCCGCGGTCTTTCTGGAAAACCCGCGGCGCATAGCAGCGGCGCAGCTTCGGCAAAATTTACAGGGCGGCGGCGATGGCGCTGCCCATCTCGCTGCAGCTCACCAGGCTGCAGCCCTCGGCCATGCTGTCCCCGGTCCGCTTGCCGGCGTCCAGCACCTTGTGCACCGCGGCCTCGATGGCGGCGGCTTCCTCGTCCATGTCAAAGCTGTATTTCAGCATCATGGCGGCGGAAAGGATGGTTCCGATGGGGTTGGCCTTGTCCTGGCCCGCGATGTCGGGAGCCGAGCCGTGGATGGGCTCGTAGAGGCCCCGGGTCCCCTCGCCCAGGCTGGAGGAGGGGATCATGCCGATGCTGCCGGTGATCATGCTGGCCTCGTCGGACAGAATGTCGCCGAACATGTTCTCGGTGACCACCACATCAAACTGGGCGGGATTTTTCACGATCTGCATGGCGGTGTTGTCCACCAGCATGTCGCTGTACTCCACGTCGGGATACTCCGCCGCCAGCCGATGCATCACCGCACGCCACAGCCGGCTGGTGTCCAGCACGTTGGCTTTGTCCACGCTGGTGACCTTTTTCCGCCGCTTGCGGGCGGTCTCAAAGGCGATGCGGCCGATGCGCTCGATCTCGGCTTCGGAATAGGGCATCACGTCGGTGGCCACCTGCTGGCCGTTGATGGTCTCGGTCTTGTGCTCGCCGAAATAGACGCCGCCGATGAGCTCCCGCACCACGATGAAATCAATGCCCTGGGCCACGATGGAGGGCTTCAGGGGGCTGGCTTCGGCCAACTGGGGCCACAGCTTGGCAGGCCGCAGGTTGGAATAGAGCCCCATTCCCGCCCGCAGGGCCAGCAGGCCTTTTTCCGGGCGCTGGGCGCCGGGCAGACCGTCCCACTTGGGACCGCCCACCGCTCCCAGCAGCACGCTGTCGGCAGCCAGGCATTTGTCCAGCATGGCCTGGGGCAGAGGCTCGCCCCATTTGTCGATGGCCACGCCGCCCATGTCCACCTCGTCGTAGGTGAAGGTGTGGCCGTATTTGGCCGCCACGGCGTCCAGCACTTTAATGGCTTCGGCTACGATCTCGGGGCCGATGCCGTCGCCCCGGATCACTGCAATTTTCTTTTCCATCTCTTTCTCCCCCTTATCCCTTGATGGCCTTCATCAGGCCGCCTTTTTGAATGATGTTCTGGATGAAGGGCGGGAAGGGCTGGGCCTGGTAGCTCTCGCCCTTGGTGACGTTGGTGATGACGCCGGTGTCGAAGTCCACCGCCACCTCGTCCCCGGCCTGGATGGCGTCGGCGGCAGCCTCGCACTCCAGAATGGCCAGACCGATGTTGATGGCGTTGCGGTAGAAGATGCGGGCAAAGGTCTTGGCGATGACGCAGCTCACGCCGCTGGTCTTGATGGCCAGGGGAGCGTGCTCCCGGGAGGAGCCGCAGCCGAAGTTCCAGCCCGCCACCATGATATCGCCCTCTTTGACATTCTTGACGAAATCCGGGTCGATGTCCTCCATGCAGTGGGTGGCCAGTTCCTTGGCGTTAGGGGTGTTGAGATACCGGGCGGGAATGATCACGTCGGTATCCACGTTGTCGGCGTATTTATGTACGGTGCCCTGTGCTTTCATGTTACATTACCTCCTCGGGAACGCTGATATGGCCGGTGATGGCGCTGGCGGCAGCCACGGCGGGGCTGGCCAGGTAGACTTCGCTTTCCACATGGCCCATGCGGCCCACAAAGTTGCGGTTGGTGGTGGCCACACACCGCTCGCCCTCGGCCAGAATGCCCATGTAGCCGCCCAGGCAGGGGCCGCAGGTGGGGGTGGAGACCACGCAGCCGGCCTCCACGAAAATCTCCATCCAACCCTGGCGAATGCACTCGGTGAATACCTTCTGGGTGGCGGGGATCACAATGGCCCGGACGTTCTTGGCCACCTTTTTGCCCTTGAGGATGCGGGCGGCCACCTCCATGTCGCTGATGCGGCCGTTGGTGCAGCTGCCGATCACCACCTGGTCGATGGCGATGGAGCCGGACTCGGCGGCGGGGTGGGTGTTTTCGGGCAGATGGGGATAGGAGACGGTGGGCACGATGGCCGACAGGTCGATGGTGTACTCGGCCTCATATTCGGCGTCGGGATCGGCCTCGTAGACGGTGTAGGGGTGCTGGGCGCGGCCGTCCAGATAGGCCCGGGTCACATCATCCACGGCGAAGATGCCGTTTTTGGCGCCGGCCTCAATGGCCATGTTGGCCATGCAGAGCCGGTCGTCCATGGACAGGCTAGCAAGGCCGGGGCCCACAAATTCCATGCTCTTGTACAGCGCCCCGTCCACGCCGATCTGGCCGATGATGGAGAGGATCACGTCCTTGCCGCTGGCCCAACCCTGGAGGCTGCCCACCAGGTTGAACTTGATGGCGGCGGGCACCTTGAACCAGCATTTGCCGGTGGCCATGCCGGCGGCCATGTCGGTGCTGCCCACACCGGTGGAGAAGGCTCCCAGAGCGCCGTAGGTGCAGGTGTGGCTGTCGGCGCCGATGACGCAGTCGCCGGCGACTACCAGGCCTTTTTCCGGCAGCAGCGCGTGCTCGATGCCCATGCTGCCCACGTCGTAGAAGTTGAGAATGTCGTACTTGTTGGCAAATTCCCGGCTCTGCTTGGTCTGCTGGGCCGCCTTGATGTCCTTGTTGGGGGCAAAGTGGTCCATGACCAGGCTGATCTTGGTGCGGTCGAACACCGAGGAAAAGCCCGCCTTTTCAAACTCGTTGATGGCCACCGGGCTGGTGATGTCGTTGCCCAGCACCATGTCCAGTTTGGCCTCGATGAGCTGGCCGGCGGTCACCGATTCCAGCCCCGCGTGGGCGGCCAGAATCTTCTGTGTCATTGTCATTCCCATAATAAATTCCCCTCTCTGCAAAAGAGCCTTGCGGCTTTTATTTGTTGTTGATGGCACTCACCAGCGCCCGGACGCTGGCGGTCATGATGTCGGAATCGGTGCCGGCGCCCCAGGTGACGGCGCCGCTGCCCCACTGCAGCCCCACATAGGCCACCGCCTGGCTGGTACTGCCGGTCTCCAGAGCGTGTTCGGTGTAGGTGACCACCGTGAAGTCCATGCAGGTGCCGATGCGGATGGCGTTGGACACCGCGTCCAGACGGCCGTTGCCCTTGGCCGAGAACTCCTGGCTGTGGCCGGCGCATTCCATGGTCACCACGGCGTAGATGCCGTCCTTCTGGATGTAGTGGACGTCGGTGACCTGGAAGGGATGGCGGATGTTGAGGTATTTCTGGCAGAAGATGTCGTAGACCTCCTGCACCGACAGCTCCTTGTGGGCGTGGTCGGAAACGCTCTTGACCTTGTAGCCGAAGTCCTCCCGCATTTTGGGGGGCAGGTTGTAGCCGAAATTCTTTTCCAGCAGATAGCCGATGCCGCCCTTGCCGCTCTGGCTGTTGATGCGGATGACGTCGGTCTGGTACTGGCGGCCCACGTCGGCGGGGTCGATGGGCAGGTAGGGGACCGTCCACTGGTAGAGGTTTTTCTCCTCCCGCCAGTTCATGCCCTTGGCGATGGCGTCCTGGTGGCTGCCCGAGAAGGCCGCGAATACCAGGGCTCCGGCGTAGGGGGTGCGCTCGTAGACGTGCATCCGGGTGACCTTTTCGTATTCGGCCACCACGGCGGGCATATCCGAGAAGTCCAGCTGGGGGTCCACGCCGTGGCTGTACATGTTCATGGCCACGGTGACGATATCCACATTGCCGGTGCGCTCACCGTTGCCGAAGAGGGTGCCTTCCACCCGGTCGGCGCCGGCCAGCAGGCCCAGTTCGGTGTCGGCCACGGCACAGCCCCGGTCGTTGTGGGGGTGCAGAGAGAGCACCACGCTGTCCCGGTATTTCAGGTTGTCGCTCATGTATTCCACCTGGTTGGCGTAGACATGGCTCATGCTCATGGCCACGGTCACCGGCAGGTTGATGATCACCGGCTTTTCGGGGGTGGGCTGGAGGATATCCAGCACCGCATTGCAGACCTCCAAGGCGTATTCCGGCTCGGTGCCGGTGAAGCTTTCGGGGCTGTATTCAAAGCGGAAATCCCCTTCGTATTCGGCGGCCAGCTTTTTGATGAGCTCGGCGCCGTCGGTGGCGATTTTCTTCACCTCGTCCTTGCTCTTTTTGAACACCTGCTCCCGCTGGGCCACGCTGGTGGAGTTGTAGAAGTGGACCACCACCGGGGTCTTGCAGCCGGCCAGAGAATCGAAGGTCTTGCGGATGATGTGTTCCCGGCTCTGGGTCAGCACCTGGATGGTGACGTCGGCGGGGATGCGGTTCTGGTCGATGAGGGCCCGCAGGAACTCGTACTCGGTCTCGCTGGCGGCGGGGAAGCCCACCTCGATCTCCTTAAAGCCGACCTTGCAGAGAAAATCGAAGAAATCCAGTTTTTCCTCCAGGCTCATGGGCACCATCAGGCTCTGGTTGCCGTCCCGCAGGTCCACGCTGCACCAGACGGGGGGCTTTTCGATGTGATCCTTTTTGGCCCAGCGCATTTCGCACTGGGGGGCGGGGTAGTATCCGATTTGGTATTTGTCGGCGTTTTTCATGGCAGGTCTTCCTTTCTGTGGAGGGGAGAAAGGGATGCAGAAAAGCCCCCGTCTCCCAGGATGTTTTCCTAAGAGACGAGGGCTTGTAAATACAAAGCTCCCGCGGTACCACTCTTGTTGCTGCAAGGCAGCCGCTCGACCAGTCGGCGCAAAAGGCGCGAACTGCTTTTTCTGTAACGGGAAAACCCGGCAGCGCCTACTCGCTTTCTTTCA
>DXDW01000238.1 GCA_019115305.1 Candidatus Anaerofilum excrementigallinarum
GGATATATACCCCCTCGTCGGTGATGGTGACGGTGCTGCCCTCCACCGAAACGGCGTCGCTGTCGGTTTCGGCGCCGGTGCCGGTGAGGGTGATATGGGCGGCGCTCTCTTCGTCGTAGCCGATCTCCCGGGCGGAGCCCGGTACCGACCGGAACCGCACCAAACTGAAGGCCCCGGCCACCGCCACACCGGCCCCCACATTGCCGTTTACCATCATGATCACCACGCAGACGATGGCCGGCAGCAGAGCCATGGTGGCCACAAAGCTGCGGGTGCACCGGGATCGCCAGGCGTAGCAGAGCGCCAGCAGCAGGCCGATGGCCAGAGCGCTGCCAAGGCAGATGAGAAAATTCTGTACCGAGATCACCTGGGTCATCTCGGTGTCGAACAGGCCGCGAAACAGATCAGGCATAGCAAAGTCCTCCTTGTGTGTTGCCGTGCAGAATTTGGCGATAGGCTTCGCCATATTTGGAAAAAGATGTTTTGAAGATCTTCTCCCGGGCCAGCAGATGGGCCAGACTCAGGGGAAGGCCGCCGGGAGTTTTGATTTCCATTAAGGTCAGCTCGCCGGGCAGAATCGGGCTGCCGAACACCGGCGCGCAGAGGGAGAGGTCCCGGCAGCGGAACAGGATGTTCTCGTCAAAGGTGATGCGCAGATCGCCCCCGTCCAGGGCATAGTAGGCCTCCCGCTCGTAGCTGAGAAACACCGCCGGCCGCAGGGGGCCGTAATATTGGCGGAAATACTCGATCTCGGCGGCGATCTGTCCCTCTGCCGGCAGGGGCAGATTCTGGGCAAAGCTGGCAGCCACCAGTCCCTCGGCCAGAGCCAGGCGCCGCTTATAGACCACATCCCGGTATTTTTTCTTCAATTCCACAAACACCGGCTGGCCGGGCTGGGCCTGCTGATAGCTGCGCAGCCGCAGCTTTTCTTTATAGGCCGGTTTTTCCACCGACCGGCGCACCAGCCGGAAATTCTCGGTGTCGCAGTAGATGCTGCGGATGGTGGTGCGGCCGTACCGGTCCAGCTCCATAAAGGGCTCTATGCCCCGCAGCACCGCCTGTTTCTGGGCAGGGGTGAGCAGATATTTCAGTTCGTATCGCTTGAATGTCATCTGTGCCGCCATAAGTGGCCTCCTTTGCACGCTTTCGGGAAGATCCCTGCTGCCCATGATACCCCGGATACCTTAAAGCAAATTAAAAAACTTTGCGAAAACTTTGCAAAAGCCATACACAAAAAACGCCCTTTTGCCCGCGAACAAGCAGACAAAAGGGCGCAAAAGCGTATTTTTTGTTATATGGGCAATTTTACGGTGACCGGGAGGGAACCCCCGTCGGCCGTGGCGGCGGCAATGCGGCCCCGATGGGCCTGCACAATGGCCTGGGCGGTGGACAGCCCCAGACCGTAGCCGCCGGTCTGGGAGTTGCGGGAGGAATCGGTGCGGTAAAACCGGTCGAACAGAAGGGCTGTCTGCTCTTTGGTGATGGGAGCGCAGGGATTGCTCACCGTGAACACCAGATAATTTTTCTGCCGTTCCAGGCTGCACCGGGCCCCTGTGCCGGGCAAAGCATACTTGAGGGCGTTGTCCAGCAGAATGGCCAGCAGCTTGTCCACCGCCTTGGGGTCCCCGCGCATGGACAATTCCGGCTGGATGTTCCCCTCCAGGGTCTTGTCCTGGGCCCGGGCCACCCCCTGAAAGCTCTGCACCGCCTGCTGGGCCAGCTGGGACAGGGAAAATTCCTGGCTGTGGGCGGGCTGAGGTTCCTCCATACGGGAAAGAAGGATAAGATCGTTGGTGAGGTCGGCCAGCCGCCGGGTCTGGGTCTGGATCTCGTCGATCCATTCGTTTTCTCCAAAATCCATGGTGAGGATCTCGGCGTTGGCGTCGATGATGGTGAGAGGGGTCTTGAGCTCGTGGCCAGCGTCGGTGATAAACCGCTTTTGCTTTTCGCAGCTTTCGGAAAAGGGCTTGACGATCCGCCCCGAAAGCAGGACCAGCAGCAAAAATACCAGCAGCGAACCCGCCGCCGACACCAGAATACAGCTGGTCAGCAGGGCGCCGAAGCTGTCCAGACTGCGGCCGCAGTCCAGAAACAGCAGCATGACCTCCTCCCCGCTCTCCCACCGCAGATACCGATAGCTGCCCCAAAAGCCTTTCTCCCGGCCGGTCTGCCACACCGCCCGGGCGTATTCCATGGCGGTTTCGGTGTCCACGGCGGCGATTTTGCCGGTATTTACGGTGGTGGGCTCCCCCTCTGGGTCTAGGGTAACAAAAAAGTACCGGGTTTCAAAGGGCAGTTCGGGGGAAACACCGGGCCGGGCCGGCGGTGCGGCGTCCTTATCCCGGGGGCGCTGGGGCGGCTGCTCCATGCTTTCGGGGAAAAAGCCGCCGTTTTGGGCCAGCACCGTGAGGGTGGCGTCGGCGTCGGTGAGAATCTTCTGGTAGTACAGCAGGGCCGCGCCCCCCATGATGACCAGCAGCACCGCCGGCAGAGAGGCCATGGCGGCCAGAACCAGTTTTTTGCGCAGTTTTCCGATCATGGCAGCTTCTCCAGGGAATACCCGGCGTTGCGGGTGGCTTTGATGGTAATGTCGGCCCCCAGTCCGGCCAGCTTTTTGCGAAGATTGGACAGGCAGACCCACACCACGTCGATCTCAGCGTCGCTGTCGGGGCCCCATATTTTTTCCAGAAACCGCTCGGCGGGGATTAGCTGCCGGGGATTGCTCAGCAGCAGTTCCATCACCTGGAACTCCCGTCCGGCCAGCCGCACCGCGCCCCCGGGGCCGGACAGCTCAAAGGTGGCCCGGTCCAAAGTGATATTGCCCAGCTGCAGCCGGGCGGTGGGCTGGGCGGTGGCCGTGCGGGTCATAGCCCGGATGCGGGCCAGCAGTTCCTTGGCCTGAAAAGGCTTGGTGAGGTAATCGTTGGCGCCGCTGTCCAGCCCCTCCACCTTGTCGTCCACCTCAGATTTGGCGGTGAGCAGCAGCACCGGCACCCAGCTGCCCTGGGCACGGATGGTTTTCAGCACCGTGATGCCGTCCATTTCCGGCATCATAATGTCCAGAATCACCCCGTCGTATTCCCCGCACCGCAGATAGTCCAGTGCGTCCCGGCCATTGTACACCGCATCCACCCCGTAGTGGCTGCGCTCCAGAATGGTGACCAGCGCCCGGGAAAGGGCTTTCTCGTCCCCGGCCAGCAATAAGCGCATGTTTCTCCCCCCTGTCCTTTTTCTCCAGTATACCCCCGCAGCCTAAAACCCAGCTAAAAAGGTGTTATTTTTCGGCGGGGGCGGTGCGGAGGATCTTTTCCATGGGCTTGCCCTTGGCCAGCTCGTCCACCAGTTTGTCCAGATATCGGATCTCCCGCATCAGGGGGTCTTCGATGTTCTCCACCCGCACGCCGCAGACCGTTCCCTTGATCTGGTCCCGGCAGGGGTTGGGAGCCGGGGCATTGCGAAAAAAGTCCCCGTAGCTGGTCCCATCCTGCTGGGCGCGGAGCAGGTCGGCGGGGGTGTAGCCGGTGAGCCAGCAGGTCACCTGTTCCACCTCCTGGGGGGTGCGGCCCTTGCGCTGGGCCTTTGTCACCAGCAGCGGATATACACGGGCAAATTCCATGGCAAAAACTTTTTGGTTGTCCATTGACGGTACTCCTTTTTTCAGCGGTTTGTCCCTATCATACCATGTTTTTCGCCCTGCCGGTATCCCGGGAAAGGATTTTTGCCCAGAAAAGGGCCAAAGCCCGCCGTTTGCACGGCGAGCTTTGACCTTTGGAGGGGAAAGAGGGGAGATGAGAAGGGAATTGTCAGTTTTCTTCTGCCCGGGCTTTGGCCAGCTGGAAGTCCCGCAGATCGGTGAAGATCTCGTTGGTGTAGGGATTCTTCTTCTGCTGCACCGCCCGCTTGATGATGATGGCCAGCACAATGACGTTGGCGGCCAGGGCCAGGATGGCAATGACGCCCTGCATGGTGGGGTCAGCGGCCGTGGGCCGGGTAGCGGCGTCCATCACGCCGTCGGCATAGAGCACCGGGAGGGTGGTGAACACGCTGTTATCCTGGAATGCGGGGAACACCTGGGCAAACATACACCACAGCGCCAGGGTGTTGGCCCGGTTCTGAATCCAGCCGCCCTTGTTCCACAGGGCGTTGGCAAAGGTGGGGGCCAGCAGCAGCGCCAGGCCGCAGTACCAGGCGTGGGTGGGCAGGTTGTTGTAGGTGTATTCAAAGTTCCACAGGTCGTAGGCGATGATGTACAGGAAGGTCATATCGGGCCAGAGCATATCCTGCTGCTTTTTGGAGGAGTAGATGCCCCACCAGCCGGTCATGCAGAGGATGTTGAGGATGCCGGCGATGCCGTTGACCCAGTTCCACCAGCCGCCGTAGAGCCAGACATTTTCGCTGGACAGCCACCAGCGGTCGCCGGTCTGGGCCAGGGCAATGGCGCCCCGGATGCCCGATTCAAAGTCGCTGCCCACAGCGATGAGGATGTTGATGGCCACGATGACAAAGGGGAAAGCCTTGAACCAATGGGTCTTGCCCACGCCCCATTTGTATTTCAGCATCATGAAGCCGATACAGCCGGCGGTGGCGGCGTATAGCTTGGCGTAGTGGAACCAGCTGTTCATGTGCAGATAGGTGGGGTTGTTCAGCGCCCATTCCGCCCCCATGGAAGCGCCCACAGCCACCGCCACAAAGTAGACCGTGAGTCCGGCGGGCAGGATCAGGAAAAAGAAGATACCGCCCTGTTTGGTGCGGCGGGACAGCTCGTTGACCAGAATCAGCCCCGCGAATACCAGCAGCCAGCCCAGCAGCTGCCAGCCGGCGTTTTGACCGTAAATTTGAAACAACATACCAATTCCTCCTGTTGCATTGGTTCTACACGGCGCCCGCCGCCGGACAGTCCGTTTCTTCCGGCGTCGGTTCGGGCACCGCGATTTCCCGAATCATGGTTTCATTGCCCTGCACCAGATGGGTGCTTTCGCTGCCGCAGCCGGGGCAGGTGCGGCCGTGGGCCACGGTGGGATAGACCAGCCCGCAGCTTTCGCAGAGGGTCTTTGCAGGGATGATCTCCACCTGCAGCCGCGCCCCCCGCAGCATATCCGACCGGCCCACGGCCCACTGCCAGCAGTCCTGGAGGTAGTCCTCCAGCACGCCGGACACCTCGCCCAGTTCCAAAGTCACGGCGGATACCCGGTCCACGCCGTTCTCGCGGCCGACCTCCTCCACCGTGCGGATGATGTGAAATACGATTCCCAGCTCGTGCATATCAGTCTTCCTTTTTGCCGAATCGGATCTTGAATTCCCGCTTGAGCATATAGGGCAAAATCGCCTTGAATTTGTCCTCGCTGCGCACCATGGTGCTGCACTGGGGCAGATCCCGGGACAGAGTGATGGCGTCGAACTCGCACTTGGTGGTGCAGATGCCGCAGCCGATGCACTTGTTGGGGTCCACCACCGAAGCGCCGCAGCCCAGGCAGCGGGCGGTCTCCTTTTTCACCTGCTCCTCGGTGAAGGTGCCGTGAGCGTCCCGGAAAGACCGATGATGGTCGATAGCCGGGTCCATTTCCGTCTTCTGGCGGCCGGCGGTGTCGTAGCTTTCCAGCACCAGGTCGTCTTTGTCCAGCTGGATGAAGTCCCGCCGGTTGCGGCCGATGGTCATGCTGGTGTTGGGCTGGACGAACCGATGGATGGACACCGCGCCTTCCTTGCCGGCGGCAATGGCGTCGATGGCAAACTTGGGGCCGGTGTAGACGTCGCCGCCCACAAATACATCGGGTTCGGCGGTCTGGTAGGTGAGGGGATCGGCCATGGCACGGCCGCCGGGGCCGCATTCCAGCCGGCAGCCCTCCAGCAGGCCGCCCCACTGGATACTCTGGCCGATGCTAAGGAACACATGGTCGCACTCCACCGTGATGGTTTCCTGGTCGTTGTAGACCGGGGCGAACCGGCCCTTTTCGTCGAATACCGACACGCAGCGGCGGAACACCACGCCCACGGCCCGGCCGTTGTCGACCAAAATCTCCTTGGGACCCCAGCCGCAGTGGACCGTGGCGCCGTCTTCTTCGGCCTCGGCGATCTCCTCGGCAGAGGCGGGCATCTGTTCCCGGGCTTCCAGGCAGTACATATCGGCGGAGGCAGCGCCGCAGCGCAGGCCCGAGCGCACCACGTCGATGGCCACGTTGCCGCCGCCGATGACCACGGCCCGGCCCTCCAGCTTCACCGGCTCGCCGTCGCAGACCCGGTGGAGGAACTCCACGGCAGTGGTCACATTGGGGGCGTCCTCGCCGGGGATACCGGCTTTGCGGCCGCCCTGACAGCCGATGGCGATATAGAAGGCTTTGTAACCCTGCTGGCGCAGCTGGTCCAGTGTGATGTCCCGGCCCACCTCCACGCCGCAGCGGATCTCCACACCCATCTGGCGGATGATGTCGATCTCGGCTTCCACCACATCTTTTTCCAGCTTGTAGGAAGGAATGCCGTAGGTGAGCATGCCGCCGGGCTTTTGGTTTTTCTCGAACACGGTGGGACGATAGCCCTTTTCCGCCAGGTAGAAGGCACAGGAAAGGCCCGCCGGGCCGGCGCCGATGATGGCGATCTTATCCTCAAAGCCGCCCCGGGCGGAGGGCGGGTTGATGGCCGGGATATACCGGGTGGCCGCCTCCAAATCCTTCTGGGCGATGAACTTTTTCACCTCGTCGATGGCCACCGCCTGGTCCACATTGCCCCGGGTGCAGGCGTCCTCACAGCGGCGGTTGCAGACCCGGCCGCAGACCGCCGGGAAGGGATTTTCCCGCTTGATCAAAGCCAGCGCCTCGGTGTACCGCCCCTGGGCCGCCATTTTCAGATAACCCTGCACTGCGATGTGGGCGGGGCAGGCGGTCTTGCAGGGGGAGGTGCCGGTGTCGTAGCAGTTGATGCGGTTTTTGTCCCGGTAGTCCACGCTCCACTTTTCCGGGCCCCATTTCACCCGGTCGGGCAGCTCCTGGCGGGGATATTCCACCGGTCCGTGGCTGGTGCAGAGCTTCTGGCCCAGCTTCACCGCGCCGGCGGGGCAATATTCCACGCAGCGGCCGCAGGCCACGCAGTTTTCCGGTGCCACATGGGCCACATAGGCCGAACGGCTCATGTTGGGGGTGTTGAACAGCTGGCTGGTGCGCAGGGCGTTGCAGATGTTCACATTGCAGTTGCAGATGGCGAAGATCTTGTTTTCGCCGTCGATGTTGGTGATCTGATGGACAAAGCCGTTGTCCTCGGCCCGCTTGAGGATGCGCATGACCTCGTCGTAGTCCACATAATGGCCCTTCTTGGTCTCCACCAGATAGTCGGCCATGTCGCCCACGCCGATGCACCAGTCCTCGGGGTCATCGCCGCAGCCTTCCCCCATCCGAGCCCGGGACATGCGGCAGGAGCAGGGGCTGGCGGCATATTTGCCCTGGTATTTTTTCAGCCAGTGGGAGATATGCTCGATGTCCACCGACTGGTTCTCGGTCTCGATGGCCTTTTCCACTGGGATCACATGCATGCCGATGCCTGCCCCGCCGGGGGGCACCATGGCGGTGATGTGCTCCAGGGGCAGAAAGGTCATCCGCTCGAAAAAGGCTGTGACTTCGGGATGGTCCTGGATCTGGCTTTTCTGCATGTTGAAAAACTCGGCGCTGCCCGGCACAAACATGGGCAGCACATACTGCTTTTCGTGGTTTTCGTTTTCCCAGTTGTATTCCAGCAGGCCGATATAGCTCATCTGGTAGAGCAGGGGTTCCAGCTCCTCGGCGGATTTGCCGGTGGCCTTTACCAGCTGGGGCAGAGTCATGGGCTTGCGCACCTTCATTTTCAGGGCAACATCGGCCATTTCGTCGGTGACCAGCCCTGCCAGGCCCCAGTATTCCGGGTCCTCGGCGGTGAGGGGCCGCAGCTTGGCGGGGATGCGGTCGGTGATCTTCTGGCCCAGCTTCAAAATCTTTTCCCGGGGCTGGGCGTCCTTGGGGATCTTAAAGGGCAGCTTGCTCTCGTCCAGGGGGAAATGAGTCTGGCTCATGGTATATATCCTTTCTGTTCAGCAGTTCGTATTCTTCCAGGCGGCCACCTGGGCCCGCAGCCAATCGGCCCAGACGTCGATTCCCTCGCCGGTGCGGGCGCAGATGGGAATGACCTGGGCATTGGGGTTGCGCATATGGATGTATTCCCGGCATTTGTCCATGTCGAAATCGAAATAGGGCAGCACGTCGATCTTGTTCACCAGCACCACGTCGCATACGGTGAACATCAGGGGATATTTCAGGGGCTTGTCGTGGCCTTCCGGCACCGAGAGGATCATGGCGTTTTTGGACGCGCCGGTGTCAAACTCGGCGGGGCAGACCAGATTGCCCACATTTTCCAGAATGGCCAGGTCCACGTCCTCCAGACCCAGGCCCTCCAGGCCCTGGCGGGTCATGTCGGCGTCCAGATGGCACATGCCGCCGGTATGTAGCTGGATGGCCTTTGCCCCGGTGGCCGCGATGGCCCGGGCGTCCACATCGGAATCGATATCCGCCTCCATCACCCCGATGCGCAGCTCGTTCTGCAGCGCCTCGATGGTCCGCCGCAGAGTGGTGGTTTTGCCCGCTCCGGGACTGGACATGAGGTTGAGCAAAAACACCCCTTTTTCCCGCAGCCGGGCTCGCAGCTGGTCGGCCTGGCGGTCGTTGGAGGCGAACACGCTCTGCTTGATCTCCAAAATCTTTACCTTGTCCACAACAAACGTCCTTTCTCCTCTGTTCTGTGGTTCTGCCACACGCCGTCTCACACGGCTCTCATCTCTTTGTTAATATCTTAACATTCTGCCAAATACAGGTCAACACATCGAGATTTTTTCAGAAAAAAGGCGAAAAGAAAAGCTTTTCATTTGTCGAAATGCATGATAAAATCAAGTCATGGTATGTGGTATAGCCACAACGCAGAAAGGAGCGTGTCCATGGAGTTTGAAAAACTGTCTGCCCCCAGTTTAAAGGACCTGTTTGTCCAGCAGCTGCGGGGAATGATTTTGTCGGGCGAGCTGCCGGTGGGCACCCAGCTGCCCCCCGAACGGGAGCTGGCGCGGCAGATGCAGGTGAGCCGCGCCGTGGTCAACAGCGGCATGGCCGAACTGGCCCAGCAGTCTTTTGTGGAGGTGCGGCCCCGGCAGGGAGCGGTGGTGGCCGATTACCGCCGCCGGGGCAACCTGAGCACCCTCATCGCCATCATGGAATACCAGGGCGGCGTTCTGGGCAAGGAGGAGGTGCAGTCCATTCTGGAGGTGCGCCGGGCGCTGGAACATCTGGCGGTATCCAATGCCATCCGCTGTGCCTCCGACCAGGCGCTGGCCCGGCTGGGGGAGCTGCTGGCCGCCATCGCCGACTGCGACTCCCCTGCCCAGGCAGCCGAAGCGGCCTGGGTATTCCAGCATGAGCTGGCCCTGGCCAGCGGAAACAGCATTCTTCCCCTGATCTATTCCTCCTTCAAGCCCCCGGTCATCACCCTCTGGATACGGTTCTGCAAGCTGTACGGCATCGGGGCCCTCTGCCGCAACACCGAAAAGCTGTACAACTATCTCTGTGCCCGGGACCAGGAGGGAGCCGCCCGGTGGATCGACGAATATCTGGGCCGGGCCATCTCGGGCAGCCAGCAGATCTACAGCGAATAAGGCGAGAATTTCTTTTGGAAAATCGATATATTTTCCCACTGGGCCAAACCAGCGGATGGAGGTGCACTCTATGAACAAGCGCAACGATACCCTTCTCTTTCCCGGCGGAAAGTGCAAGGCTCTTACCCTCAGCTACGACGACGGCGTGCGGCAGGATCGCCGCCTGGTGGAGATCCTCAACCGATACGGCCTTACGGCCACCTTCAACATCAGCTTTGGTCTATTCGGCGTGGAGGAAAGGGGCGTCTCCAGCGATCCCAACGTGGATGTTTCCAAGCTGGAGCAGCAGGAGGCCCTGGCCCTCTATGCCGGCCACGAAATCGCCGGCCACTGTCTGCGCCACGCCAACCTCACCGGCCTGGGCGCTCCGGCCGCCATGTATGAGATTCTGGAGGACAAAAAGCAGCTGGAGCATCTGGCGGGCCGTCCGCTGCGCAGTTTTGCCTATCCCTACGGCGCCTTCGATCCCCAGGTGCAGCTGCTGCTGGAGCTGGCGGGTTACCAGAGCGCCCGCACCACCCGTTCCACCTACGGCTTCGATCTGCCCCAGAACCTGCTGGTCTGGGACCCCACCTGCCATCACCGGGACCCCCGGCTGATGGAGCTGGTCGAGACCTTCTGCCGCCAGCAGCCCCGCTTTTTCCGGCCCTGGCTGTTTTATCTCTGGGGCCACGCCTACGAGTTTGACCAGCACCACAACTGGCAGGTGATGGAGGATTTTGCCCGGTTTGTCTCTGCCTTTGCCGACCAGATCTGGTTTGCTTCCAACGGGGATATCTCCGACTATCTGCTGGCCTGGAAACAGCTGCAGTATTCTGCCGACGGCCGGATGATCCGCAATCCCAGCGCCCTTGCCCTCTGGCTGCAGGCCGAAGGCCAGGTGCACTGCATTCAGCCGGGCCAGATCCTGACCCTGTAACTTTCGTCCGTCAGACGCCCGCCCCAGATTTGAGGGAGCGCCTTCACATAAAAACCGAAAGGCGAAAACTGCCTTTCGGCCCGCTGCACAGGAAAGGAGTTTTGCCTTCATGTCCATCCTCACCTACAATTTTGAGAGCGAATATCTCAAAAACAACCAGGCGGTCACCGTCATCCTGCCGGACAAGCCCCGCAGCCAGACCCCCGCCCAATTTTACCGCAATGGCCGCAAATACAAGGTGCTGTGGCTGCTCCACGGTACCTACGGCGACCACACCGACTGGGTGCGCAAAACCAACATCGAGATGTACGCCACCGAGCGCAATCTGGTGGTGGTGATGCCCTCGGCCCTCAACTCCAACTACTCCAACTGGCCGGGCTTTATGATGGGCTACGATATGTACAGCTATCTCACCGAGGAGCTGATGCCCCTGGTCTACGGCTGGCTGCCGGTATCCGACAAGCGGGAGGACAATTTCATCGCCGGTCTGTCCATGGGCGGCCGGGGCACCATCAAGTTTGCCGTCAATCATCCGGAAAAATTCGCGGCAGCGGCGGTGCTGTCGGCGGCGCCGGTGGATCTGGACAAGATGACCCCCGGCAACCCCAACGGGATTCTCAACTCCACCAGTCCCCGCAATCTGGCATCCTTTGCCAACGCCGGCGGCCTGGAGGCTTTCAAAAATTCGGAAGAAAATGTCTGGGATATCATCGACCGGCTGGCCCCCACCGGCACGCTGCCCCGGCTGATGTTCGCCTGCGGTACCAACGACGAGCTGATCTACCAGAACTTCCTTGCCTTCCGGGAGCACTGCAAGGAGATCGGCCTGGAGGCCCACTGGTTCATCAAGGAGGGCTATCGCCACGAGTGGCGGTTCTGGGATCTGGCCATCCAGGAGGCCCTGGACTTCTTCGGGCTCACCGAGCGGGGCGGCAATCCCTATTGATTTTCTCTGCACTCCCCTGCCGGGTTTGTGCCTGAAACCGGCCTGAAACTGCAAAAAACCGGCTGCCTTCGAAGTGCGTTTGCTCCAAAGGCAGCCGGTTTTCTGTTTTGTTTTTTGTAGGAAAATCAGGTCTGGGGTGCTTCGGGCGGGCACTGGCTGGCCAGCAGGCTGTACAGCTGGTCCAGTTCCATGGGCCGATAGCAGTAAAAGCCCTGGATCATGTCGCACCCGGCGTCCCGGATCAGCAGATGCTGCTCTGCGGTTTCCACACCTTCCATGCACACCTTTTTGCCGAACCGGTGGCAGGCATAGACAACGCTGGAGATAAAATTGCTCTTTTCGTCCGACTCGATCATCTCCTGCAGCAGCGAGCGGTCCAGCTTGATAATGTCGCTGGGGTACTGCAGCAGCATGCGGAAGGAGGAATAGCCGCTGCCGAAATCGTCCAGGGCGATGCGGATTCCTTTTTCTCCGCACATACGCACAAACCGAAGGAGCTTTTCCGGCTCTTCGTCCATGCAGCTCTCGGTAACCTCCGCCACCAGCCGATCCCCCGTCAGCCCGTATTTGGTGAGCATCTGGTCCATAAAGTCGGGGAACTGCTCGTCGGACATCTGCTGCAGGCTGACATTGAAGGAGAGGTAAAAGTCCGGGTTGTAGGAGTGCAGCCGCAGACAGCTGCACACCGCCTGTTCAAACACCCAGCGCCCCGCCAGGTGGATCATGTTGTTTTTTTCCAGCAGCGGAATGAACACGGCGGGCGAAATGTCCTGCCCCTCGAACTGCCAGCGCAGCAGCACCTCGCCTCCGCCTATCCCGCCGGTGCGGCTGAAAACGATGGGCTGCACCACCACCCGGAAATGCTCCATGCCGTGGAGCACGTCCCGGCTGAGGGCCAGGGCCATATTGGACAGCTGTCTGGTTTTTTCCAGATTCGCCTCGGAATACTCCACATATTCCAGCTGCACTTCGTGCTTGGCCACCTTGATCAGCGCCACCAGCTGCTCCAGCAGATCCGCCGGCATCAGCCCGCCCAAGGGATATTCCAGCAGTGCAAAAGAGCAGGGCCGCTGGATGGACACCCCGCTGATACCATAGCGCATGGAAACCACCGAGCGAATGGCCGCCGTCAGCTTTTCACAGGACTCCTGGCAGTCGGCGTTCACCACGGCGGCACAGCGCATCCCTTCCAGCCGGTAAAAGGACATTTTGTCCCCCAGCTCTTCGGCCAGCTGTTCGGCAATGTCCCGGGCCAGATTGTCGCTGTATGCCCGGCCCCGGGTGCTGTTCAGCTCGGTGACGTTGTTGAGACTGAATCCAATGACCCGCACTGCCTTGCCGTCCTTCTTGCTTTGCTCCAGACTGCGCAGCAGCGCCGCCTCCCGGGGGAGGTTGGTGACGGGGTCCACCACAAAGTCCTCGTCCTGGTGGGTGACGCGGCCGGAGAAAAACAGAGGCAGGCTTTTGTCCTGGTTCCATTTCAGGATGCCGTAGCAGCGCACCCAGATGATTTTGCCTCCGGCGGTGCGCACCTGGTAGCGCATATCGTGGATGGTGCGCTTTTCCCGCACCATGCTTTCCAGCTCCCGGTGGTAGAGCTCCCGGGCCCGGGGCGTGGCGATGCGCTTGGCCCAATCCTGCAGCAGCCCCGGCACAATGTTGCCGCCAAAGCCGAACTCATCCCGCATATTATCCGATATATAGAACATATCCTTCTGCATATCTCCAAAATAGAAATAGCTGGTGGTGTTCTGCTGGGATACGGCCTGGAAGAACATCTCCATGTCGCAGTAGGTGGAATTGAGGAACTGGTAAAACAGACTGTCGCTGCGCTGGCGGCCGCCGGTGCGGGCCGATTCCCGGCGCTCCACGCCCGGCACACGGCGGTTGACGGCGTAATAGCTGCGCTTGTCCTGGTACATCACCCGGTCGGCCTGGGAGATGAGGTCCTCCAGCCGCAAAGGACGCTGGTTCGACCAGGCATACCCCGCGGCGATGTGGAATTTGTCCGCCTGGATGCTGCTTTTGAGCCGGCTCACCCGGCGCTGGAATTCCTCCTGGGGGATATTCTCAAACACCGCCACAAACTCGTCGCCGCCGGCCCGGAATATGTTGGAGGTATCCAGAGAGGTTTCGATCAGCCGGCAGCAGTGGCGGATCAGCTGGTCCCCGGCCCCGTGGCCCAGGGTATCGTTGGTCTGCTTCAGGCCGGTGATGTCACAGAAGACCACAGCCAGGGATTCCCCCTGCCAATCGCCGGCATACCGATCAAAAAGGGCGTTGCGGTTGTATACGCCGGTGAGGGTATCCTGAAAGCTCATGGTGTTGAGCCGCCGCAGCAGGTCCCGCCGCTTGAACAGCGACACGATGAAATAGCCGATCACCTTGAACAGCGAGGCCACCAGATGGAGCATATCCGGATCGGGGTTGTCCACCCCGATAAAGCCCACCACCTTGTTTTCGATGCTGATGGGACCCGCGGTGAGGCAGTGTACCTTCTGGGGCTTGAGGATGGCATAGACGGTGGGATACCGGTTTCGGATCTCCTCCAGATCGGGGATGGTCACCACTTTTTTCTCCCGGAACAGATCCACCCACCAGGCCATGTCGGACAGGGGCACCTCCTGGAGGATCTCCTTCTGCGGGGTCACCCCGCTGCCGCACCACTCGTAGGTGTTGCTGGCCGTATGTTTGCCCATCTCAAACACATATACCCGGTCACAGCGGAAGGTCTCTCCGATGTAGGCCATGATGCGGCGAAGGGATTCCTCGGGGTTCATGGTGGAAAAAACATGCTGCAAACATTCGTTGAGGATATTTTCGCTGCGGCTGTACATATAGGGGGTGCTGGAAAGGATATCGGAATCCACATCCACCGCAATTTCCAGCCGATAGCGCCGGCCCTGGTGGAGAAAAAGGGTGTCCTTGATGAGAAACCGCTTGCCGAGCAGGGGATTTTTGTGCATCCAGGAACAAAACTGACCCGGCTGCAGCTTGGAATTGTTGCAGAAGTCGCAGGGTTTGCTGATGCCCTGCAGCACCTCGTGGCAGTGCCGGCCGCGGTATTCTTCCGGACTCCGGTATCCCAGCGACTGCCGCAGCAGCTTGTTCATATAGACGATGGTGTAGTCTTCCACATCGGAAATATACACCATTTCGTCCATTTCTTCAAAAAAATCCGCAAGCATCTCTATCATAGCGTTCCACCACATTCCGTTTGCAGTCCATTCTTTTTTGCGGCTTTGCTGCTCCGGGACCTCGCCCGAAGAATTCGACACGCAATTCTCTGCACATGTACTATATCATTTGAGTCCTTTTCCGTCAACGGTTGTCCCC
>DXDW01000239.1 GCA_019115305.1 Candidatus Anaerofilum excrementigallinarum
CCGCCGATTTTCAGTATAATTATCGTCATATATAACCATCCGCAAACAAATTTGCCCGTTTTGAGGCTCTTTTCGCCCCCTTGACAAAATCTGTCCCAGCCTATGCTATGTAATCCGTTACCTAATTTCGAGCAAAGGAGGTCCGGAATCTATGATGCCCTTCGGACTGAAAATCTCCATCATCAGCCGGGCCTTCCGCAAACGGCTGGATGAAAAAGCCGCCGCTTTGGGGCTGACCTCGGTGCAGCTGCGGGTGCTGGGTTCCATCAGCCGGCTGGAGGCCGCCGGAGAGCAGGAGATCCACCAAAAGGATCTGGAACGCATCGAACACGTCACCCATCCGGCCATGACCCGGCTGCTCCAGCGGCTGGAGAGCAAGGGCTTTGTCCGGTGTCTGCCCAGCAGCCAGGACCGGCGGTACAAGCGGATCACCTGCACCGAAAAATCGGCGGGCATCCACGAGATGATCCTGCAGCAGGATCAGGAGGTGCTGGCGGCCCTCTGCGCCGATTTCACCCCGGCCCAGAAAGAAGCCCTTCAGCAGCTGGCCGATATGCTGCTGCAAAACATCGACGCCCCTTGACGGCTCCGGCGGCGCGGAGAAGTTTCCCGCCGCCTTGTTTCACGCCCCAATAGGTAACCTATTACTTGTTTATTCAGTTTATCCGACGACACGGCGCTTCCGGGCAGACCGGAAGTTTTCTATACATATAAAGGAGCTGAAAGAGTATGAAAAACCGCGTAATCACCATCAGCCGTGAATTTGGCAGCGGCGGCCGCACCATTGGCAAAAAGACCGCACAAAAGCTGGGTATCCCCTGCTATGACAACGAGCTCATCGAGCAAATCGCGGCCCAGAGCGGATTTGCCCCCGACTATATCCAGCACACCGGCGAGGAAGCGCCTGGCGGCGTGCTGGCCGCGGCCCTGTCCCACCGGGGCACCGGCCCCAACAACGCCGATTATCTGTGGAAGATCCAGTACAAGGTCATCACCGAACTGGCCCAGAAGGAGCCCTGCGTCATTGTGGGCCGCTGCGCCGACTACATTCTGCGGGACACCGCCGACTGTCTGCGTGTGTTTATCCACGCGGACATGGAATTCCGTTCCCAGCGCATCCTGCGGGAATACGGCCAGAGGGAGCTTTCCCCCGAGCAGCGGCTGAAGGAAAAGGATAAACGCCGGGCCGCCTACCACCGCTTTTACACCGACATGAAATGGGGCCGCGCCCAAAACTACGACATCCCCCTCAACAGCGGAAATCTGGGCATCGACCGATGCGTGGAGCTCATCGCCAGCCTTCACTGATTCTTTCCAGCGCCGCAGAGCCGAAACACCCGGCTTTGCGGCGCTTTTTTCGGCTGTTTTGGGGAAAAAACTTTTTTCTTCGCCCCTGTTGCCAGCAAAGAAGAAATATGCTAGTATATGGTTATCAGAAACTAACGAAACTTTTTCTTTTTTGATATTATTTTTCATTTTCACGCATACAGGAGGTGTCATTTTGGATCATTCGGTATTTCTTGCCTTTTTTCTCACCTTGCTGGCCGGACTGAGCACCGGCATCGGCAGCGGCATTGCCTTTTTGTGCCGGCGGACCAACCGAAAATTTCTTTCGGCGTCTTTGGGCTTTTCGGCCGGCGTGATGATCTATGTTTCCATGGTGGAGATTCTGGCCGAAGCCCGCCATTCCCTCATTGCCCAACTGGGCACCCGGCCGGGCAGCTGGGCCACCGTGGCCGCCTTTTTCGGCGGTATGCTGGTGATCGCCCTCATCGACAAGCTGATTCCCTCGGAGGAAAACCCCCACGAGGTAAAAACCATGGAGCAGGCCGACGCCGCCAGCCCGCCCTCGGGCAAGCTGATGCGCATGGGGCTGCTCACTGCCCTGGCCATCGCCATCCATAACTTTCCCGAAGGCATCGCCACCTTTGTGTCGGCGCTGCAGCAGCCCAGTCTGGCCATCCCCATTGTGGTGGCGGTGGCTATCCACAACATCCCCGAGGGCATCGCAGTATCGGTGCCCATCTACCAGGCTACCGGTTCCCGGAGCAAGGCTTTCTGCTACTCCTTTTTGTCCGGCCTGGCCGAGCCTCTGGGGGCGCTGGTGGGCTGGCTGATCCTGCGCCCGGTGATGAGCGATACTTTGTTCGGCATTCTCTTTGCCGGTGTGGCGGGTATTATGGTGTTTATCTCCTTCGACGAGCTGCTTCCCGCCGCCCGGGAATACGGCGAACACCATCTCTCCCTCTACGGCCTCATTTCCGGCATGGTGGTGATGGCGGTCAGCCTGCTGCTGTTTGTGTGATCCCCGCCTTTTCCCTTTGTTCTCTGCCCCGCCGCAGACCGTTTCCTCGGTCTGCGGCGTTTTTTATACCCAAATTCATTTTCACCTGCGCCGGGACATCGCAATGGTACACAAAAGAACCGTACTATTCTTGTTTATATCTACAATTTTCTCCCGCCCCCTCACAAGTCCTTTTTATAGTATATTTATTTTGCTATACTGATAGCATCAAGAAAAATCTTACATCTTTTCCAACGAGGTGATGGATATGGATACATCCTCTTGCAAAACGATGTGGCTGGCTCACATCTCCTCCGACAAAACCGACGTACAAACAGTGGCAGAGCATTTGCGAGGTACTGCAGCTCTGGCAGAGCAATTCGCCCGGCCCTTCGGCGGCGCCGACCAAGCCCGGCTGGCAGGGCTGCTCCACGATATCGGCAAATACAGCCCGGAATTTCAAAAGCGGCTGAAAGGGGGCGAAAAGGTGGACCATTCCACTGCCGGCGCGCAGGCGGCCTTCGCTCTGCGTCAGCTGGAAATCGCCTTTGCGGTGGCAGGTCACCACGGAGGTTTGCCCGACGGCGGCGCCCAGGGCGACGATGCCCTGTCTGGCACCCTGTTAGGCCGGCTGAAAAAAGAGGTGCCGGACTGCAGTGTATGGCGGCAGGAAATCCAGCCCGGCGAAGCAGCCCGCCCTCCGCAGATCCCCCGGGATAACGTTTCCGCCTCCTTTTATATGCGGATGCTCTACTCCTGTCTGGTGGACGCCGACTACCAGGACACCGAAGCCTTTATGCAGGGAGCCGTCCCCCGGGGCGGATACGAACCCATTTCCCGGCTGCTGGAACGGCTGCAAGCCTATATCGCCCCCTGGTGGGATGCCCAAAACGAGCTGAACCGCAAGCGCTGCCAGGTGCTGCGGGCCTGTCTGGATGCCGGCAGCACCGGTCAAAGCGGACTTTACACCCTCACGGTGCCCACCGGCGGCGGCAAAACCGTCTCTTCCCTGGCTTTCGGGCTGGCTCATGCCGCAGCCCAAAACAAAGCCCGGGTCATCTATGTAATTTCTTATACCTCCATCATCGACCAGACAGCCCAAGTGTTCCGAAAGATCCTGGGCCAGGAAAATGTGGTGGAGCACCATTCCGGCGTGGAGTATTCGGTGCCTGAGGGAAAGGTAGACCCGATGCTCTATCGCAAAGCCCTGGCTGCCGAAAACTGGGACGCTCCGGTGATTGTCACCACGGCGGTGCAGTTTTTTGAGTCCCTGTACGGCAATCGCCCCTCCCGCTGCCGCAAGCTGCACAACATCGCCGACAGCGTGGTGGTGTTTGACGAGGCCCAGACTCTTCCGGTGGGCTATCTGCGCCCCTGCGTGGCAGCCATCGGACAGCTGGTACAGTATTACGGCGTCACAGCAGTCCTCTGCACCGCCACCCAGCCGGCACTGCAACCCCTCTTTGAACAGCTTGCCCCCGGTCTGGTCATGAAAGAAATTTGCCCCGGCACCGCCGCCTTATATGAATTTTTCCGCCGCACCACCCTGCAGCAGGGGGGAGAATTGTCCCAGCAGGAGCTGGCCGACCAGCTGGTGAAATCTCCCCAGACCCTCTGCGTGGTCAATCGCCGGGCTACCGCCCAGACTCTGTACGCCCTGCTGCCTGGCGAGGGACGTTACTGCCTGACCACTTTGCTTTGCCCCGCCCACCGTAAACAGCTGCTGGCCGAAATCCGCGACCGGCTGGCGGCGGGGCTTCCCTGCCGGGTGGTGTCCACCTCCCTGATCGAGGCCGGTGTGGACCTAGACTTTCCCACTGCCTGGCGGGAGGAAGCCGGACTGGACTCGATTCTCCAAACTGCCGGCCGCTGCAACCGGGAAGGAAAGCGCAGCACCGCCGAAAGCCTGGTCACCGTTTTCCGGCTGCAGGGACAGCAGCCGCCGGCCATGCTCCGCCCCAACCTGGATTCCGCCCGGCATGTGCTGGATACCTTTGCCGATCCCGCCGGGCCTCAGGCTATCGAAGCCTATTTTTCCTTTTACCGCACCCTGAAAGGGGATACAGCGCTGGACAAAGAGGGCATTCTGAATGCCTTTTCCAATGGCTTCCAGGGCCGCGCTTTCCCCTTTGCCGCAGTGGCCCAGCGGTTCCGGCTTATAGACAATATCACCGCGACACTTTATATTCCCGTCGGCCCGGGTGCCGAGCTTGTGGAGAAACTGCAGGCGGGGCAGGCGGACCGCCCTCTGCTCCGACAGCTGGGACAGTACGCAGTAAATATCTACCCTGAACATCTGGACAGGCTGCTGGCTGCCGGCGCCGTCGGGCCAATGGGCGACATGGGCTATAAGTTGACCGACCTATCTCTCTACGATAGCCGCACTGGCCTTGCACTGGATGTGGAAACCGGCAAGGGAATCTTTTTGTAAA
>DXDW01000240.1 GCA_019115305.1 Candidatus Anaerofilum excrementigallinarum
TATAGGGGAAATAGTTGTAGGCGCTTACCCGGACGCCGCTCTTGTAGATCTCGAAATGCAGGTGGTTACCAGTGGAATCACCGGTGCTGCCCACAGCCGCGATCTGCTGGCCCTGGCTCACCGACTGGCCCACCGAAACATACAAGGCGCTGCAGTGGGCGTACAGGGTGGTATTGCCCGGCCCGTGCTGGATGACGATGCTGTATCCGTAGCCGCTGCCGGCTGCATTCCAGCCCGCCTTGACCACCACGCCGGAATCCGCTGCCAGGATGGCCGCGCCGTGGGGGGCGCAGATATCGGTGCCCTTGTGGCCCGAGCTCATCCAGCGGCTGACGTAGCTGTAATTGGGAACCGGCCAGATCATGGTGCCGCTGCCGAACACCGCGGTAGTGGACACCGAGCCCTCGGGCAGCTTGGTGCCCTGGCGGATGATCTCGGTGACCGGCTCTTTTACCCGCACCCGTTCCACTTCGGTGACCTGGGTGAGAATGCCGTTGACCCGCACATATTCGTAGGTGACCTGATCCAGACCGTCCTCGCCTTCCTGGTCGGTGACGGTTTTGCCGTAGGCCAGCTCGCTGTCGTTCTGCTTATCCACCGCGTGGGCCACCGTCTCCTCCACCGTCTGGGTCTCGATGGTTTTCACCTGGAGATAAGGCACCTCCTGGTGCACCACAAGGGTGTCGCCGATGGGCCAGTTGTAGCTGGGGTCGGCCAGCTTGGGGTTCAGCTCGGTGAGCTGGGCGCTGGTGAGGTCAAACCGGGAGGCCACCAACGTGAGGGAATCCCCCGCCTGGATGGCGTAGCTCTGTTCTTCCTCCCGCAGCCCCGACAGCATGGTGATCACGTCCTGCACATCCTGCACCGTTTCCGATGCGTACAGGCCGTCCACCACCTGGACATCCTGGACGAACTCCACCCGCAGGTTGGGGTTGTCCGGCTGCTCGTATTCCGCTTTGCGGGAATCCAGATAGGCCCGCAGCCCGTCGCCGCCGTCGGTGATGGCCACCAGCTGACCGTCCATCTCCAGACCGGTGGCTTCCTGGATCTGATCGGAGGATGCCATGAGGATGGCGTCGGCAGTCTCGTTCACATCCATCACCGTGTCGGCACTGGCCAAAGTGAAGGTGGGCTCCACGTCCCAGCCCTGGTCCTGGGCCAGCACGATACGGCTGCGCACCTTGTCCCGGGCCTCGTCAAAGACCAGTTCGTCCTCCACATAGCCCACCACCTGACCGTTGCATTCCACCGCCAGGGCGTAATTCTGATTGAGCTTGTCTCCCACCGTCACGGCGAAGAAGACCACTGCCGCCACCGGCAGCAGATAGCTTGCCATCCGGCCCACCAGCCGGCCATACAGCACCAGACCCCGGCCCACATAGGCCGCGCTGTTCTTGGCAGCCGCCGGGGCGCCGTCGCCGGCATAGCTGGCTTTGGCGGTGTGCCGCAGGCCGCGCAGGCCCCGGAACACCCCGGTGATGGGACCGGTGAGATCCTGCCAGATGTCCCGCAGCCATTGCAGCAGGATTTTGGACAGGCGGACCGCTGCCCAGCGCAGACCGCGCCAGACCATCCCGCAGGCAGAGGCAAAGAGGCGTCCCGCCTGCACCACCATATATTCAGCTCCAAAGCCCACCTGGTAGAACCATTGACCCAGCAGCCAGGCATAGCGGGTGTCGGCAAAGGCCTTGTGCCACCGATGCATCAAAATGTCGCCGTGGGCCAGCCGGATCTGCCACCACACACACAGGGTGGCCCATTTGCGTGCAATCCGTTGGCGCAGATCGGGGGGCTGTGTGCCGGAGGGCGGGGTTTGCTTTGTATCCAACGCCATCCTTCCAGCTCCTTTCTCATCTGTAAATCCTTGCGCCCTGTTCCCGCGGCAGCACGGCCGTCGGTGGATCCGCCCCTTCCGGGGCCGGCCTATGGGCGCAGCTTCGCAGCCGCATTGTATGCGGCGCTGTTTCCATTATAACATTTTCCGCGGTCTGCGCAACCGTATCCCTTCGGTTTCCTCTTTTTCGCAAAAAAGCTTTCACAGTTTGTTCATTTTTTCACCAGGCGAGAGGGTGCATTTTCCGATACAGCTGCTGCATATCCTCCGGCGGCGGTGTATAGACCCATCCCCCGGCGCTGCCCGGCATGGCCGGCAGACACATGGCAAAACAGTGGAGGGCTTGGCGCTGGATATCCGGCCCCGGGCCATGTCCATACAGCCAATCCCCCGCCAGGGGATGGCCGATGTGGGCCATATGTACCCGGATCTGGTGGGTACGCCCGGTTTCCAGCCGCACCCGCAGCAGAGAATAGCCGCCTCCCGCCGCCAGCACCTGGTAATGGGTGCGGCTGGGCTGGCCGTCGGGGACCACACAGCGCTGGAGTATCCCCTCCCCCCGGCCGATGGGAGCATCCACGGTGCCCTCTCCGGGAGGCATTTCCCCCTCCGCCACCGCCAGGTACACCTTTTCCACCTGTCCCGGCAGAAAGGCGGCGGCATAGGCGTTTTTGGCGCAGAGCACCAGGCCCGAAGTGCCTTTATCGATGCGGTTCACCGGCCGGCAGGGGCCCTGCCTCCCCTCCGCCGCCAGCCGTCCGGCCCAGCCGTTGGCCAACGTGTCGCAGGGGTAGTTCAGGGTAGGATGCACCGCCATGCCGGCCGGCTTGTCGATGAGGGCCAGGTGGGACGTTTCGTACACCACCCGCAAGGGGATGGCCTGGGGCCGCACCGAAAAGGCTTCCTCCGGCGGCAGAAAAAAGCCGATCCTCTGCCCCGCCCGGACAGGCTGGTTGGTATTGGTGCGCACTCCGTCCGCCAGAATGCCCGGCTGGGTGTATTTCACCGACCGTATCAGTGCTGCCGACACGCCGCAGCGGCGCAAAAAATTGCCCAAACGGATCTGGTCCTGTTCCGCGGACACCTCAAATTCCAGCCACATGGCTCTTGTTTCCTTTCTCCGGCAAAAAATCGGCGGCCGCCTCCCATACAGGGCAGCGCGCCGCCGTATTTCCGTTTATCTCTCAGCCGGACAGCTCCACGCTGCCCAAGGGCTGCTCTTCTTCTTTGTCCCAGTCCATCCAGCTCAGCTGCATGGTGCCCTCTGTGGGGAGGGGGCCTTCGTAGGAGCTGATCTCCAGCAGCAGTTCCACCCGGCTGGTCTGCCCGGCGGGCAGCAGCGCCAGATGGTCCAGCAGATACTCCCGGTCATCCCACTGGGTGGTGTACACCGAACAGCCTTCCAGCTCTCCCACAAAGAGGTAGTCGGCAAAGGTGTCGGTGACATTGCTGGTGTTGGTGATCGTCATGGAAAGCAGATACAGGCCCCGCTCGCCGTACTCATCGTCCACCGATTCCACCAGCTCCAGACTGGCGTCCTCCAGCTGCAGGGTGAAAGGGGGCTGTTCATACTCCATGCTGTCCACATTGCTTTCGTAATAGCCCAGAGCCAGCAGCAGACCAAATCCGGTCACCACCGTCCAGACTATGACTCTTGCCAAGAGATTGTCTCCCTTCACGGCGCATCCACCTCCACATCCAGCTTCCACTCACCCACCGACTGCAGCTGACCGTCCTGAGAGGTGCGGTTTTCGGCGCAGAAGGTAAGGCTGGCGGTGTCCTCCGGCACCAGATAATAGAGCAAGCCCTCTTTTTCCTCACCGGTATACATATACAGCAGATCCCAGAGTTCCTGATCCCGCAGGTCCTCATAGAAGGACTGCTCGGCCAGCGACCCGGTATCCTGCCCCAGGGAGTAGCTGTCCACCGGCCGCAGGCACCGGCCGTCCTCCAGCCGCACATAGGGCTCGGTCAGCGCCTGGTCCTCCCACTCCTGGTCCGACATGGCCACCCGCAGCTGCACGCTTATCAGCATCCAGCCCTCGGGCAAAGGTTGGGAGTAGGCGGGCAGCACCACATCGGCGCTTTGGGCCTCGATGGTGCATACCTCTCCTGCAAAGCTCTCCCCCGGCGCCAGCTGCACCGTCTGGGGCTGGGCCTTGAGAGTCTGGTATTTCATCCACTGCTGCTGGTGCAGCCAGACGCCCCCCACGGCCGCGCCCCAGCCAAGAGCCAGCACCAGTAAGGCCACCGGCCAGACCCGGCGGCGCCGGGTGTTTGCTGTATCCGGGCCCGGAGCGGTCTGCGAGGCCGTCCCCTCATACTGGTAGGGCTGGCGGGGGAATCCGCCGAAGCAGACTGGCCGGAAATATTGCCTTTGTACTGATAGGGACGGCGGGCCGAACCGGCCGGGACAGACTGGCCGGAAGCTCCTCCCTTGTACCGGTAAGGCTGACGGGCGGGCTGGGCCGGCGCGGACTGCTCGGAGGCTACGTTGGAATACTTCGCGGGGTTGTCCGCCTCGTCCTGCTTGCGGTGGTAGTCCCGCCACAGGGCGGCCGCCGCCTTCTTTTGCCGGCCCACATCCCGCCGCCATTCCTGCCGCTCCTGCTCCGCCGCCTGTTCGGGGGGAGAATTGTAGACCGAGCAATGGGGGCAAAGACCGTCGTTTTGCTCATAATCGAATTTTTTGCCGCAGCTTTCGCACCGGACCTTCATGGGGGAATCCCTCCTGTCTGCCAAAAACAAGGCCCCGGTGTCAGATACACCGGGGCCCAGCTGTCAAAGGGTGTTCAGCCTCAGATACCCTGGGCCAGGGTGGCCTCGGCTACCTTTTCAAAACCGGCGATGTTGGCGCCGGCCACATAGTTGCCCTCCATGCCGTAGCGGCGGGCAGCGTCATCCAGCTTGCGGAAGATGTTGACCATGATGTCCTTCAGCTTGGCGTCCACTTCCTCGAAGGTCCAGGACAGGCGCTCGCTGTTCTGGCTCATCTCCAGGGCGCTGGTGGCCACGCCGCCGGCGTTGGCAGCCTTGCCGGGAGCAAACAGCACGCCGCTGGCCTGCAGGTACTCGGTGGCCTCGATGGTGGTGGGCATGTTGGCGCCCTCGGCCACGGCGATGCAGCCATTGGCTACCAGAGCCTGGGCGTCCTCCAGGTGCAGCTCGTTCTGGGTGGCGCAGGGCAGAGCCACGTCGCACTTGACGCTCCACACACGGCCCTCGGTGTGGTACTCGGCGTTGGGACGATAGTTCTTGTACTCAGCCAGACGGCCGCGCTTGACTTCCTTGATCTCCTTGACGGCATCCAGGTCGATGCCCTCGGCGTCGTAGACCCAGCCGGTGGAGTCGCTCATGGTGACGACCTTGGCGCCCAGCTGCACGGCCTTTTCGGCGGCGTAGATGGCCACGTTGCCGGAGCCGGAGATGGCAACGGTCTTGCCGGCCAGGTCATGGCCGTTGGTCTTGAGCATCTCCTGGGTGAGGTACAGCAGGCCGTAGCCGGTGGCCTGGGTGCGCACCAGGCTGCCGCCGTAGGTCAGGCCCTTGCCGGTGAGCACGCCGCAGTAGTCGCCGCTGAGCTTCTTGTACTGGCCGAAGAGATAGCCGATCTCACGGGCGCCCACGCCGATATCGCCGGCGGGCACGTCGCGGTCGGGTCCGATATACTTGTACAGCTCGTTCATGAAGCTCTGGCAGAAGTTCATGATCTCGTTGTCACTGCGGCCCTTGGGGTCGAAGTCGGAACCGCCCTTGCCGCCGCCGATGGGCAGGCCGGTGAGGCTGTTCTTGAAGATCTGCTCAAAGCCCAGGAACTTGATGATGCCCAGGTTGACAGAGGGATGCAGACGCAGACCGCCCTTGTAGGGGCCGATGGCGTTGTTGAACTGCACACGGTAACCGGTGTTCACATGAACCTGGCCGTTGTCGTCCACCCAGGGCACACGGAACAGGATCTGCCGGTCGGGCTCGGTGAGGCGCTCCAGCAGAGCGGCCTTGCGGTATTTCTCCTCGTTGGCCTCGATCACCGGAGCCAGAGAGGTCAGAACCTCCCGCACAGCCTGCAGGAATTCAGGCTGGCTGGCAAACTTGACTTCCAGACCCTGCAAAACTTCGCTTACATACGACATAGCTCTCATTCCCTTTCTCTTACTCGTTTCTCGTGAGTTTTTCCACCCCTCGGGCACGCCGGACGGCAAGCATCCGCCGGAAACAATACCCAAGATATGTTTATTATAGTAAATACACAAAACTGTTGCAAGTTTTTTGCACAAAAAAACTTCAAAAAGGTTACAATCCTTGCACACAATGAGCACGCCCGGCCCCGCAAACCAAAAAGCCGACAGACCCAAAAGGGCCTGCCGGCGGCACGAAAAATCAGATGGGGCTGTCGGACCCATTCCAGATCTCCACTGCGTTTTTGCTTTTTCGCTTCACCAGATACAGCGCCTCGTCGGCCCGCTGGTACAGCTGTTCGGGGGTGTTGCAGTCGGAGTTCACCATGGCTGCGCCGATGCTGAGGGTGACCCGGAACCGTCCCTCGGGCCGGGTTTCCTCCTCCACTGCATCCAGCAGCTGCTGGCAGCGCTCCCGCACCACTTCCGGGCGGGAAACGCCCCGGAGGAACACCATGAACTCGTCGCCGCCCAGCCGGCAGAGATAATCCTGCTGGCGGAAAAACTGCCGCAGCAGCTGGGCAATGCCCACCAGCACCCGATCTCCCGTCCGGTGGCCCCGGGTATCGTTGATCTGCTTGAAGCAGTCCACGTCCATCAGCAGCAGCGCACCGCCCTGCTGCTCTTCCAGGGCTTTCTTCACCTGCTGGCGCATATAGCTGCGGTTGTACAGCTTGGTGAGGGCATCCAGATTGGCCTCGTTTTCCAGCTGTTTCTTGTCGCTGACATCGTGGATGCGGCCCACAATGCTCACCAGCCGGCCCGAACGGTCAAACACCGTGCGCAGGGTGACATGGCACCAGACAAAGGCGCCGTTTTCCCCGATAGCCCGGAAATCGAAGGCGCAGTCTTTCCGGGAAACAAACACATAGCTGTGGAACAGCTCGTGGTCCTGAGGCGCCACATAGCGGTCCAGCACTGCCTGCAGCTGGCTGCTGAAACTCTGTATCTCGGACATTTTGGGAGGCATCCCCGCCCGGTAGATGCGGAATACCGCCCGATCGCTGCGGTAGTTGTACTCCATCACAACGTCGTTGCTCATTTCCAGGGCGATCTCGTTGCGGGCGTGCTCCACCTGCAGCTGGGTGAGGGCGTTGCGGCTTTCGGTGACGTCCATAAACACGCAGCTCACCTGCTCGCCCTCCCGGCGTCCCCGGCTGAGCACCCACAGCTCGCTGCCGTCCCGGCAGCGCAGGGGAAATTCGCAGGAGTATTCCCCCTCCTCTTCCAGCTGGCTGCGCACCCGGCGGAACACATCTTCCTCCCCGGCCCAGGGCAGCTGCTGAAAGCTGCCGCACAGCCGGGCAAATTCTTCCTGGGTCCATCCCAGCATCCGGCACAGGCTGGAGCTGGCATATTCAAACCGCAGAGTCTCGTCCCAGCTGGCCAGCGCCAGCCCGGCGTCGCAGGCTTCCAGCAGGTTTTCTATCTTTCGGATATTTTCCATGCGCTGCCATTCGGTTGCCCGCCGGCAGGCGCTGAAGGCGGGAGGCGCCAGAGAAAAGAGACCCAGTTTCCAGCCTTCCCCTTCCTTCTGCCAGCAGCCGGACAGCCGGCGCAGACAGCTGGCCTGGCTGCACTGCATATGCACCTCGCCCTGCATCACGGCGGTATCGCCGTGGGGAATGGTTTTCAGCCGCAGCTTTTCCACCTGGCAGCAGGGCGCACCGGACAGCTCCCGCAGCCAGTTTTCCAAAGTGACCGGGTCCTCGATCTCATAGCTGGGGGCAAGGCCGATCCAGAGGGCGCCCTGTTCGGGATAAAAGCGCCGCAGTGCGGCGGTATCCTTATTCTGATAGGCCGCCTGCAAGAAATCCCATGTATTGGCATAGATGATTTGATCCATCGAATCTTCCATTCTTTTGCTTGTGCTTTCCGTCCGCCCGACGGTCCGCTTTTTTATGTCAGCCTCATTATACCATTCTTCCCGCCGCATAGAAAGAGAAATTTTTCCATTTTATTTTTCTGCGCCGGGGGATTACGGTTCAAAAAGCATCGAATATTCGCACTTTTTTGCCATTGTCTAAAACGTTTGAAAAATTTTGTCAATTTGTTGAAATCACGCGGGATACATCCATGGATTTTCAGATAATGCAACGGGCTACACTGGTAAAGTAAAATGAAGCCAAAGGAGTGAGGCTCTATGATAGGGGAACGCATCAAGGATCTGAGGGAAAAGCTCAACATGACCCAAACCGCTCTGGCGCGGCGGCTGGGCCTGAGCCGGTCGGCGGTGAACGCCTGGGAAATGGGTGTGAGCATTCCCTCGGTGCCCTATCTGCTGCAACTGTCGGAGCTTTTCCGGGTTTCGGTGGACTATCTGCTGGGCCGCAGTCAAAGGGAGATGGTGGATATATCCGATCTTTCCTGCGAGGAAAAGCAGGTGATCTATTCTCTGCTGCACTGCTTTTCCAAGCGGTCCGCCGAATAAACCGGGCTGCACGGTGACAACAAAACAGAGCTTTTCGCATGCCGCCGCAAAAGGCAGGGCGCGAAAAGCTCTGTTTTTTATGCAGGCTCTTTTAAATCAGGAAAGCCGCTGTTTAAAATCCTCGTAGCCGAACCGCTTCACCAGCCGGCAGTCCCCTCCTTTGTCCCGCAGGACGATGTCGGGCAGAGGCATGCCGTTGAAGGTGTTGGTCTTCACCATGGTGTAGAGGGCCATGTCCTCAAACACCAGCCGGTCCCCTTCCTCCAGGGGCTTGTCGAAGGAGTAATCCCCGATGATGTCCCCCGCCAGGCAGGTGGGGCCGCCCAGCCGGTAGGTGTAGGGCTTTTCCCCGGGCTGGCCGCTGCCCTTGAGGGGCGGGCGGTAGGGCATCTCCAGCACGTCGGGCATATGGCAGGCGGCGGAGGTATCCAGAATGGCGATATCCATGCCGTTGCGGCCGGTCTCCAGCACGGTGGTAATCAGAAAACCGGCGTTGAGCACCACGGCCTCCCCGGGTTCCAGATAAACCTCCACCCCGTAGGTTTCCTTGAAATGGCGCAGGATGCGCACCAGCCGGGGGATGTCGTAATCGGGACGGGTGATGTGGTGGCCGCCGCCGAAGTTGACCCATTTCAGCCCCGGCAGATACCGGCCGAACTTCTCCTCAAAGGCCGCGGCGGTGGTTTCCAGATCGTCGGAGCCCTGCTCGCAGAGGGTGTGGAAGTGCAGCCCGTCCAGCAGGGGCAGCTGGCTTTCGTCGAAGTTGGCCAAAGTGGTGCCCAGCCGGGAGCCCGGCGAACAGGGGTCGTAGATGGCGTGGCCCTCCTGGGTGGAGCACTCAGGGTTCACCCGCAGCCCCACCTGCTTGCCGGCCGCCCGGGCGCGGGCGGCATATTTGGCCAGCTGTTTGGGGGAGTTGAAAACAAAGTGGTCGGCGTATTCCAGCAGCTGCCGGAACTCCTCCTCCCGGTAGGCGGGAGAAAAGACATGGGTCTCCCCGCCGAACTCCTCCTTGCCCAGCCGGGCTTCATAGAGGCCGCTGGCGGTGGTGCCGGCCAGATACTGCCGCAGCTGGGGGTAGCAGGCAAACATGGAAAAGGCCTTCTGGGCCAGCAGGATCTTGCAGCCGGCCTCTTTGGCCACCCGGGCCAGAATCTCCAGATTGTGTTGCAGCAGCCCCTCGTCCACCACAAAGCAAGGGGTGCGCAGCTCGCTTTCTCTCATGGGCTCAGTCCACCAGAGCGGGATCGTCCTGCACCTGCCAGGGCAGACCCCACTTGTTCAGGGCGTCCATGTAAGGATCGGGATCGAACTCCTCCACGGTGTAGACGCCGGGCTTGTTCCACTTGCCGGTGAGCAGCATCATGGCGCCGATCATGGCGGGCACGCCGGTGGTGTAGCTGATGGCCTGGGAGCCCACTTCCTTGAAACACTCCTGATGGTCGCAGACGTTGTAGATGTAAGCGGTCTTTTCCTTGCCGTCCTTCACGCCGGTGAAGATACAGCCGATGTTGGTCTTGCCCACGGTGCGGGGACCCAGGGAAGCGGGATCGGGCAGCAGGGCCTTGAGGAACTGGATGGGCACGATCTGGTGGCCCTCAAACTCAATGGGGGTGGTGGACAGCATGCCGACATTTTCCAGACATTTCATGTGGGTCAGGTAGCTCTGGCCGAAGGTCATGAAGAAACGGATCCGCTTGACGCCGGGAATGTTCTTGGCCAGGGACTCGA
>DXDW01000241.1 GCA_019115305.1 Candidatus Anaerofilum excrementigallinarum
AGTGGAAAGTTCAAAAGGGGTTTACAAAAGGTATAAATGCCCCTGAATTGGTCCAATCAGCCGCGTTTTTTGCACAGGATGATTATTCCATGCCCTGCCACCCCATACTGGCGGCAAGGAAAGGGGAGTGAAGCAATGCGGGGAGTCAACCATCGGGTGGTGGAGCTGCACCCGGAAAACAGCGAGTGGATCGAAACCGTCTGGGTGGTGCTGCGGCCGGGGGCGGGCCAGGTGCATCTGGCCGAGAGCCGCCAGGAGGCCGAGCGGTTTGTGAACGGCCTTGTCTGCTGGAAGCGCCGCACTTTGGCTTCCGGCTGGAAAACCGCGCTGCTGGCGGGGCTGGCAGCGGCGGGGCTGGCGGCCGTTTTCTGGCTGCTGTGATCTGCCCAAGAAAACACAGGGAAAAACATGGCAAAACATTGCGCCTTCTGGTATAATGGCCGCAGAACGGCCATTATACCGCTTATTTTAATGCTCTTTTTCTCGCCCCTTGCAGGGCAACCGAAAAAGAAAGCAAATTATACCATTCCGCCTCGCTTCATGGTATAATAACCCATATAATGTTTTTATTTTTCCACTCATTATCGGTTTCGGAATGAATTTTTAAATCAAAAACCTTTGCTGCCGGGTTTCGGCAGCCGCTTTTGAAGGAAAAAGAAAAACGGGGCGGCGGTCTGTTTCCGCCGCTGCAAAAAATCAAAAAACGGCCGCAATGGCGGTCGGCTACATACACAGGAGGAACCCATGGAATACAAGGGCAGAGCACAAGAGGACGAACGGCTGGTATACGGCAAAAACCCGGTGGCCGAGCTGCTGAAAAGCGGCTCCGGCGTGGACACGGTATTTTTGGCCGACACTTTGCCGCCGGCAGTGGCCGGTTACTATATGGCGCTGGCCAAAGAGGCCGGCGCGGTTGCCAAGCAGGTGCGGGCCGCCAAGCTGCGCTCCATCTGCGGGGTGGACAGCCACCAGGGCGTGGCGGCCTTTGCCGCCAGCGTGGAATACGCCACGCTGGACGATCTGCTGCAGCGGGCCGCTGACCAGCAGCATGCGCCTTTCCTGGTGCTGGCCGACGGGGTGGAGGACCCCCATAACCTGGGCGCCATCATCCGCAGCGCTCTGCTCTGCGGCGCCGACGGCGTGGTGATTCCCAAGCGGGGCGGCGCGGCCATCACCCCCACGGTGATGAAGGCTTCCGCCGGCGCCGCGGCCCGGCTGCCGGTGGCCCGGGTAGCCAACATCGGGGAGACGGTGCGCCGGCTGAAGGAGCAGAACGTCTTTGTCTACTGCGCCGATATGGACGGCGTGCCTCTGTACAAAAACAACCTCACCGGCCCCATTGCCCTGGTCATGGGCAGCGAGGGCAGCGGTGTGTCGGCCCTGGTGAAAAAGCTGTGCGATGGGGTGATCAGCCTGCCCATGGCCGCCCGGGGCACCGGTGTGGACAGCTTCAACGTGTCGGTGGCGGCGGGGATCATCCTCTACGAGATCCAGCACCAGCGCCAGGCCGACTGAGTCCGGATATAAAATAAACAAGGCGGGGAGGAGAGAGCATGAGAGATGAAATTTCCAATGCGGAGGTGGACCGCATTTTACAGCAGCTGCGGCAGGACCAGCCCGCTGCTGCTGCCGACGACCCGGTGGACAGCATTCTGAAAAGTCTGGGCGTGGAGCCGTCGGCAGGACAGGGCAAGCGGCGGCTGCATCAGATGGCCCAGCAGAACGCGGACACAGCGGTTCCGGCGGCCTCGGCGGCAAACGAGATGTCTTTCCATCCGGCCTCGGAAACGGAAGGGCGTTCCGCCGCCCGGGCGCAGTCTGCACCGGCAGTACAGCCTGCCCCCGCGGCCCGGAAAAATCCCGAACCCAAGCCCGCGCCGGCGGCTGATCCCGCTCCGGCGCCCCGGCAGAATCCCCAGCCTCAGTCCGCCCCGGCAGCCAGTCCCGCAGGGGTCCACGAGGTAGTGGTGGACGAAAACTTCCGCCGCTTCTTCACCCAGACCCTGGACAACCTGGAGGAGCCCGCCGCGGCCCGCAGCCGCCGGAAAAAGGAAGAGAAAAAGGAAAAACGGGAGAAGCGCTCGCTGCTGCGCCGCTGGCAGGAGCGGCAGCCCGAACCTGCGCCCGAACCGGAGCAGGAACAGCAAACAGAGCGCCAGCCCGAGCCCCAGCAGCCCAAAGAGGAGCAGCTGCCCCAGGCAGAGGAGCGGACCCAACAGGAGCAGCCCTCTCCCCGGCAGGAAAGCCGCCCCGCCGAAGAGGCGCCCGCGGTGCAGCCGGTTTCGGCCCAGCCGGAAGCCCCGGCGGAACAGCCGGCCCCTGCGGAGGAGGACACGGCGCCCACCCGCCCCTTTGAACCGGCCCAGGTACGGACCGCTCCCGCCCCGGTGCGGGAGGACACGGGGGAGTTTTCCATGGCGCTGGACCCCGGCGCCTGGAGCTGCGACACGGAACCCGAGCCCGAATCTGAACCCGAATCCCAGACCCTTCCCGTGGAGGAACCCACCCGGCTGCTGAACCCGGAACAGGAGGAACAGCCGGAGCCCGATGAGGAGCAAGACGAACCGGAAGAGCAGGAGGAACCGGAGAAACCCCGGCGCGGCCTGCTGAGCCGGCTGCGGCTGCTGGGCAGCCGGGAAGAGGAGGACGAGCCGGGGGAGGAGAGCGAATCCCCCGCCGACGAGGAGCCGGAAGAGGAACCCGGGGAAGAACACGGCGAAGAGAGCTGGCAGGAGCTGGAGGACTACACCGCTCCCGACCAGGCCCAGAAGGTGATGGCCGACCTGAGCGCCATGAGCCTGCGGTTTGTGCTGCGGGCGGTACTTACCGGCGTGCTGGCGGCGGCGCTGCTCTGGATGGGAGTGGGCGCCACCGGTCTGCTGCTGCTTCCGGCGGTGATCGATCCGGTGGCCGATCCGCTGCCCTTCCTCACCGTAAACCTGCTGCTCTGCGCGGCGGCGGCGCTGATCTCCTTCTCTACAATTAAAGAGGGACTGGTGGGCCTGTTTGGCCGTCCCAGCGCCGACACCATGCCCGCTCTGGCTGCCTTGGGCGCTCTGGTCCAGGCTCTGGCCCTGCTGCTGGCCCCCAGCGGATACGACCCCGGCCTGTTCACTTTGTTTTCCGGTGTGGCGGTGCTGGGCCTTTGCACCAACGCCGTGGGCAAACTGGTACACAACCAGGTGGTGCTGCGCAACTTTGAAATGGCCAGCTCCCGGGTGGAGCACTGGGCGGCCTGTATGGTCACCGACAAGACCCGTCTGTCCGCGGTAGCCCGGGGCATGGACGAGCCCGATCCCCAGCTGCTGGTCAGCCGCCCCACCGCTCTGGTGCGGAATTTCCTGCGGCACAGCTTTTCCAGCCGGGCCAGCCAGCTGGCCGCCCGGCAGCTCAGCTATCTGCTGCTGGGAGTGGCGGTCCTCTGCGCCGTGGTGGGCGGCTTTATGGCCAAGAGCGCGGCGGTGGGCGTCAGCGTTCTGGCGGCGGCTCTCTGCCTGGGCGCACCCTTTGCCAGCACCCTGCTGGCGGCGGTGCCCAGCCTGCTGATGCAGAAAAGCGCCGGCAAGGTGGGGGCTGTGGTGCCCGGCTGGGATGCCGTGGAAGCCCTGGGCCGCACCAACATGGTGCTGGTGGGGGCCAAGGATATCTTCCCGGCCACCAGCGTGGTGCTGAAGGGCATCAAGACCTTTGAAAAAGAGCGCATCGACCTGGCCATCCTCTACGCGGCCTCCATCCTCATCGAGGGCTGCGATACCTTGCGGGATGTGTTCTCCCATATCATCGAGGGCCGCACCGATATCCTGTACCCGGTGGAGAGCATGACCCGGGAGGTTGGCTACGGCTATTCCGCCTGGATCAACGAGGAGCGGGTGCTGGTGGGCAACCGGGATATGATGATGCGCCACGGACTGGCGGTGCCCAGCCTGGACTGGGAAGCCCGCTGCAGCAAAAACGGCGAGCGGCAGCTGCTGTATCTGGCCGTGTCGGGCAAGCTGTTCGGGGTGTTCGGCATCTGCTACAAGGCCAATCCCGAGGTGCAGGAGGTGCTGGAATCCCTCAACCGCCGGGGCATCTCTTTGCTGGTGAAGAGCGACGACTGCAGCCTGACCAGCCAGCTCATCGCCCAGATCTACCACCTGCCCGAGGGCTGCGTCAAGGTGCTCACCGAGGCCGAGCGCACCGCCCTGAGCCCCGAGCTGATCTTCCGCCCCGAAAGCGAGGGTGTCATGACCCACATCGGTTCCTTCGCCTCCTTTGTGGGAGGCCTGCGGGCCGCCGAAGGGGCCGCTGCCGGCGAAAAGCTGGCCGCCATGGTCCAGAAGGGCGCGGTGGTATTCAGCTGCCTGGTGGCTTTGCTGCTCACCTTTACCGGCGGCATCATCGGCCTGGCGTTGCCGGCTGTGCTGCTCTACCAGGCCGCCTGGACGGTACTGCAGCTGGCGGTGCCTCTGGGCAAAGCTTCCTGAATGATTTTCCCCTGTCGGCTGCGGCCGGCGGGGGATTTTTCCTTTTTTATAAAAAAAGAAATAATTTGTTGCAAAAACAACGGATTTTTTGCCGCCGTTGGGGTATACTCATGTCAATGCCGGAGATACCGGCCGGAAAGAATGTTTCACACCGCCCCGAGGGCGGAACACTGCTATAAAAAAGGAGATACCACTATGAAGCGTTACGTCTGCACTGTTTGCGGTTATATCTACGACGAGCAGGCTGGTGAGCCCGAAAACGGCATCGCCGCCGGCACCCGCTGGGAAGACCTGCCCGAGGATTACGTCTGTCCCCTGTGCGCGGTGGGCAAGGATATGTTCGAGCCCGAGGCCTGATTTTTTCGGCATCCTCCAGGCGCCCGGTTCCCCCTTTTGCAAGGGAGGGACCGGGCGTCTTTTTTTGCTGCCGGCGGGGGGTAAAAAGGGGCAAAACAACCGTTTTCGCAAACAGACGAAAATCTTCTTCCTTCTTGGAATTTACAGGAAAAAGCGGCTGTTTTTCCATGCTTTGACAGGGCAAAACTTTGCGTCGCATATTGTAATTGTTGCGCGAAAAAGAAGGAAAACAAAGAATTTGCAAGCATGAGAGAGCATTCACCAGCAAACCGGGGATATAAAGGCATAAAATCCCGGCAAATCTCTTCATATCCCCGGGAAAGTCAGAATATCAAAGTTGACCGCTGAGAGCCGGGTTTGGTAAAATGCCCAAGGTGCCTTTGATCGGCACCTTTGTCTTAAGCAGGCGCCGCCCGGTGTGCAGACGGGCGGGAGGATGCCAAGCCCTGCACGCAACGTAAGGAGTTTGTATGACAAAATTCACAGAGCATTTACGCCGGCGCTGGCTCGCCATTCCCAAGCGAGTATGGGCCTGCCTGCTCACCCTGTGCTGCCTGTCGCTTACCCTGTGCGCATTGATCTTTTCGGTAAATGTTGTCTATGTTTCGGATTCCGACGGCAACCGCCGCATGCTGGTCACCGCCGTCACCGACCCCCAGCGCCTGATGGAGATGTCGGGTATCCGCGCCGAAGCCGAGGACGACGTGTATTTTACCGCCTACAACGGCAATCTTGCCAGTCTGAATATCCAGCGCGCCTTCCCGGTCTATATCCAGGCCGACGGCGCCTTGCACAGCACCGAGCTGTGCACCGGCACGGTGCAGCAGGCACTGGACCTGGCCGGCATCTCGCTGGGCGAGCACGACTACACCGAGCCCAGCCTCCACACCCCCATCGAGGAGGGCATGGAGATCACCGTTCACCGCGTGGAATACCAGGACAGCTACCAGGACCAGGCGGTGCCCTATGAAACCGAATATCGCTATACCAGCCTCTACCACCGCAACCGCTACGCCTCGGTCACTCTGCAGCAGGGCGTGGAAGGCGTGGACCGCATCACCACCCGCTCCCGAGTAGTGGACGGCGTGGTGGAATCCACCCAGGTGCTGGGTGTGGAGCGCATCCAGGAGCCCCAGAATGAGATCATCAAGGCCTACCAGGCCGGCGCGCCGGTAAGCCAGATGGAAGGCCCCGAGGTGGTGGACGGGGTGCCGTCCAGCTATACCCGGGTCCTCACCGGGCGGGCCACCGCCTATTCCGGCAGCGGCCGGGGCGCCAGCGGCCTGGGCCTGTATGAAGGCACCGTGGCTGTGGACCCCAACGTGATCCCCTACGGCACCAAGCTGTATATCACCTCCGCCGACGGCAGCTTTGTATACGGCTATGCCATCGCCACCGACACCGGCACCGCCCTGCGCGAGGGCCACGCTCTGGTGGATCTGTATTTTGAAAGTTATTCCGATGCCGTCACCGCGGCGGTTCACCAGGTGAACGTCTATGTGATCGGCTGACGGGGCGCCCTTCGGGGCATCCTGTCCAACAGACAACAAGCACAAGGGTTCTGCAGACTGTCCCGACGGGCAGTTTTGCAAAACAGATACAAAAACGGCACCGGCTGTCCCCGGCGGGAAAGATCCCGCGGAGACGGCCGGTTTTTGCTTTTTCAGCGGGCCTTTTCGGGCCGGGCTGCGGCCGTCTGCACAAAAATGCAGATTGTACAAAAAAAGAATGTAAAATACGGTTAGTTTGACGGAATTTTGCGGGGGAATGCCTTGACAAACCATAGGGGGAAGGAATAAACTAAAGCTGTGCCTTTCCGCGGCTTTTCGCGGAATAAAACTGCGATACAAAGTGTGTAAGGAGCGTGACGGCAAATGGATGGCGACCCTAGTAGAAGCTTCACCATCACTCTATCCGCGTGTTTCATCCGTGCCGTGCGCGCCCGGCTGGCCTGACAGCCTGCCGGAGCTGCCTGCGCGTGGGTGCGGCGCGCCCATTTTTCAGGAAAGCAGGTAGTTTATTA
>DXDW01000242.1 GCA_019115305.1 Candidatus Anaerofilum excrementigallinarum
ACAATAATCCGTTTTTGCAAAAAAACAGCCGCCGCAGGAAAGAAATTCTGCGGCGGACTCATATTTATGCAATATGTACAATGTCACTCTTTTGTTTTGGTGCAATCTTCCGATTGCTCCGGGGCGTCGCCGGAAGGTGCAGGCAGCTGCAGGATACCGTTGTCCCCCAGCCGCTCCATCAGGAACCGGCCGGTGCCGTAGCAGCCGTACAGCAGCCCCACACCGGCCACCACCATGACCAGCCCCACCAGCTGGGTAGCCAGGTTCACCCCCGTAAAGGGAGAAAACAGCAGCCCCACGCCGCAGGCCAGATACAGCCCGCAGCCCGCCAGATGGGTCTTCCAGGGACGGCCGGAATCCCGCTTGCGCAGGGCGGCACGGCCCCGCACCAGCGAGAGAACGATAGACCATATGCCTCCGCAGATGCCCACAAACACCATGCTCACATGGGGATTGAACAAAAACACCGCTCCCACCAGCAGACTGGCAGCCCCCACGATCCAGCCGAATTCAGGCAGAAAGCGCAGGGAACGCTGCCCAAAGTAGAACCACAGCTGCACCAGGCCCGCTGCCACCAGACCAAGCCCCAGCACCCGGGGCAGCAGCCCCAAAGTGCCGGCCGGCCAGGCAAGGCAGACCAGCCCCACCGTCACCAGCAGCACAGCGGAAGCCGCCGGCAGCAGCAGCCAACGCCAGATCTTGTTGCGTTTCATGTTCATCCTCGTATGCTCAGCCCTCGGCCAGCTGGAGGGGCCCCACGTTGAAGGAGCCGGTACAGCTGGTGGTGGCGCCGCTGAAGGCCACCGAAATGCGGTATTTGCTGTTTACATCCAGGCCGGTAAAGGTGCCGGTGGCGGTCTCCCCGTTGGTGCGGAAATACAAAGTCTCCACCCACTGGGTGCCGGTCTCGGTGCGCTTCCAGAGATTGATGCGGAACTGCTCCAGCGAGCCGTCGGTGGTGCCGCTGGCGGTGACCGTCAGGGTATCGGAAGCGGGGTAAAAGTAGTCGGTGCTCTTGCTGGCGGGCACCTGGGTAAAGGAGCCGCAGAGGGTGGAATCCAGCATCACCGTCTCCAGGGTGTTTTTGGCTCCCACGGGATTGAAGCCCTCGGGGAAGTTCACCGAACCGCCGGCTTCACAGTAGTTGATCTCCTCTTCTTCGCCGTCCAGGCGCTTGATGATACCGCAGCCGGTAAAGGCGCCCACCGCGAAACAGATACAGAGCAGCAGCGCCGCTGCCCGCACAAAACCCTTCATCCTTCTTTCCTCCAAATTAAAAAATCTTTTGTAAACTGCGTGTTTTCTTTGACATTTCCCCCATACTCGGGTACAATGTGTACAGAAGGCGCCCTGTGGGAGCCTGTCTTTTCATAGCCAGGGATTCGGCTTTGCCGGCCCGCGCCCCAAGGCGCAGGCGCCCGGCAGTTATTTCTTATTATAAACCACAAATGCCCGCTGTACAAGCAGCAGAAACGACAAGGAGCTGGAAACAAGTAAAAATGGACCCGCTTAAACAGATTCGACTGGTAAAACACGGCACCGTCTGTCTCAGCGACGGCGAAACCACCATCTATGTAGATCCCTACCAGCTGGACCACACCGCCCGGGACGCCGATCTCATTGTGATCACCCACGGCCACAGCGACCACTTCTCCCCCGAGGACATCGAAAAGATCTGCCAGCCGGACACCTGCTTTGCCGCGCCTCCCGACGTGGCCGAGATGCTGGAACGCCAGCTGCACATCCCCGACGAATACATCAGCCGTCTCACCTGTCAGTCGCCCAGCCTCTGCTACGAGTTCGGCGCGGCCATCACCCCGGTGGAAGCGGAAAACAAGAACCATCCCCTCCACACCGGCTTCGGCGTTGTCATCGAGATGAACGATGTGCGCTACTACATTTCCGGCGACACCGACCGTCTGGCCCAGGACGCCGACTGCGACGTGCTGTTTGTGGTCTGCGACGGCATCTACAATATGCCCAACTATCTGGAGCAGGTCCCCAGCCAGGTGCAGGCCATGGACGAGCGCCCGGGGCTGATCGTGCCCTACCACTACGGTTCCTTCCCCGGCACTGCCCAGAACGGCAAAAAGCTGGCTCAGGTGCTGCGGCAGCAGGGCTACAACGTCAAGCTGCTGATCAAATAAGCCCTTCTCCTGTATAAACGAACCGGGCGGCCGGAATATTTCGGCCGCCCTTATTTTTTGCAAAAGCCCCGTCGCACATCCCTGCGGCGGGGATTTTTTGTGGCTTCAAACAGGAATCAGGCCCGCTTGCGGCGCCGGACAAACCGGCCCAGAAGCTGCCGTGCCATCTTCCACAGGCTGGCAAAGTTCAGCACCAGCACCACCGCGGCGCAGATACCGCACCACAGAGGCCACCACTTCACCTCCAGAATCATCAGAGAGGCTTCGGCGATGAGCAGGCAGGTGTTGACCAGCAGATGTCCCGGGGAAAAGCGCATGGCCAGCAGGCTGCGGGTGTTGATCAGCCGCATGGTGAACACCACCAGATAGCTGATAAAGGTGGCCAGCGCCGCGCCGGTCACGCCCATGCGCAGGATCAGCAGATAGTTCAGCAGACAGTTCACTCCCGCGCCCACCGCCGAGGTGAGCAGAGACAGCCCCGACCGCTTTTCCACCACATAGATGCTGTTGAGAAAGCCGGAAAAGCAGTTGTAGATGGTGGCCAGCACCAGGAAAGGCGCATACCGCCAGGCCTCGAAGGATTCGGGCTTGACGTAGACGCTGTAAAAGGGCTGGCAGAGCAGAATCAGCGCCGCGCCGCCGATGAACATGGCACCTTGGTAGATGGAAAACACCCGGCCGAAAAACTCCTCCCGGCCCTTTTCCTCGGTCACCGCCGACAGCTGCCAGGCCTCGTTGAAGATGGCTGCCGCCAGCTGCACCGCCTGGGCGATGACATAGCTGTATGTCAGCAGACCCGCCAGCCGCTGGCCGTCCTCCATCATATTGGTGACAAACAGCACGTCGCTGGAATTGGTGATGTTCCAGCACATCAGCGCCGGCACCAGAGGCAGCGCGTACCGCAGCATCTGGTTCATCAGCTTCTGGTTATACCGCCTCGGACGGATATACCGCCGCAGGCTGGCCGCCCACAGCAAAAACAGGGTGCTGCAGAAATCGGCGGCGATGGTGGCCCACAAAATGCCCACGGCCCCGGTTTTGAAGCCGATGAGGAACAACACGTTGAACGCCACGGTGGTAAAGCTGGTGAGGATGCCGTCGATGGCCACCAGCCGCAGCAGTTCCTTGGCCCGGACAAACTGGGCGCAGAGCCGCCGCAGGTTGCTCACCAGCAGCATCACATAGATGGCGGTCATATACCCTTCGCAGTTGGGCAGCATCCGCATCAGGGGATAGCAGGCGGCCAGCAGCACAAATCCCGCCGCCAGGCCTCCCAGGCTGTTGGTGAACACCGCCGCTTTGCCATAGCGCTTGTCCAGGCCAAACCGCAGCACCGCGTAGTCCATGCCCAGGCAGACCACAGGCAACAGCAGGATGATATAGCTCCAGGCGTTGCTGTACAGGCCGAAATCCGCGTCGTCCACCACCCGGGAATACATGGGCTTGAGGAACAGCGTCAGCATTTTGCTGGAGAAATTGCTGATGGCAAACAGCATGGTATTGGAGAACAACCGTTTGTATTTGTCCAAGCAAACAGCTCCTTTTGGGCGGCATAGGATACCCCTGCCGCCGGATTTGTCAAAGTGAAACAGATTCTACCTATTTAATATATGCCGGGTCTTTTTGTCAGTGAAAACGCCGGCCCTCTCCTGGCCATTATACCAGATTGGCCCCCAAAAAGGCAAAAAACGGCAGTCTGTCCCAGTTTATTGTACCACAGCCGGACCCGATTCGCCATCCGCCCGCCTTTCTTTTAAATAAAATTTCACAGCTCTTCGCCGGTATGGCGCAGCATCTGCCGGCGCCGCTTCCAGTCTGGCATCAGGCTCTCCACCAGAGCCCAGAACTGCGCCTGGTGGTTGGGATGGAAAAAATGGGCGTACTCATGGAGCAGCACATACTCCACCGCCTCCATGGGCTCCAGGGCCAGCCAGGTGCTCAACGTGATGCGGTACTGGGCGGGGCTGCACACGCCCCAGCGGGTTTCCATGGGGCGCATGCGGATATCCGGCTTGCGTCCCCCCAGGGCCTGGCGGAAAAGGGGCCAGATCTTGGCGTCGGCCCGGGCAAACACCGCCGCGCACTCTCCCCGGGTGGGCGGCTGCCGGCGCTGCAGCGCCTGCTCCCGGGCCAATACCCGCTGGCGGGCTGTCCGCAGCCAGTCGGCCTTGCGCTGGACAAAATCGTCCGCCACCGCCGCCGGCGTGCCCGGGGGCACGCTGAGAGCGATGGAGCCGTCCCGGCGCAGCCGCAGATTCAGCCGCTTCACCGCCTTGATCTCCAGGGTGTATTCCAGTCCGGCCGCACAGCGGGTCTGGGTTTTTGTTTTCATTTTTTCACCTTTTTTCTCGTTTAAGACAACCGTTTTCGTCCCGCGCACAGCCGGCCCTGATATTTGGGTCAATGATGCCAAAAAGCACAAATTTTTCAAAAAAAATCTGTTGCCTGTATTATAAAGCTTTTTTGTCAATATGGCAAACCAAACAAAAAGCGGCCCGAAATCCATCCCCACATTTTTGGGCTTCCGGCTTGACACACACAAGATGTAGTGCCATAATATGTTGTGCACGCTATATATGTTGTTTTGCGCAACGGCCGGCTCCACTATACCTTGTGGTTTTTTGCCGCCGGCACGGTGTGAAGGATACTAGAGAACGGAGAGTTTTGCCATGATTCGCAGTGTTATAAAACGGGACGGCCGGGTGGTGCTGTACGATGAGAGCAAGATCGCCGAGGCCATTCTGAAGGCTCTTGCCGCCACCGGCGAGGGCGACGCTGCCGATGCAGCCCGGGTTGCCAATGCGGTGCAGGCCATGCTGGAAAGCGTTCCCGGCGGCGATGAATCGCCCCGCATCGAGCAGATCCAGGATGCCGTGGAACGGGAACTGATGAAATGCGGGCTGGAAGCCACCGCCAAGGCCTATATCCTCTATCGGGCCAACCGTACCCGTATCCGGGAAGCCAACACCAGCCTGATGAAGACCATCGACGAGATCACCAATGTGGACGCCCGCAACAGCGACATGAAGCGGGACAACGCCAACATCGACGGCAACACCGCCATGGGCAGCATGCTGCAGATCGGCACCGCCGGCGCCAAGGCCTACAACGAGTCCTACCTGCTCACCCCCGAGCAGGCCAAGGCCCACCGGGAAGGCGACATCCACATCCACGATTTCGATTTCTACAGCCTCACCACCACCTGCACCCAGATCGACATCATCCGGCTGTTCCAGGGCGGATTCTCCACCGGCCACGGCTTCCTGCGGGAGCCCCAGAGCATCCAGAGCTACGCTGCCCTGGCTGCCATTGCCATCCAGTCCAACCAGAACGACCAGCACGGCGGCCAGAGTATCCCCAACTTTGACTACGGCATGGCTCTGGGCGTTGCCAAGACCTTTACCAAGGCCTACCGCCGCAACCTGACCATGACTCTGGAGGACGTGCTGGACAGCGAGGACGAGAGCGCCACTGTGGAGGCCGCCATCGCTCAGGCCACCGAAAAGACCGGCATGGGTCCCAAGCTGCAGCGCAACGAGGAGGAGTTTGACTCCGCCGTTGCCGAGAGCATCAGCCAGCAGCGGGGCATGGAGCAGAGCAAGGCTCTGCACCTGGTCACCCGGGCCCGTGAGCGGGCCACCCGCCGCACCGACCGTGACACCTACCAGGCCATGGAAGGCTTTGTGCACAACCTGAACACCATGCACAGCCGCGCCGGTGCCCAGACCCCCTTCTCCTCCATCAACTACGGCACCGACACCTCCCCCGAGGGCCGCATGGCCATCCGCAATGTGCTGCTGGCCACCGACGCCGGCCTGGGCCATGGCGAGACCTGCATCTTCCCCATCCACATCTTCAAGGTGAAGGAAGGGGTCAACTACAACGAGGGCGATCCCAACTACGACCTGTTCAAGCTCAGCATGAAGGTCAGCGCCAAGCGGCTGTTCCCCAACTATGTGTTCCTGGACAGTCCCTTCAACCTGCAGTACTACAAGCCCGGTCATCCCGAGACCGAGGTAGCCACCATGGGCTGCCGCACCCGGGTGATGGGCAATGTCTACGACCCCGACCGGCAGATCAGCTACAGCCGGGGCAACCTGAGCTTCACCTCCATCAACCTGCCCCGTCTGGCCATCGAGAGCCATGGCGACGAGAAGCTGTTCTACGAAAAGCTGGACGATATGATGGAACTGGTAGCCGGCCAGCTGCTGGACCGGTTTGAGATCCAGGCCGAAAAGCATGTCTACAACTTCCCCTTCCTCATGGGCCAGGGCGTCTGGCTGGATTCCGAAAAGCTGGACATCAACGACACCGTGCGGGAAGTTCTCAAACACGGCACTTTGTCCATCGGCTTCATCGGCCTGGCCGAGACCCTCACCGCTCTCTACGGCCACCATCACGGCGAGAGCCCCGAGATGCAGAAAAAGGGCCTGGAGATCGTGACCCACATGCGGGAATACTGCGACAAAAAGAGCCAGGAGCTGCAGATGAACTTCACTCTGCTGGCCACCCCCGCCGAGGGTCTTTCCGGCCGGTTTATCCGCATGGACCAGAAGCGCTACGGCCAGATCCCCGGCGTCACCGACCGGGAATACTACACCAACAGCTTCCATGTGCCGGTATGGTACAACATCTCGGCCTTTGACAAGATCCGCATCGAGGCCCCCTACCACGCTCTGACCAACGCCGGCCACATCAGCTATGTGGAGCTGGACGGCGACACCGCCAACAACGTGGAAGCCTTTGAAAGCGTGGTTCGCTGCATGCACGACGCCGGCATCGGCTACGGCAGCATCAACCACCCGGTGGACCGCGATCCCGTCTGCGGCTATGTGGGCGTCATCGGCGATGTCTGCCCCCGCTGCGGCCGCCGGGAAGGCGAAGCCATCAGCGAGGAGAAACTGCGGGAGCTGCGCCGTCTGTATCCGGGCGTTCCCAAGTTCTGCGGCTGCGAATAAGCCATTTCCAACTACGTTTTGTATTTAAACATTTCTTTTATACGAGGAGGATTTTATCATGTCTGCTATGCAAAGACAGTCCGTTGTGGGCAAAGACGTATCTTTTGAGCGCATCCGGCGCATCACCGGCTACCTGGTGGGCACCATGGACAAGTGGAACAATGCCAAGAAGGCCGAGGAGCACGATCGGGTGAAGCACGGCCTGAGCCACAATGCTTAACATTGCAGGGGTGGTGAGGGACAGCATCGTGGATGGTCCGGGAATCCGGGTAGCTATCTTCTGTCAGGGCTGTCCGCACCACTGCCCCGGCTGTCACAATCCCGAGACCTGGCCCTTTGAAGGGGGCATGCCCATGGAGGAGGAGGATCTGGCTGAAATAGTCCGGAGCAATCCTCTCGCCAAAGGGGTGACCTTTTCGGGGGGCGAGCCTTTCGCCCAGGCCGAGGGATTTGCCCGGCTGGCCAAAATGCTGAAAGCCGAGGGCTACGAGGTGGCCAGTTATTCGGGCTACACCTTCGAGCAGCTGCTGGCGGGAACGCCCGCCCAGCGGGAGCTGCTGGAGAGCCTGGATGTGCTCATTGACGGGCCCTTTGTCCAGGCACGGCGCAGCCTGCAGCTGGTGTTCCGGGGCAGCGACAACCAGCGGGTGCTGGATGTTCCCGCCAGCCTGGCCGCCGGTCAGGCCGTGGAGCAATCGGCCCCTCGCTGGCACGGCGAATACTAATTTTTTACCGGTTTTTTTATCGGTCTTGCCTCTGGCTCGCTGCGAGCCAGAGGTTTTCTTTTTCCCTTTGGCTCAGCACAGGAAAGAAGCCCTGGTCTTGCCAGCCATCCAAGTGCCTTTTTCACCGGTCTTGCCTTCGGCTCGCTGCGAGCCGGAGGTTTTCTTTTCCCTTTGGCTCAGCACAGGAAAAAGCCCTGGCCTGGTCAGTTCTCCGGTTTCCTTTTGTTTACCATTGCCTGCCGGTCTGTTCTTGCCTTTTTCGGCGTCTGGACGGCGTTTCAGTCATCTTCTCCGCAAACAAACAGGGAGGGAAAGCCTTGGGCTTTCCCTCCCTGTATTTGTCTGATTTTATTTCTCTGCCGGGTCGCTTTGCAGGTTTTCCCGCAGCCAGCTGCGGACTTCCTCCAAGGTGGCGGCATAGCGGTCGCTGCGCATCCGGGGAAATGCCCGCAGCAGCCGGGCCTTGCCGAACCGGGCATGGTCCTTCCAGTCGGCCCGCAGCAGATCCAGCCGGGCGTTCAGCTCGGCGCGGCTCGCCATAGCCGTATCGGACAGCTCCTCCCGCCGCTCGGCCAGGGCCGCCCGGCCCTCGTTGAGCTTTTCCTGGGCGCTGAGGGCGTTTTCTCCCAGATTTTCGGCGATCCGGTCGCTGGCCGTATGCA
>DXDW01000243.1 GCA_019115305.1 Candidatus Anaerofilum excrementigallinarum
GGCCTGTTTACGGCAGCCGGTCCGGCTTTTGGGGCTTCATGCTCCAGAACACCACATTCATGGCAATCACGATCAGCAAGACAACGCCCATGCCCAGCCAAAAGCCCATATCGATGCCCCAAAGGGATGTAGTGTGAAACAGGTTCATCCAAATCGTTGCCCAATGCATGCAAAACACCTCCAAACGTTAAAGCAGTTCGCCGTAGCGCCGGACATAGGCCTTTTTCAGGCTGGTGGCCAGCACCATATACAGCAGGATGCAGGGGATCAGGTAGGCAAAGTAGGCGGCGGGCAGAGCCACAAATCCCAGCATGGCCCCGAAGGGAGTGAAGGGGATGATGGTGAGGACTGCAATGCCGGTCATGGTCAGCAAGGTCAGGGGAGCGGAAGCCCTGCTCTGGATAAAGGGCAGCTTGGGGGTGCGGATCATGTGAATGACCAGAGTCTGGCTCCACATGGACTCCACAAACCAGCCCGCCTGGAACAGCCCGATGTATTTGGCCTGCATCAGGGCCAGCTCTGCCCCGCTGAAATGGGCGGGAAGATCGTTGAACAGCACACCGCCCGAAACAAAGAGGGGGCAGAACACAAAGTACATGAACAGGTAGGTGGTGAAGTCGAAGATAGAGCTGGTGGGTCCGATCCAGAGCATGAAGTTGCCCACGCTGGAGGCGTCCCACTTCCGGGGCTTGGCGATGAATTCCTCGTCCACATTGTCCCAGGGAATCGCCGTGCAGGACAGATCGTAGATCAGATTGAGAAGGATGAGATGCAGGCTCATCATGGGCAGGAAGGGCAGCAGCGCCGAGGCCGCCAGCACCGAGAACATATTGCCGAAGTTGGAGGAGGCGGTCATCTTGATGTACTTGATCATGTTGGCGTAGGTCTTGCGCCCTTCGATGATGCCCTGCTCCAGAACCATGAGATCCTTTTCCAGCAGGATGATGTCGGCGGATTCCTTGGCGACGTCCACGGCGGTGTCCACCGAGATGCCGATGTCGGCGGCCTTCATGGCAGCGGCGTCGTTGATGCCGTCCCCCATAAACCCAACGGTGTGGCCGTTGGCCCGGAGCACCGAGACCACCCGGGATTTCTGATCCGGGGTCAGCTTGGTAAAAACATCGGTGGTTTCGGCGGCTTTGGCCAGCTGGGCGTCGCTCATGCGCTCCAGATCCGACCCCAGCAGCATATTCCGCACCTGCAGCCCCACCTGCTTGCAGATGGTGCGGGTGACCTTGTCGTTGTCACCGGTGAGGATTTTGGTGGTGACGCCGTGGTCCTTCAGGGCCTGGATGGCGTCTGCCGTGGACTCCTTGGGCGGGTCCAGGAAGGCCAGATAGCCCATGAGCACCATGTCGCACTCGTCCTTGACCCCGAAGGTGCCCACCGGGGAAGGGTTGCTTTTCTGGGCGATGGCCAGCACCCGGAACCCCTTGTCGTTGAGCCCGTCCACCGTCTGCAGAATGCGCCGGCGGGCCTCGTCGGCCAGGGGCTGGACGCTGCCGTCAAACTCGGCAAAGGAGCAGATGGACAGCATTTCCTCCACCGCGCCTTTGGTCACCATCTGGGTCTTGCCGCTCTTGTCCTGGACAACGGTGGTCAGCCGCCGGCGGGCAAAATCAAAGGGGATCTCGTCCACCTTGGTGTAGTGTTCGGAGAGATCCACCAGCCGGGGATCGGCAGCCTCCGCCTCCTCGGTTTTGCGGATGATGGCCAGGTCCATGAGGTTCTTGTACCCGGTCTGGAAATAGCTGTTGAGATAGGCGTGGCGCAGCACCCGGGTATCGTCCTGGCCGTTGACGTTGAGGTGGTATTCCAGCACCACCTGATCCTGGGTGAGGGTCCCGGTCTTGTCGGTGCAGAGAATGTCAATGGCCCCGAAATTCTGGATGGAATTGAGGTTTTTGACGATGGTCTGCTTCTTGCTCATAGAGACAGCGCCCTTGGCAAGGCAGGTGGTGACGATCATGGGGAGCATTTCCGGGGTCAGCCCCACAGCGATGGAGATGCCGAAGAGGAAGGCGTCCAGCCAGTCCCCCTTGGTGATGCCGTTGATGAAGAATACCAGGGGCACCATCACCGTCATAAACCGGATCAGCACCCAGGAAACGGCGTTCACCCCTTTGGTAAAGCTGGTTTCCACCGCTTCCCCGGCCACAGCCGAGGCCATGGAGCCAAACAGGGTGTTGTCTCCCACGCACACCGCCACGGCACAGGCGCTGCCGGACACCACATTGCTGCCCATAAAGGCGATGTTGGAGTAGTCGGTGATGCTCTCCTTCTGGTCGCTGACGTGGGGCGTTTTTTCCACAGGCTCGCTCTCGCCGGTGAGGCTGGCCTGGCTGACAAACAGGTCCTTTGCCTCCAGAATCCGCACATCGGCGGGGATCATATCCCCGGCGGAGAGATGGACGATATCGCCCACCACCAGCTCGTCCATGGGAATCTCCACCTTTTCCTGGCCTTTCCGGGTGACGGTACAGGTGGTGGTGATCATGGCCAGAAGCTTTTCCGCCGCGTTGCCGCTGCGGGATTCCTGCACAAAGCGCAAGGTGCCGGAGATCACCACCATGGTGACGATGATGACGGCGGTGAGGCAGTCGAAGTCCTCCGGCACACTGCCGAAGAGGGAAAAGTAGGGGAAAACCATGTCGGTCATGGTGGACACAAGGGCCAGAAAGAAGAGGATGGCGGTGAAGGGATTGATAAATGTGTCGGCCAGCCGTTTGGCCAGAGATTTTTTCTTCCCGTGGGTCACCTTGTTGCTGCCGTATTCTGCACGGCTTGCGGACACCTGGTCCGGCTCAAGGCCGCAGAGGGTGGTGTGCAGCTGTTTCAGAACATCCTTGATGGGATTTGCCGCCGCGTATTCGATGCGGAGGTTCTGCTCCTCACGGATGGCGGCCTTTTCTGCGGCCTGGCGGGCGGAAAGAGTCGTTTGCTTTTTGTTCATTGGTCTTACCTCCTTGTGGTTCATAGAGGCAAGCAGGCATACTGGAAGGACACGGAGTCCCCGGGTCCCATGTGTTGTCTGCTCTGCGTCTTCGCGGACTTCCGTCGGAGCCCATGTCATTCACCTCTCTTTTGCTGAAATATCTATGGAAAAGCCGCCTGGGGCAGATGCTGTAGCCATCTGCCCGGACAGCCGGCCTGGCAAGGCGGAAAGGGGATGCGGCCTTTCCTTCCCGCCTTATCAGTATAAAAAAATCGCAAGAAAGATCACATGGTTAAAACCTTGCGATTTTCTTGCGATTTGGTCAGGATTGGCCGTTACAGCTTGTCGCTGAATTTGTAGCCGATGCCCCAAATGGTGAGGATGTATTCGGGGGAATCGGGATTGGGCTCTATTTTCTTGCGCAGTTTTCGGATAAAGGCCATGATGTTGCTGTCGTCCAGCAGGTAATCGCTTTCCCACACCGCCTGGTAGATCTGCTCTTTGGTAAACACTTCGCCCCGGTTGCGGGCCAGAAAATAGAGGATATCGAACTCTTTGGGGGTGAGGGGGATTTCGGTTCCCTCCCGGCTCACTCTGCGCAAGCGCGGGTCGATGGAAAGGTCGCCGCAGCAGATGGCGTCGCTTGGGGGAACCGGCAGTTCCCCTTCCCCCAGCTCCACCATGAGAGAATCGGCCGAGCCTTCCAGTAGATCCCGAAAGCCTTCCAGCAGGTCCTGCGCCGAGTCTGTCCGGGGGGCGGAGGTCCGCAGCGCCTGGCAGAGCCAGCTGACCAGAGAGGAATCCAAAGAGATAAAGCCAATGTGTTTTTTCATGGGGGATTCCTCCTTTCTCAAAGCAGTTCCTGGTGCCGCCGGATATACCACCACTTTGCCAAGGTGACCCACAGCAGATAAAAGAACACAGTACCGATCAAAAATGCAAAGTAAATGGGGGGCAGAGCGGTCAGACCCAGCCATTGGCCCAGAGGGGTGAAGGTGAGGACCGTGAAGAGGGCGGTTCCCAGCAAGGTGACCAGCATCACCGGGCGGGAGGGCCGGCTTTGCAGCAGGGGGAGCTTTCGGGTGCGGAGAAGGTGCAGAATCAAGATCTGGGTCCACATGGATTCCAAAAACCACCCCGTCTGGAACACAGCGATAAAGCGGGCCTGCTGCTGGGCAGTGGCCAGGGAAGCGAAGGCGCCGCCGCAGACGGCAGGGCAGAGGACAAAGAACAGATACCCAAAGGTGATGATGTCGAAAACCGAGCTGATGGGGCCGAAAAAGCGCATGAAGCGCCCCAGCGTCTTGCCCGACCACTCCACCGGCTTGGCGCAGACCTCCTCGTCCACCTGGTCCCAGGGGAGCACCAGGCAGAGGATATCGTACAGAAGATTCAGCAGCAGAAGCTGCAGGGCGGTCATGGGAAAGAAGGGCAAAAACACGCTGGCAATGACAATGGAAAAGATGTTGCCGAAGTTGGAGGATGCGGTGATGCGGATGTATTTGGAGACGTTGGCGAAGGCTCTGCGCCCTTCCTGAATCCCTTCTTCCAGCACATTCAGGTCTTTTTTCAGCAGAACCACGTCCGCCGCCTCCTTGACGGCCTCCGCCGCGGTGTCCACCGATATCCCCACATCGGACTCCACAATGGCGGGCAGATCGTTCATGCCGTCTCCCAGAAAGCCCACGGTGTGTCCGTTGGAGCGGAGGGTCTCCACAATCTGTACCTTCTGTTTCGGGGACAGTTCGGCAAATACCGTGGTGCGTTCCAGCCGCACCGGGAGCTCGTTGTCGGTGAGCTGTTCCAGTTCGGCGCCGGTGAGGGTGTGGGCCGTGTCGATGCCCAGCCGGCGGCAGACCGACACCGCCACATCCCGGTTGTCCCCGGTGAGCACCCGCACCCCCACCCGCAGGCTGTGCAGCTTTTCAATGGCAGCGGCGGCGCTTTTCTTGGGGGCATCAAAGAAGGCCAGGTATCCCAGCAAAATCAGGCCGTTTTCGTCCTTCCGGGCTAGAACCGACCGGTCCAGCGGCTTGTAGGCCACCGCCAGCACCTTCATGCCGTCTTCCAGCATCTCGTCCACAATGGCGTGGACGCTGGCTTCGGCACAGGCGTCGATGGGGTGACGCTTCCCCTTGTGCTCGATGTAACTGCATTTCCGGCAGACCTCCTCCACGCTGCCCTTGACGATCAGCAGAGTTTCGCTGCCCTGCCGGACCAGCACGCTGGCAAACCGCCGGTCGTGGTCAAAGGGGAGTTCGTCCAGTTTGGGGTGCTGCTGTTCCAGCTGCTCGTAATGCCCCTGCTGCCCCGGCATTTCCCGGTACCGCAGGATGGCGTCGTCCAGATGGTTCTGTACGCCGGTGTGATACAGGCTGTTCAGATAGGCCAGGTCCAGAGCGGCTTGGCATTCGTTTCCCAAAACATCCATGTAATATTCCAGGGAGATCTTGTCGCCGGTGAGGGTGCCGGTCTTGTCCACACATAGGACGTCCATGCTGCCGAATCCCTGCATGGCGTTGATGTTTTTGACCACCGTTTGCTTTTTGCCCATGGCCGCGCTGCCCTTTGCCAGACAGGCGTTGATCACCATGGGGAGCATTTCGGGGGTCAGGCCCACGGCCACCGAAAGGGCGAACAGGAAGGACTCCAGCCAGTCCCCCTTGGTCAGCCCGCCGGCAACGAATACCACCGGCACCAGCACCGCCATGAAGCGGATCAGCACCCAGGCGATGGAGTTGGCCCCCCGGTCAAAACCGTTTTTGAGCTGGGATTCCGCCGTGGAAAATCCACCGTATACCGTGTCTTTTCCCACGGCCAGCACAATGCCCTCCCCGCTGCCGCCGGTGACCGAGGAGCCCATGAAGGCGAGGTTGCAGTAATCGGAATAGGTGCGGGCCGCTCCCTGGGGCAGCGTGTCGGCGTTTTTCTCCAATATGGCGCTTTCGCCGGTGAGAACCGATTGGGAAACAAACAGGTCTTTGGTCTCGGTGAGCCGGATATCGGCGGGAACGCGGTCGCCGGCGGAAAGACGTATCCGGTCGCCCACCACCAGATCGTCGGAGGAAATCCGCAGCCAGCGGCCCTTTCGGCGCGCCTGTACCGTGGAAGAAACCATCTGGGTGAGGTGGTCGGCAATGCGCTTGGCGCGCAGCTCCTGGATAAACCGGACGATGCCGCTGACCAGCAGCATACAGACGATGATCACCGAAGTGGTGATGTTCCGGCTGAAATTGGAGGCCATCACCACATCGGTGAGAAAGGAAACAGCGGCCAGCACAAACAGGATGATGGTGAAGGGATTGACAAAGGCTCTGCGCAGGCGATACAGGGCGGTGTCCGACGCCCGGCCCGCCAGGATATTTTTTCCGTGTTCCGCGCGGCTTTCCTCCACCTGAGCGTCGCTGTACCCCTGGGGCGGAATATGGAAATCCCGGCATAGGGTGTCTGGGTCCAGGTATGCGTAGTTGAGGACACGCCGATGGGCAATGGGATTGTTTTTCATTGGCCTTACCTCTGCAGGTTTTTTATGCTCTTATTATAGCATAAACCCCCGGTCCGCTTCTTTGGAAAACCCTTGCTTTTTTCTTGTTTCTTTCTGCCCCAAAACCAGGGACGGGGACGCATACAAAAAGCCACCAGCCGGAAAACTGGTGGCCTTTGCGTGAAATTGGATCAAAAATCAGCGATGCTTCGTCTGTATCGGGCGTTTGCAGGGGACGGGGCCCTGCGGCTGCTTAAAGCTGCCCGCGATTTTTAACAGCGCTGGTTTTGCATCAATAGTTGTCGCTGTGGATCTCGAAGAAGCTCTTGGAGTACCGGCAGGTGGGGCAGACCTCGGGGGCGGCGGTGCCCACCACGATGTGGCCGCAGTTGCGGCATTCCCACATCTTGACCTCGCTCTTTTCAAAGACCTGGGCGGTCTCCACGTTGTGCAGCAGGGCGCGGTAGCGCTCCTCGTGGCGCTTCTCGATGGCGGCAACCAGACGGAACTTGGCGGCCAGCTCGGGGAAACCTTCCTCCTCGGCGGTCTTGGCAAAGCCGTCGTACATGTCGGTCCACTCGTAGTTTTCGCCCTCGGCGGCGTGGAGCAGGTTCTCGGCGGTGGTGCCTACACCGTGCAGCTCCTCAAACCACATTTTGGCGTGGGCCTTCTCGTTTTCCGCAGTCTGCAGGAACAGGGCCGCGATCTGCTCGTAGCCCTCGTTCTGGGCGATGGAGGAGAAGTAGGTGTATTTGTTGCGGGCCTGGGACTCGCCGGCAAAGGCGGCTTCCAGGTTCTTTTCGGTCTGGGTGCCGGCGTATTTGTTGGCGCTCTTGG
>DXDW01000244.1 GCA_019115305.1 Candidatus Anaerofilum excrementigallinarum
AAGCGGCTGTTTCTTTTTATATACGAATCTGCGTAAAAAATACGGCATACGCAATATATTGTTGCTTTTATGGATAAATCGTGCTACAATTAGTTGTAAATGTTGCAGAAAAGAGGCGCGGTTATGGGTAAAAATGCAATTGTGGGCCAGAGCGGCGGCCCTACATCGGTGATCAATTCCAGCCTGGCGGGTGTGTTCCAGGCCTGCTGTAAGCGGGGAGCCGAAAAGGTGTACGGTATGTGCAACGGTGTGGCGGGCCTGCTGGAGGAGCGGGTGGTGGACCTGAATCAGGTGCTGCCCGGCTCTCTGGAGGTGGAGCTGCTCAAGCGCACTCCCTCCAGCTTTCTGGGCTCCTGCCGCTATAAGCTGCCCGATGCCGCCCAGGACGAGGCGGTGTATCAGAAGCTGTTCGCCATCCTGAAAAAGCTGGATATCGGCTGGTTCTTCTATATCGGCGGCAACGACAGCATGGACACCATCTGTAAACTGGCCGATTACGGCAAAGCCATCGGCAGCGATATCCGGTTTATGGGCGTGCCCAAAACCATCGACAACGACCTCATGGTCACCGACCATACCCCCGGTTTCGGGTCGGCGGCCAAATATATCGGGGTGGTGATGAAGGAACTGGTACGTGACGCCACCGTCTACGGCACCAAATACGTCACCATAGTGGAGATCATGGGCCGCAACGCCGGCTGGCTCACGGCTTCGGCGGCCCTGGCCCGGGCCGAGGACTGCGAGGGCGTGGACATGATCTGTCTGCCCGAGGTTCCCTTTGGGGTGGAGAATTTCATCGCCAAGGTGGAAAAGATGCAGAAGGAGCACCCTTCCATCGTCATTGCCGTGTCGGAGGGCGTCAAGCTGGCCGACGGCCGGTATGTCTGCGAGCTGGCCGACGATGCCCGGTTTGTGGACGCCTTCGGTCACAAGAACCTCACCGGTACCGCCCGGTATCTGGCCAACCAGGTGGCCCGGAATCTGGACACCAAGACCCGTTCCATCGAGCTGTCCACTTTGCAGCGGTGCGCCGCTCATATGACCAGCCGCACCGACATCACCGAGGCCTACCAGGTGGGCGGCGCGGCGGCCAAGGCGGCCTTTGAGGGCCACACCGGCGAGATGATCGCCCTCAAGCGGCTCTCCAACGACCCCTACCAGTGCACCACCGAGCCCCACGATGTCCACGAGGTGGCCAATTTTGAGAAAAAGGTGCCTCTGGAATGGCTCAACGACAGCCACACCGATATGCGCCAGGCATTTCTGGACTACGCCCGGCCGCTGGTACAGGCCGAGCTGACCCCGGTGTTCATCGACGGCCTGCCCCGGCATATCTACATGAAGTGACCGAAAAGGAGGTCCTTTTATGAAGGTTTCTCCCTCCCGCAGACTGCTTCTCTGGGTGGCCGCAGGACTGCTTCTGGCCCTGCTGGTCGCCGGGCTGACCTGGCATCTCTGGCCCCGGGGGGTGCGGACCCAGGCGGAGATCATCCAGTATCCCTTTGGAGAAGGGGACGCCCTGGCCGCCGACGAGAGCGGGGCGCTGTTCACTTTTGCAGTACCCCAGAACGCCCCTGCCGATCTGGCCCCCGGGGATCTGGTCACCCTCACCGGCCCCGACTACTGGCTCTATTCCTCTCCCATGATCTACCAAGATGTAAAAAAGGTGGAGCGCACCGGCAGCCGGCCGGATTTTGTGGCCCTGTATTATTCGCAGCTGGCGCAGCTTCCCGCCGCCGACAGGGAAGAGGCCATCCAGGACCTGGAGAACCTCAATGCCGGGGAAAAGGCGGGCCTTGCCTATCTGCTGGAGATGGAGAACTGATTTTTTCACCCTTTGCGCCCCGCCCGGCCGGGCGGGGATTTTTTTCGCTTTCGTGTTGAAAAATGGCGCATATTGCAAACAAGGAGACCCTTTGATGTACAAGCAGTGCAAGACCGAGCAGTCGGCCCGGCGGCAGCGGGAATTTATCCACACCCTGGTGGAGATGATGGCCGATTGCCCCTTCGAGGAGATCACCGTGGCGGGTATCTGCACCCGGATGGGCCTGCCCCGCAAGACCTTCTACCGCTATTTTGACAGCAAGGAGGACCTGCTCCAGGCCATGGTGGACCTGCTCACGGTGTCCTACCAGACCTACGCATTGCGCCGCCGCCCCGACGCCACGGCAGAGGAGGATCTGGAGCTGTTTTTCTCCTTCTGGCTGGAAAACCGCCAGGTTCTGGCCGCCATCCGGGGCAGCCGACTCAGCGGCCTGCTGGTGACCCGGATGGTGGACAACACCTTCCGCCAGCGCCAGGGGGACCCGCTGGCCGCCCGGTTTGCCCTGACGGGGCTGTACGGGGTGCTGCTGGAATGGGCCTACACCGGCTTTGAGGCCTCGCCGGCGGAGATGGCCCGCAAGACGGCCCGGCTGTTTACCCAGCCTCTGCGCCAGGTGCTGTTTGTCGCCGCCCCCTGATCACTGCCCATGATCCACAAAAAAATCCCCGATTTTTTGGAAGGGAGTGCCACACAAGAGGCAGGTGCGGCACTTGTGACCCGGCAGAGGGATTTTTTATAATAAAGGTAAAGAAAAACACTTTGTTGCAACCACGGGAAGGAGTGCGCTGCTGTATGAATACCGTTTCCCTGAATCCCCAAAAACTGACCTTTCTCCGGGATGTGGACCCCCGCCTGGTCTCCTATAACATCGAGATGACCGAAGTCACCGGCGGTACCTTCTGGAAGCCCTATACCCCCGCCCAGATCGCCGGCACCGAGGAGTTCCCCACTGTGCCCGATGTGCGGGAGCTGGCCAAGCTGCTGGCCGTGTTCCAGCCCGCCGACCTCTCGGAGCCCCGGGTGCGCCAGCTGGCCAAGGCCCTGGGCCCGGTGTACATCCGGGTGAGCGGCAGCTGGGCCACCACCACCTACTACGACTTCGACGGCCACACCGGCGGCAAGGCCCCGGAGGGCTTCCGGGCGGTGCTCACCCGCCAGCAGTGGGAAGGGGTGCTGGATTTTGTCAAATACGTGGACGCCAAACTGCTGATCTCGGTGGCCAACTGCGACGGCGTCATGGACGAAAACCACTGCTGGGCCCCTGCCCAGGCCAAGCTGCTGTTTGATTTCAGCCGGGACTACGGGGTGCCCATCAGCGCCGTGGAGTTCATGAACGAGCCCAACACCACCGTCATGAGCCGCACCCACGCCAGCTACACCGCCCAGGAGTTCTGCCGTGACCAGGATGCCTTCTACCGGTTTGTCCGGGAGAACTACCCCGATGTGGTCATCGTGGGCCCCTGCGCTTCGGGCGACGCTTACAGCAAACACACCTCCTTCGGCAATATGAGCTTCTGGCCCACCAGCCAGCTGCTGGAAGGCTGCCGGGAGCAGGCCGATGTGTTCAGCTACCATATGTACCACGGCATTTCCGAGCGGGGCGCCGCCATGGCCAGCCACTGGCTGGCCGACCAGGCCACCTCGGAGGAGTATCTGGGGGTACCCTATGAGGCGGCCAACTACTATGCCCCCTATCGGGACAAGTACTGCCCCGGGGCCCCCATGTGGGTGACCGAGTCCGCCGACGCCGGCTGCGGCGGCGACACCTGGGCCTCCACCTATCTGGATGTGATCCGCTCCGCCGATGAGCTGGGCCGGTTCTGCACCGTCACCGACGGCGTCATCTTCCACAACACCCTCATGGCTTCGGATTACGCCTATCTGGACCACGCCACCCATCTGCCCCGGCCCAACTACTGGCTGGCTCTGCTCTGGAACCGTCTGGTGGGCACCCGGGTCTTTGACACCGCCGAGCCGGTGCGGGAGGGCGTGCACCTCTACGCCCATTCCCGCCGGGACGGCAAGGAGGGATTTGTCTACATCCTGGTGAACAACTCACGCACCGAGACCACCCGGCTGGAGCTGCCGGTGGACGCTGTGCGGTACACCCTGTCGGCGGAGCATCTGCGTTCCAATGTGATGCTGCTCAACGGCAAGCCTCTGGAGCTGGAAAAGGACCAGCTTCCCGCTCTGGAAGGCCAGCCCCAGCCCGCCGGCACCGTGGAGGCCGCTCCGGCAACCGTCACCTTCCTGGTGGTGTGATCGGTCCGGGCAATAGGCCTTGCATTTTCCGGCAGACCGCCGTCCCCCGGGGCGGCGGTCTGCTTTTTGTTTTGGTCTCTGCCGGTTTTAGACGCAAAAAAACGCACGGTCTCCCGCTGCCGGGAAGCCGTGCGTTTTTTGTCAGGAAAAGGGGAAAGGGATCAGCCCTTTACGCCGCCGTTGGTAATGCCGCCGATGATGGTCTTGGACAGCAGCACGAAGAGCAGCAAAGTGGGCAGGAACACGATGACCACAGCCGCGAACAGGCCGCCCCAGTCGCCGGTGTACTGCATGGCGGTGAGAACGCTTTTCAGGCCGGGGCCCACCGACATGTTGCGCTCGTTGGAGGCGAAGATCAAAGACATGAAGTACTCGTTCCAGACGTTCATGAAGTTGAAGATGCTCACGGTGACGATGCCGGGCTGGATCAGGGGAAGCATGATCTTCCAGAAGATGCGCATGGGAGGGCATCCGTCGATGGCCGCCGCCTCCTCGTAGGTGGAGGAGAGGTTGGCAAAGAAGGTGATGAGGAAGGTGGTGGTGTAGGGGATCTGCATGCCGATGTACAGCAGAATCAGCACCACCTTGGAGCCGGTGAGCCCGGCCCGGGTGGCCATGGAGAACAGAGGCAGCACGATCATGATCTGGGGAATGCTCATGGCGGTGATGAAGCCGCTGCGGATCACGGCGTTGCCCCGGAAGATGCGGCGGGCCAGCACATAGGCCGCCGGAGCGCTGATCAGCACCGAGCCGGTCATGGCGCAGATGGCGTAGAGCAGCGAGTTGAGGAAGAAGGCCGAGATATTGTTGGCCGTCCAGGCGCGCAGATAGTTTTCAAAATGTACGCCCGACTGGAACTTCATGGCGTTGCCGCGCATGATCTCGGGGGAGGTGGACAGACTGGCGCAGACGATCCACAGCAGCATGATCAGGGTGAACAGACACCACACTCCCACGATGATGTGGCCGGGCAGAAGCTTGAACTGCTTTTTGAGGTCCTGGCGGGGGAGCTTGTGGGCCTCGGATTTGGTTTTGACTGCCATAGGGATATCCTTCCTCCTTTCTCAGAATTCCAGATCGTCGTTTTTGGCGATCCGGTTGATGATGAAGAACACCACCAGCACCACCAGAGCCATCATAACACCCACAGCGGCGCCCAGACCGGCGTCCCGCTTGGCACTGCCCAGGGTACCGAAGGTGATGTTGTACATGTAGACGAAGGGGGTGATGGTGGAGAGCTCGCTGGACTGGGGTGCGCTCCACATCTGGCTCCAGACAAAGAAGCCAACCACGCTCACGGTCCAGAAGGTGAGGCAGGTCTTGAACACGCCTTTCAGCAGGGGCATGGTGATGCTGGTGAACTGGCGGATCTTGTTGGCGCCGTCGATGGTGGCGGCCTCGTAGATATCGCCGGGCAGCCGCTCGATGCCGCTCATGAAGATCAGCATGAAGTAACCCACCGAACCGAAGCAGAAGGCCACCAGCAGGCTGTAAAACTTGATGCTGCCGTTCATGTAGTCGGTTTTGGCCAGGGAGTCCGCCCCGAAAAAGGCGAACAGATTGTGCAGAAAGCCAAAGCGCTTGTTGTAGATGTAGTTGATCCACATGGTGGAAATGGCCACGGCGTTGATGATGTTGGGGATGTAGATGATGGCGCGGTAGACGCTTTTGCCCATGATGCCGCTGGTGAGGATGGCGGCAAACAGCAGCGCCAGACCCATGACGGCAATACCGCCCAGCAGCCAGATCTTGAGCATATTCATCATGGATACCCGGAAGATCTGGGTATTGATGAGGGTGATGAAGTTATCCAGGCCTACAAGGCTCCATGTGCTGACGGGATCGCTCACCGCTTCCACCGAGAAAAAGCTCATCAC
>DXDW01000245.1 GCA_019115305.1 Candidatus Anaerofilum excrementigallinarum
GGCCGGTGGGCACCACCATCACAGTGCGGGACCTGTTCTACAACACCCCCGCCCGGATGAAGTTTCTGAAAAAGGATTCCAGCGAGGGCACCTTCGTGGCCGAAACGGTCCAGCGGGTGGCTCTGTCCCACCCCGAGGTGAGCATCGCCTTTGTGCGGGAGGGCAAGCGCCAGTTCCGCACCCCGGGAGACGGCAGCCTGTCCGGCGCGGTCTACACCGTGCTGGGCCGGGAGTTTGCCCGGGATCTGCTGGCCGCCGGTGTCTCTCTGGGCCCCTACCGGGTGGAGGGTGTCATCACCCCGCCCCGGGCCTGCCGGGCCAGCCGGGGAATGCAGTATTTCTACATCAACGGCCGGTTTGTGAAAAATCGCACCATGATGGCCGCCGCCGAAGCCGCCTATAAGGGCACCGTGATGCAGGGCAAGTTTCCCGGTTGCGTACTGCGGCTGACCATGCCCCCCGAGCTGGTGGACGTGAATGTCCACCCCGCCAAGACCGAAGTTCGCTTTGCCCGGGAGCAGGAGGTGTTCGACGCCGTCTACAAGGCGGTGCGGCTGGCCCTCACCGCCCCCGGCAGCGGCGAGCAGCAGCTTACTCTGGACAAGGAAGCCTCTGCCCCCGCCACCCGGGGCCTGGCGGCCATCCCCGCCCAGAAGCCCCAGCCCGCCGCCGCACCGGTGGCTCAGGCCGCCCCGGCACAGGGCTCGGCGGTTTCGGCCGCTGCGGCTGCGCCCGCTGCCCCGGCTGAGCCGGCCAGATCGGTTCCTGTATCTTCGGCCCATCCGGTGCAGGCCGCTCCGTCGGTGCCTGCCGCTCGACCGGTTATGCCCGCGGGCGCCAAAAAGAATTTCTCCTTTGCTTCCAGTCCGCTGCCCTACGGCGCTTTGCCCCGGGAACCCCAGCTGGACATCGAGGTGGAGGACGAGGAGGAGCTGCCCATCCAGGCAGCTCCCCAGCAGACCCCCGCCCCGGCCAAGGAGACGGCAGCTGCCCCCTGCACCCCGCCGGAGGAAAACCAAGTCCCCGCCGAAAAGCAGCCGGAGCAGCCCGCCCAGCCCCAGCCTCTGGAACCTGCCGCCCAGCAGAGCCTGCTGGAAGAGCCGGCCGACGAACCCCAGCCTCTGGAGCTGGTGGGGGAGCTGTTCTCTACCTATATTCTGGCCCAGCGGGGCCAGGAGCTCTGCTTCATCGACAAACACGCCGCCCACGAGCGGCTGCTGTACGAAAAACTCTGCGCCCAGAAGGGGGCCAGCTGCGGCCAGATGCTGCTGGCCCCGGTGTCGGTGCAGCTGTCCGCCGCCGAGAAAAATGCCCTTTTGCAGAATCTGCCCCTGCTGGCCGAAAGCGGAGTGGAGGCCGAGGACTTCGGGGGCAACTCGGTGCTGGTGCGCAGCGTGCCCGCCGACATTCCCCCCGCCGACGTGGAGGACCTGGTGGTGGAACTGGCCGACCGGCTGGTGACCAACAGCCGGGCCGCCGCCACCGAAAAGGCCGAGTGGGTGCTCCACTCCATCGCCTGCCGGGCGGCGGTGAAGGCCGGGGACCGGTCCAGCCCCGGGGAGCTGCTGCATCTGGCCCGACAGATTCTGGACGGCGAAATGCCGCCCTTCTGCCCCCACGGCAGACCGGTGATCCTCAAACTTACCCGGAAGGAGCTGGAAAAACAGTTTGGCAGACAGGGATAAAAAAATCGTCGTCATCGGCGGGCCCACCGCCACCGGCAAGACCGCCCTTTCTCTGGGGCTGGCGAAGGAATTTGGCGGGGAGATCATCTCCGCCGATTCCATGCAGATCTACCGGGGGCTGGACATCGGCACCGCCAAGGCCACGGCCGCCGAGCAGGCCGCCGCGTCCCACCATCTGGTGGACATCCTGGACCCCAGCCAGCGGTACAGCGCCGCCGATTTCGTCAAACAGGCCGCCGGCTGCATCCAGGAGATCACCGCCCGGGGCAAACTGCCCATCATCACCGGCGGCACCGGGCTGTATATCGAAAGCCTCATCAAAGGGGTGCGGTTCACCGAGCAGCCCTTTGATCCCGCCCTCCGCCTCCGGCTGGAGGAGGAGGCCGCCCGGCTGGGCCCCGCCGAGATGCACCGCCGTCTGGCAGCCGTGGACCCGGAATACGCCGCCGGGCTGCATCCCAACAACCAGGGCCGGGTGCTGCGGGCATTGGAACTCTATGAGCAGACCGGCTGCACCATGACCCGGCAGCTGCGCCAGTCGCTGCCCCAGCGCCCGCCCTACGACGCTTTGGTGCTGGCTCTGGATTTCCCCGACCGCCAGACCCTCTATGACCGCATCAACCTGCGGGTGGAGCAGATGGTGGAGCAGGGGGTGCTGGAGGAAGCACGGCTGGTGTACGAGAACCGGGATACCTTCCAGACCGCCGCCCAGGCCATCGGATACAAGGAATTCTTTCCCTATTTTGAACGATCTGCCAGCCTGGAAAGCTGTGTGGCCGCTCTCCAGCAGGCCACCCGGCGGTACGCCAAGCGGCAACTCACCTGGTTCCGCCGCATGGAAAACGTCCACTGGCTCAATGCCGAAGACCAGCCCCTGGCCCAGGCCCGGGAACTGGTGCGCCGCCATCTGGCGGATGAAATCTGTACGCTGCCGACAAGGGGGTAAGGCCGATGAAAAAACGCAAAGTCAATTTTCTGCCGGCGCTGGCGCTGGGAGTGCTGGCGGTGGCCGGCCTCTATCTGGCCTACCAGATCTGGGCCATCTCCAACCCCGGCTACCTCACCGAGACCGCCATCGCCTATGAGATGGAACAGACGGTGGAGCTCACCGCCGCCGCCGTCTTTGATAAACAGACGGTGGAGGGCAGCGGCATGCTGGGGTATCTGGTGGAAGAAGGGGAGCGTGTGCGCCCCGGCCAGCTGGTGGCCGAGATCTACTCCAGCCCCGAACAGTCCCAGGCCCAGAGCCAGTACCGCCAGCTGCAGGAGCAGATCGAGCTGCTGAAAAGCTCCGACAATGTGGAGGGCAGCGACGTGGGCACCTTGAGCCAGATGCAGCAGAACGGCCTGTACGCCTTGCTCAACGATCTGGCCGAGGGGGACTACACCGCCGCCCCGGCGGATTTTGACCAATATTTGCTGGCCGCCAACAAGATCCAGCGGCTTACCGGCCGCACCGAGAGCTTTGCCGAGCGCATCACCCAGCTGCAGGTGCAGATGGACGCCCTGGTGGCTGCCATCGGCAGCCCCACCACCATCGCTGCCCCGGTGGGCGGCTATTTCGTCAGCGCCCGCCAGGCGGGCATCCAGCCCTATACCGCGGAAGAACTGGACGCCATGACCGCCGGCCAGCTGGCCGATGCGTTGGCCCAGGCCCCCACCGCCACCATCACCGGAGTGGGGGAGATCGTCACCGACTACCGGTGGAGCCTCTACGCGGCCGCTCCCACCGAGCAGCTGCGGGGGCTGCGCACCGGCCAGCAGCTCACCCTGCGGCTGCCCGAGCGGGGCGGCGCCGAGCTGCCGGTGACGGTGGAGGAGCTCAAGGCCGACAGCGACAGCGGCTTGACCAAGATCCGTCTTTCCTGTGAAAACATCTCCGCCGAGGTGCTGGGATTGGGGGTGGAGCAGGTGGAGCTGATCCTCAACCAGTACGAGGGAATCCGGGTGCCCAAAAACGCCGCCCACATCCGCACCGTCACCAACGAAGACGGCAGCACCACCGAGGAATACGGCGTCTATGTGCGGCTGAACAACCTCATCTACTTCCGCCGCATCACCAATGTGCTCTACGAGACCGACGAGTATATGCTGCTGCCCTTGGAGGGCGAACTGGGCAGCGAGGACGAGGTGCGGGTCTACGATGAGATCATCGTGGAAGGCATGGATCTGGAGCACGGCAAACTCATCTGACCCCGCCGCCTGTCCGCCGCCCCGGAGCCGTCTGTCTTTTGGCAGAATCTTGGGTGCGTGTCTTTTGGCAGAATCTTGGGTGCGGTTGTTGACATCGGTGGCAAAAAAAGCGATAATGGAACTAAGCATTTGTTGCCCTCCTTTCGCCCGCCGGTCTGCCGGCCGCGGCGGATGCCAGAGGGGTCGAATGCAGGAATACTGGGAAAAGGAGAAACGAGCATGTCTGTTTTTGCGAATATAAAGCATTTCCTCAGCGGCGAGGATGACGAAGATTACGAGGAGTACGGCTACGAAGAGGAGGAGAGCTCCGCTCCCCGTTCCCGCGGCGGCGAGGAAGAGCGCGCCGGCGGCGAAGAGGGCGGCAAGCGCAACAAGATCGTCAACATCAACGCCACCACCCAGCTGCAGGTTGTGCTGGTGAAGCCCGAGCGGTTTGACGACGTCTTCCCCGTGGCCGATCACCTGAACCAGCGCCGCACCGTGGTGCTGAACCTGGAATCCAACAACAAGGAGCTGTCCCGCCGCATCGTGGACTTTTTGTCCGGCGTGGCCTACGCCAACGACGGCCAGATCAAGCGGGTGGCCAACAGCACCTTCATCATCACCCCCTGTCACGTCAACCTGATGGGCGGCGACATCCTGGACGAGCTGGAAAGCAATGGCGTCTTCTTCTGATGCCCGTCAGCGGGGCTTTGTACCGCCCCAGAACCCCGAGGAACAGATGCTGATGCGCCGGGTGGAGGAGCTCTGCCGCCGGGCCGTCTACACCGGCCGGGTGTGCTGGACCGATTTTCTCTCCGACCGCCAGCAGCAGCTGGCACAGGCCGCCGTCAACCGGGCGGGCATGGGCGTCTGCCGCTGGGAAGGGGGCTACCCCGACGCCGAGCGCCGGGTGCTGGGCATTCTGCCCGAGGATGCGCCCTGGCTGGAGGATGAGCTCGCCCCGGTGCGCTGCATCCGGCTGCAGGTTCGCTCCGCCCAGGGCAAACTGGCCCACCGGGACTGCCTGGGGGCCGTTCTGGGTCTGGGTCTGGACCGCCGCAGCCTGGGGGATATCCTGCCCGACCAGGAGGGCGGCGCCTATCTGTTCTGTCTGCCTCCCGCCGACGCGCTGATTTTGCAGCAGCTGCGCCAGGTGGGCCGGGAAACGGTGGAGCCCAGCCTGGCGGAGGAAGGTCTGCCCGAAGCAGCCGACAGCCGGGCCCGCCGCATCCAGACGGCCAGCCTGGCTTCTCTGCGGCTGGACGCGGCTCTGGCCGCCATGCTCCACTGCAGCCGGGAGGAAGCCGCCCAGCTGGTGCGCACCGGCAAAGTGCAGGCCAACCACCTGGAGATGACCAGCCCCCATGCGGCCATCTACGAGGGGGATATTTTCACCATACGGGGAAAGGGCCGGTTCCGGCTGGAGTCCATCGGGGGAAAAAGCCGGCGGGACCGCATCTTTATCCAATATTATCAATATGAGTAATTTCGAACAAGAAATGTGAGGGGATCATCCGTGTTGACTAGCAATGAGATCCGTACTGTGTCCTTCGACCGCACCATTCGCGGCTACCGCTGCGAGGATGTAGAGGCGTTTTTGCAGCAGGTGGCGGATCAGTTTGACCAGCAGGAGGCCACCATGGCCGACCTGGAGAAAAAGCTGCATATCCTGGCCCAGAAGATCGAGGAGTACCGGGCGGACGAGGATACCCTGAAAACCGCTCTGCTCAACGCCCAGCGGATGGGGGAAAATGTGATCCACGAGGCCAAGCAGAAGGCCGACAGCATCCTGCGGGAAGCTACCCTGAAATCCGAAAGCCTCAACGAGCAGGCCAAGGCCCAGGTGCTGGAGCAGCAGATGGAGCTGGAGCGTGTGCAGGCCGAGGTGGCCCACTTCAAGGCCAGTGTGCTCGGCCTGTACAAGAGCCACATCGAGTCTCTGAGCACTCTGCCCGGCAGCGAGCCTGAGCCCGAGCAGCCCGCCCAGCCCGAGGTCGAGGTGCAGCCTGCGGCCGAGCCCCAGCCCGAGGCTGAGGAGGAAACCGAGGCCCCGGCCGAGGAGTTTGAGCAGACTTTGGAGCCCCAGCCCGCTGGTGCGGAATAACAGCCCGACAGAATGGATGCAGGCGGCGCTTTGCCCTACCGGTAAGCGCCGCCTGCTTTCGGAAAAGGAGAATAGAATTTGGCAGTATTTGTGATTTTTGCCCTGGTGATGGCCGCGGCCGACCAGCTGTGCAAGGCTCTGGCCACCACCTACCTGGCCCCTGTGGGACAGATGGACCTGATCCCCGGCGTCTTTGGCCTGCGGTATGTCCTCAACGACGGCATGGCCTTCAGCATGTTTGGCGGCGGCCGCTGGCCGCTGGTGATCCTCACCACCATCATGCTGGTGGCGGTGGCGGCCTATGTGGCCATCAAGAAGCCCCGGGGTCTGCTGTTCTGGGCCTGCTGCTGCATCTTTGCCGGCGGCGTGGGCAATCTCATCGACCGGGTGCGCACCGGCCTGGTGGTGGACTATCTGGAGTTTCGGTTCATCGCCTTCCCGGTATTCAATCTGGCCGATATTCTGGTGACGGTGGGAGCCGGACTGCTTTTGCTCTGGGCTCTGCTGGACAGCCTGGCCCAGCGCCGCCAGGCGGGGGACAAGCAGGATGGAGCGGTTTGAGTTTGTCTGCACCGCCGACCAGGCAGGCAGCCGGCTGGACAAGCTGCTGGCCGAATGCATGCCCGGCCACAGCCGCAGCGCCCTGGCCCAGCTCATCGACCAGGAGGCAGTGCTGCTCAACGGCCGCCCCGCGGCCAAAAGCGCCAAGCCCGCCGCCGGCGACCGGCTGGAGGTGCTGCTGCCCGACCCCGAACCCATGAACGCCGAGCCGGAGAACATCCCTCTGGACATCGTCTACGAGGACGACCGGCTGCTGGTGGTGAACAAGCCCAAGGGCATGGTGGTGCACCCCGCCCCCGGCAACTACCAGGGGACGCTGGTCAACGCTCTGCTCTACCATTGCGCCGGCAGCCTGTCGGGCATCGGCGGCCAGCTGCGGCCGGGCATCGTCCACCGTATCGACAAAAACACCAGCGGCCTGCTGGTGGTGGCCAAGGACGACGCCGCCCACACGGCCCTTTCGGCCCAGATGGCCTGTCACAGCATCCACCGGCTCTACCAGGCGGTGGTCTACGGCGGTTTCAAGCAGGACAGCGGCTTTGTGGAGGGCAATATCGGGCGCAGTCCCCAGGACCGGAAAAAGATGGCTCTGGTGGCCCGGGGCGGCAAGCCCGCCTACACCGGCTGGCAGGTGCTGGACCGGTACAAGGGGTTCACCCACCTGCAGCTGCAGCTGAAAACCGGCCGCACCCACCAGATCCGGGTGCATATGGCCAGCATTGGCCATCCCGTGGCAGGGGACGATGTTTACGGGCCCCGGGCGGCGATCCGCAGCCTGGGAGGCCAGTGCCTGCACGCCAAGACTTTGGGGTTCGTCCATCCCGGAACCGGGGAGTATATGGAGTTCGATTCCCCTCTGCCGGAGTATTTCACACAGTTTCTGCAAACGCTGAAAAGGGAAGAACTATGAATAAACCGTTGGAAAACCTGCTTGTGGTGTGCGACATCGACAATACTCTGGTCACCGCGGACATGGAGCTGCCCGCCTGCAACCTGGAGATGATCCGGCTGTTCTGTGCCATGGGCGGACGGTTCACTTTGGCCACCGGCCGCACCCCTGCCTCGGCCCGCACAGCCGCCGCCGGGGTGCCGGTGAACGCCCCGGTGATCGCCTGCGGCGGCGGGCTGATCTTCGACTTCGACACCGGCGAGGTCATCAGCCGCCATACCCTGGACAGCCGCCAGGGCGCCCGGCTGGTGGCGGACGTGCTGGAAAAGTTCCCCGACACCGGGGTGGAGATCATGGCAGGGGACGGGGATATCTACATCGTGCAGTCCTCGGCCTATACCGACAAGCACATCCGGGACGAGCAGCTGGCCTGCCGGTATGCCCCCCTGGAGGAGGTTCCCGACGGCTGGCTGAAGATCTTGTTTGCCGACCGCCCCACCGGGGTACAGAACATCGCCGCTTTCCTGCAAAACCGCAGCTACGCCGGCCTGGTGCCGGTGATGACCAATCACATTTATTTTGAAATAATGCCAGAAAATATCAACAAAGCAGCGGCTTTGCGTGAAATTTGCCAAAATATATCATTTCCTCTTGCAAATACCGTGGCAATCGGCGATTATTATAATGATATCGAGTTGTTAAAAGCCGCCGGCCACAGCGTTGCCATGGGCAACGCGCCCGCCGAGGTGAAGATGGCGGCAAGCGAAACAACGGGAGACTGCCGGGAGGGCGGCCTGGCGTCGTATTTGTATCGTCTCATCAAACAAAATACATGAGGTGTTAAAACAATGGAGCAATCTCGCAAGCTTGAGCTGCAAAAAGTGGCCAACCGGGTGCGGCAGGGCGTTATCGAATCCACCTACTGCGCTAAGAGCGGTCATCCGGGTGGTTCGCTGTCCATCACCGACGCGCTGGTATACCTGTACTACCAGCAGATGCGGGTGGACCCTGCCAACCCCTCCTGGGCCGACCGTGACCGGCTGGTGCTGTCCAAGGGTCACTGCTGCCCGGCGCTGTATTCGGTGCTGGCGGAAAAGGGCTTTTTCGACAAAAAGGAGCTGCGCAGCCTGCGCCATGTGGGCGCCATGCTGCAGGGCCATCCCGACATGAAGTGCACCCCCGGCATTGATATGAGCTCCGGCAGCCTGGGCCAGGGTATTTCCGCGGCCTGCGGCATGGCCATGGCCGCCAAAATGTCCGGCGCCAGCTGGCGTGTCTACGCCATTCTGGGCGACGGCGAGCTGCAGGAAGGCCAGGTGTGGGAGGCCGCCATGTTTGCCGGTTTCCGCAAGCTGGACAATCTCATCGCCATTGTGGACAACAACAATCTCCAGATCGACGGCCAGGTCAGCGACGTCTGCTCGGTGTATCCCATCGAGGATAAATTCACCGCTTTCGGCTGGCACGTCATCACCGTGGACGCCCACGATTTCGACAGCCTGGAAAAGGGCTTTGCCGAGGCCATGACCATCACCGGCAAGCCTGTTGTGCTGGTGCAGAAATCGGTAAAGGGTAAGGGCGTTTCCTTTATGGAAAATCAGGCCGACTGGCACGGCAAGGCCACCAACGCCCAGGAATACGAGCAGGCTATGGCCGAGCTGAAGGCCGCCTACGCCAAACTGGAGGAAGAATAAGCATGGCAGACACCAAACGTATCGCTACCCGCGACAGCTACGGCCGGGCTCTGGTGGAGCTGGGCCGGGAAAATGAAAATATCGTGGTGCTGGACGCCGACCTGGCCGACTCCACCCGCACCGGTATGTTCCGCAAGGAATTCCCCGAGCGTCACATCGACTGCGGCATCGCCGAAGCCAACATGATGAGCATCGCTGCCGGCCTGGCCGCCAGCGGCAAGATCCCCTTTGCCTCCAGCTTTGCCATGTTTGCCGCCGGCCGCGCCTACGAGCAGATCCGCAACTCCATCGGCTACCCCCACCTCAACGTCAAGATCTGCGCCAGCCACGCCGGCATCTCGGTGGGCGAGGACGGCGCCACCCACCAGTGCAACGAGGACCTGCTGCTGATGCGCAGCATCCCCGGCATGGTGGTGATGAACCCCTCCGACGACGTGGAGACCCGGGCTGCCATCAAGGCGGCCGCCGCCTACGACGGCCCCGTCTACATCCGGCTGGGCCGGCTGGCTGTGCCCGTCTTCAACGACGAGGCCACCTTCAAGTTTGAGATCGGCAAGGCTGTGCAGCTGCGGGAAGGCAGCGACGTCACCATCATCGCCACCGGCCTGATGGTGGAGCGGGCTCTCCAGGCCGCCGAGCAGCTGGCTGCCGAGGGCATCAGCGCCCGTGTGCTGGATATGCACACCATCAAGCCCATTGACCGGGAAGCTGTTCTGGCTGCCGCCCGGGAAACCAAGGGCATCGTCACCGCCGAGGAGCACAGCGTGGTGGGCGGCCTGTACAGCGCCGTCTGCGACACCGTCTGCGCCGAAGCCCCCTGCAAGGTGGCCCCGGTGGCTGTGATGGACCAGTTCGGTTCCTCCGGCCCCGCCATGGAGCTGCTGGAAGTCTACGGTCTCACCGCCGACAACATCGCTGCCAAGGCCCGCGCCCTGCTGGCCGACTGACGGCATCCCAAAATCCCCTGTATGTTTCATCGCCCCTTGCCGGATTGGGTCCGGCAGGGGGCTTTTTTGCATTTGAATCGAAAAACTTATGTAAAAACTTGGCTAAAAATGGGAAAAAGACTAGAAATTTTAAAATTTGTGGTATAATCAGACATGGATTTAACAGACCGGCGGGGCATTTCCCAGGAAAGGGGAAGATCCTATGGGAAAGAATAGGCATTTGGCGGCGGCCGCCTGCGGAGCGGCAGCAATGGCCCTTTTGGGGGCGGCGTTGTTGGACGGCCTGCCGGTAGACCGGTATCGCCTTTCCGATGCCTCCGCGGTGGCTGAGGCGGGGCAGCTGCTCTGCCTTTCCGATTGCGGCATCTGGCAGCTTTGCTGTCTGGAGGGAGTGGGCCCTGCCCGCGCCAAGGCGATCCGGGCTTCGGGAGACGATCTGACCCAGGTGCCGGGAGCTTCGGAGGATATGATCCGCCGCTGGAAAGAATATATTGAACTGGAGACCATTGAGTAAAGTGGGGAGAATTATGCAGAAAAAGCCTGATAAAAGCATTTGGATCGACCGGGAAGTGAGCTGGCTGGACTTCAACCAGCGGGTACTGGCTCTGGCCCGGGACAAGGGGGTGCCCCTGGGAGAACAGCTGAAGTTTGCCGCCATCTACGGCAGCAACCTGGACGAATTTTTCATGGTCCGGGTGGGCTCTCTCTACGACCAGAGCCAGCTGAAAAGCGACAAGCGGGAGGTCAAGGAGAAGGTGGCCGACGCCGTGCGCCAGCTGGCCGATATCATGCCCAAAACCGCCGTGCTCCAGCAGCACTGCGACAAATCGGTATCCAAGCTCTACACCGCTCTGGAGGAGCAGGGCTACCGCAAGGTGGATTTTTCCAATCTGGACAAAAAAGGGGAGCGGTTCTGGAAAAAGTACTTCCAGACCGAGATTATGCCGGTGCTGTCCCCCCAGATCATCGACCGCCGCCATCCTTTCCCTTTCCTGCGCAACCAGGAGATCTACCTGGGCTGTCAGCTGAAGGACAAGGAGCACATCTCCTACGGCGTCATCCCCATCAGCTCCCAGTTTGAGCGGATGATCTTCATCCGGGACGGCGCGGTGCAGACCTTTGCTTTGGTGGAGGAGCTGATTCTGCGTTTTGCCGAATTGGCCTTCGCCAAAAACTCCATGCAGCACAAGTGCCTGTTCCGGGTCACCCGCAGCGCCGACATCACCATGGAGGAAGCCAAGTTCGACCACGATATGGACTACCGGCTGATTATGAGCGAGCTGCTGAAAAAACGCCGCAAGCTGGCGGCGGTGCGGCTGCAGCTCTGGCCCGCCCCCTGTCCCACGGTGCAGGAGTTCCTCTGCCAGAAGCTGCTCCTTGCCCCCCAGAACTGCTTTGTGCAGCAGGCGCCCCTGGATATGTCCTTCTTCTTCCGTCTGGCCGGCCGCATCGCCGCCGACAACCGCACCGACCTGCTCTACACCCCTGCCAAGCCCATTCAGGCCCCGGCCGGATACAGCCTGACCCGGGTGGCCCAGAACCAGGATGTGCTGATCTGCTATCCCTACCAGAGCATCAAGCCCTTTATCGGCATGCTGGAAGACGCCGCCCGGGACCCCGAGGTGGTGTCCATCAAGATGACCCTCTACCGGGTGGCCCGGGATTCCAAGATCGTCCAGGCCCTGATCAACGCCGCCGAAAACGGCAAGGAAGTGGTCACCATCGTGGAGCTGCGGGCCCGGTTTGACGAGCAGAACAACATCGACTGGTCTAAGCAGCTGGAAAAGGCGGGCTGCACCGTCATCTACGGCTTTGCCGACTACAAGGTGCACTCCAAGCTCACCCTCATCACCAAAAAGCGGGGTTCCCGCTACGAGTATATCTCCCAGATCGGCACCGGCAACTACAACGAAAAGACCAGCGAGCAGTACACCGACCTCTCCTTCGTCACCACCGACCACACCATCGGCGAGGAGGTGGCCGCGGTATTCAACAACCTGGCAGTGGAGCGGCTCACCGACCATGTGGATGAGCTGCTGGTGGCTCCCCTCTGCTTCAAGAGCGTGCTGCTGAGCGAGCTGGACAAGGAGATCGAAGCCCAGCGCCAGGGCCTGCCTGCCCGGGTGGTGCTGAAATGCAATTCGGTGAACGACCCCGACATCATCGAAAAGATCAGCGAGGCCTCCTGCGCCGGTGTGCAGGTGGATATGATCGTCCGGGGCATCTGCTGTCTGCGGGCCGGGGTACCGGGCAAAACCGATAACCTGCGGGTGCGCAGCATTGTGGGCCGCTATCTGGAGCACAGCCGCATTTACAGCTTCGGCGCAGGGGACCGCCGTCGGGTGTATATCGCCTCGGGCGACTTCCTCACCCGCAACACCGAGCGCCGGGTGGAAGTGGGCGTCCGGGTGCGGGACCCCCGTCTGGCCGACCAGCTGGACGAAATGCTGCAGCTGCAGCTGGACGACAACGTCAACGCCCGGGAGATGCAGCCCGACGGCAGCTATGCCAAGGTGAAGCCCCAGGAGGGCCAGCCCCGGGTGGACAGCCAGATGGCCATGTACGATCGCTTGGCCGATGGCTGGCCCGCGGATACCCCCGCCAGCCGCCCCAAGGCGGAAAAGGTCAAGGCCAAGGCCCGGCCCCACCACGGCGCACTGCCGGTGGGCCGCTGGATTCGCGGTCTGCTGCGCAGGGGTTAAAAACTGAAATAAGCAGATTCCATTTCTTGCACAGAACAGGCCGGTTTGGTTCTCAACCACCGGCCTGTCCGCATATAGTGTGGCAAAGGGGCGGCTATGGCCCCGCACATGCCCCGGCATAGCCGCCGGAAAAAGGAGAAAACACTATGTGGGAAAAAGAAATGGAAACTTTGCAGCCCCGGGAATACCTCTATCCTCCCGCCGCCCCTCGGTTCACCCCGCCGGAGGACCGGCAGCCGACCAAGGCCCCTGCATCCCGGGGAGAGAGCAAATCCGGCGCTTCCGCCCGGGGCAGCTGGCAGAGCGGCCGGCCTGATTCCGCCGCCCAGACAGCCCCTTCGGCCCAGACGCCGCCTTCAGCTGCTCCCTCCGCTTTTGCCGACAAGCAGGACGCAGTCCCGCCCCGGCGGCAGACAGCAGCGGCCCGGCCGGCCGGAAAAGGGGAGACCAACTACCTGCTGCTGGCCCAGCTGGCGGTCTGCCTGGGGGTGATCGCCTTTGTGCTGCTGATGCAGAAAACCGACCAGGGCTTTTATGAGGAGATGGGCCGCCAGTACCAGGCGGCGCTGGAGCAGGGGGTGGAGCTCACCGGCCAGGGCGAGCTGCTGAAATTCACCGAGGAGGCCATGGCCCGGGTACAGCAGGCCGCCAGCCAGGCCCTGGACCAGGTGCGGCAGGAGGGGGCGGGAGGCTGGAATCCCACCAGCCAGACCAGCCAGCCTCCGGCGGGCTATTCCATGGAAGCCTACACTCTTTCCCAGGCCCCGGCTTTGCCCCTGGAAAGCTACACCGTTACCTCGGCCTACGGCTTCCGGGACCACCCCATCACCGGAGAGCCGGATTTCCACGGCGGGCTGGATCTGGCCGCCCCCGAGGGCACCCCGGTGCTGGCGGTGCTGGACGGGGTGGTGCTGCAGACCGGCACCAGCGATTCCTACGGCAACTATGTGCGGGTCCTCCACACAGACGGGCTGGTTTCCACCTATAACCACCTGTCGTCCTATTCGGTGAAGCCCGGGCAGAAGCTGGAAAAAGGCCAGCAGCTGGGGCAGGTGGGCAGCACCGGGGTTTCCACCGGGCCCCACCTGCATCTGGAATTTCTGCTGAACGGGGTGCGGGTGAATCCCGCCGTCGCCCTGGGCATCCAGGCATGATCCGCCGTCTGCTGGATTCCCCGGTGCCGGCTCTGGCGGGGCTCTGCCTTTTGCTGTTGGCCGACGGAGCGGGGCTGGTGCGGCTGTCCTTGCTGGCAAGTCTGGTCCACGAGAGCGGTCATATTCTGGCCTATCTGCTTTTGCTGGGCCGCTGGCCGCCCTTGCGGCTGACCCTTTCGGGCATCGGGCTGCGGGCCGACGGCCTGCCCCTTTCCCGCCGGCAGGAGAGCTTGCTGCTGGCGGCGGGGCCCTTGGCCAATTTTGTCTGCTGCGGGGCGCTGGCGCTGCTCATCGCCTTTCGGGCCAGCTGGGGGCGGTACTTTTTCCTGGCCGCCAACCTCTGTGTGGGCTGCTACAATCTACTGCCCTTCGGCGCTCTGGACGGGGCGCGGCTGCTGGCCCTGTGGTGTCCGCCGGGCCATTGGCTGCCCAAACTGGCCGGGGGGATCGGTCTGGCTGTGGCAGCGGCGGGGCTGGGATTTTCGATGTATGCCGGGGGAACCCCCCTCTGGCTGGGGGCAGCGGGGGCACTGTCTTTGGCGGCTTTGGTGCGGGAGACATTTTCCACAGGCTGAAAAGCGCTTTTTCCGACGGGAGAAGGCGCTTTTTTGCCGTAGGCGGGGCCGTTGCAATCGGCGGCGAAATCGGCTATACTATTATCTGTATGACTGTATTTTTCGATTCACCGCCGGCGCTGCGCCGGACAGGAGGAACCCATGTTTGACCAAAAGCTGAAAGCCGCGCTGGCCGCGGTGCAGAAGCCCGGCCGCTATACCGGCGGCGAACCGGGCTGCGTGTACAAAAATAAGGAGGAGCTCACCCTTCGCTTCGCCTTCTGCTTCCCCGACACCTACGAGGTGGGCATGTCCTTTCTGGGCATGAAGATCCTCTACGAGATCCTCAACCAGAACCCCCGCTGGTGGTGCGAGCGGTCCTTTATGCCCTGGGTGGACATGAAGGCCGAGATGGAGAGCCGGGGCATCCCTCTCTACTGTCTGGAGAGCAAGGACCCCCTCACCGATTTCGATATCGTGGGCTTCACCTTGCAGTACGAGCTTTCCTATACCAATATCCTGGCCATGCTGGATTTGGCGGGCATCCCCTTCCGGGCCGCCGACCGGGACGAGAGCTGGCCTTTGGTGGTGGCGGGCGGCCCCTGCGTCTGCAACGCCGAGCCCCTGGCCGACTTTTTCGATATGATGATGCTGGGGGAAGGGGAGGAGCAGCTGCCCGACGTCTGCCGTCTGGTGGAAAAGGCAAAGGCCGAAAAGTGGCCCAAGCACCGTCTGCTCCGGGCGCTGGCCGATATCCCCGGCTGCTATGTGCCCAGCCTGTATGAGGTGAGCTACAAGGAGGACGGCACCATCCAGGCCGTCACCCCTCTGGAAGGGGTTCCCGCGGCGGTGGAAAAGGCCATCATCAAGGATATGGACAGCCAGCCCCTGCCCACCCACTTTGTGGTGCCCATGATCGGGGCGGTCCACGACCGGGCCCAGATCGAGGTGCTGCGGGGCTGCGTCCGGGGCTGCCGGTTCTGCCAGGCGGGCTTCCTCTACCGGCCCATGCGCCAGCGGGGGGCCGATATGCTCAACCAGGCCGCCCGGGACCTCTGCGCCAACACCGGCTACGACGAGGTGAGCCTCACCAGCCTGTCCACCTCCGACCACAGCCAGCTGGAAACCCTGCTGGACGATATGCTGGAATGGACCCCCGGCGAGCATGTGAATATCTCCCTGCCCAGCCTGCGCATCGACAACTTCAGCGAAAGCCTGATCCAGAAAACCACCAAGGTGCGCAAGAGCGGTCTGACCTTCGCCCCCGAGGCCGGCACCCAGCGGCTGCGGGACGTCATCAACAAAAACGTCACCTGGGAGGAGATCGAAAAGAGCTGCCGCATCGCCTTTGAGGGCGGCTACACCTCGGTGAAGCTCTATTTCATGATGGGT
>DXDW01000026.1 GCA_019115305.1 Candidatus Anaerofilum excrementigallinarum
TGGTGATGCTGATGCCGGTGATGATGCTGGTGATGAACGGCACCAGCCTGCTGATCATCTGGTTCGGCGGCCACCAGATCGCCGATATGTCCATGCAGGTGGGCGACATGATGGCCTTTGTCCAGTACACCATGCAGATCATCATGAGCTTCCTGATGATTTCCATGATGTTCATTATGATCCCCCGTGCCGCCGTCTCCGCCGACCGTATCGCCCAGCTGCTGGAGAGCGAATGCTCCATCCAGGACCCCGCCGATCCCGTCCGCTTCCAGGGCGCCAATCACCGCGCCCAGGGCGTGATCCGCTTTGAGGACGTCAGCTTTGCCTACGGCGATGCCGAGGAGCCGGTGCTCCAGCACATCACCTTCACCGCCCAGCCCGGCCAGACCACCGCCTTTATCGGCTCCACCGGCAGCGGCAAATCCACGCTGGTCAATCTGATTCCCCGGTTCTACGACGTGACCTCCGGCCGCATCACCATCGACGGCATCGACCTGCGGCAGCTGTCCCAGCACGAGCTGCGGGAAAACATCGGCTATGTGCCCCAGAAGGGCCTTTTGCTCAGCGGCGACATCCGCTCCAACATCGGCTACGGTGTGGAAAATCCCTCCGACGCCCTGCTGCAGCAGGCGGCCGACACCGCCCAGGCCACTGAATTTATCTCCAACCTTCCCGACGGCATGGATTCCTACATCGCCCAGGGCGGTTCCAACGTGTCGGGCGGCCAGCGGCAGCGGCTTTCCATTGCCCGGGCTCTGGCCAAACAGGCGCCCATCTATATCTTTGACGACAGCTTCTCGGCCCTGGACTTCAAAACCGACGCCAAGCTGCGGGCGTCTCTGAAGCAGAACACCGCCGACGCCACCGTGCTCATCGTGGCCCAGCGTGTATCCACCATCATGCACGCCGAGCAGATCGTCGTGCTGGACGAAGGCCGCATCGCCGGTATCGGCACCCACCAGCAGCTGCTGGAAACCTGCCCCATCTACCGGGAGATCGCCGAAAGCCAGCTTTCAAAGGAGGAATTGGCATGAGCGAGCATAAACACACCGTCCGTCCCGGCCGTCCCATGGGCGGCGGGCCCCGGGGCATGATGCCCGGGGAAAAGGCAAAAAACTTTAAAGGCACCATCGGCAAACTGCTGAAATATCTGGGCCGGTTCAAGATCGCCATTGCCTGCAGCCTGGTGTTTGCGGCGGCCTCCACCGTGTTCATGGTGGTAGGCCCCAAGATCTCGGGCCAGGCCACCACCGAGCTGGCCACCGGCATCATCGCCCAGCTCACCGGCACCGGCTCCATCGACTTCGGCGCCATCGGCCGCATCCTGCTCACCTTGGGCGGACTGTATCTGCTCAGCGCCGGCCTTTCCGGCGTGCAGGGCTGGCTGATGTCGGGGGTGGCCACCAAGGTCAGCTACTCCATGCGCAAGGAGATCAGCCAGAAGATCAACCGCCTGCCCCTGTCCTACTTCGACAAGGTGCAGTCGGGCGACGTGCTCAGCCGCATCACCAACGACGTGGACACCGTCACCCAGACCCTCAGCCAGAGCCTGAGCCAGATGGTGACCAGCGTCACCCAGATGGTGGGTATCTTCATCATGATGCTCTCCATCAGCCCCACCATGACCTTGGTAGCCCTCTGCATCCTGCCGGTGAGCATGCTCATTGTCAGCCAGGTGGTGCGCCGCAGCCAGCCCCTGTTCCAGAAACAGCAGAAGTACCTGGGCATGGCCAACGGCCATGTGGAGGAGATGTACGGCGCTCACCTGGTGGTGAAGGCCTTCAACGGCGAGCACAACAGCATCGAGGAATTTGAGCGCATCAACGACCAGCTGTATCAGTCGGCCTGGAAAAGCCAGTTCCTTTCCGGCGCCATGATGCCCCTGATGAACTTTGTGGGCAACCTGGGCTATGTGTGCATCTGTATCCTGGGCGGCTTCCTCACCCTCAACGGCAATATCCAGGTGGGCGATATCCAGGCCTTTATCCAGTATGTGCGCCAGTTCACCCAGCCCATCACCCAGATCGCCAACATCTCCAATGTGTTGCAGCAGACCGCCGCAGCCGCCGAGCGTGTGTTTGAGTTCCTGGAAGAGGAAGAGGAGATCCCCGACCCCGCCGATCCTGTGAGCAACGAGAATCTGGAGGGCAACGTCTCCTTCGACCATGTACAGTTCGGCTACACCCCCGACAAGATCATCATTCACGACTTCTCGGCCCATGTGAAGCAGGGCCAGAAGGTGGCCATCGTAGGCCCCACCGGCGCCGGCAAAACCACCATGGTGAAGCTGCTCATGCGGTTCTACGAGCTGAATAACGGCAGCATTTCTATCGACGGCCATGATATCCGGGAATTTACCCGGGACGGGCTGCGGGATATGTTCGGTATGGTGCTCCAGGACACCTGGCTGTACAACGGCAGCATTATGGAGAATATCCGCTACGGCCGTCTGGACGCCACCGATGAAGAGGTCATCGCCGCCGCCAAGGCCGCCCAGGTCCACCACTTTGTCCAGACCCTTCCCGGCGGCTACAACATGGAGCTGAACGAGGAGGCCAGCAACGTGAGCCAGGGCCAGAAACAGCTGCTGACCATCGCCCGCACCATCCTCTCCGACCCCAAGATCCTGATTCTCGACGAGGCCACCTCCAGCGTGGACACCCGCACCGAGATCGCCATCCAGAAGGCCATGGACCATCTCATGGAGGGCCGCACCAGCTTTATCATCGCCCACCGGCTGTCCACCATCCGGGACGCCGATCTGATTCTGGTGATGAAGGACGGCGACATCATCGAGACCGGCAATCACCAGCAGCTGCTGGAAAAACACGGCTTCTACTACGAGCTGTACAACAGCCAGTTTGAAAACGCCGGCTGATTTCTTCCCCCTTACAGACGCAAAAGCACCCCGGACTTATCCTGAGTCCGGGGTGCTTTTTTGCTGCTGCAACGGTACAAAATGCCTGGGGAAGGCCCTGGTACAGCGCGATGCAGCTTTGCGCTCCGCACCCCTGCATCCGGGGAAAATCGGGTTTGTGCCACGCCGTTTCCTCTTCTTGGGGCAGTCCTGTCTGCCCCTGTTTTCCCATAAAAGTCTTGCATGTCTTTGGGCATTCAGCGGACACAAAGGCTTCATCGCCCTGCCCTTTCGGCGGTTTCCCGGCCTTTTCTTTATTCATTCATAAAGAAACAAGAGCCGTAAAAGTCCCTGGCCAAGCAAAAGCCGTCGGCCTGCGCAAACAGGAGCCGCCCCGAGGGGAGGTTCCTGTCACAGTCCCCGCCAGAAAGGCCCTGTACAGACCGGATGGGGCGAAATCCTGCCCTTTTCCGGGGCCGTCTGCCTTCTTTTCCGCCCTCTCTATAAAACAAGGCCTCGGCATTTCCCGGGCAAACAAGGGGTTCCAAAAGGCGTTTTGCAGGCCATGATCTCCACTGCAAAGCAGCGGCACAGCCGGCCACAGAGCTCAAATTCCGCCTTCTCCGGGGGCGCCCGCTGGCCGCATTTCTTTTCTCTGAAAACCAGCCCTTTTTTCCGCCCAAACAACAAAAAAGGCAGGGCCGTGCGAACACAGCCCTGCCCTTTAAGCAGCGTTGAAACGATCTGCGAAACTTACTTCAGCTCGATCTTAGCGCCAGCCTCTTCCAGCTTCTTCTTCAGCTCTTCGGCCTCGGCGGTGGGAACAGCCTCTTTCAGGGTCTTGGGAGCCTCGTCAACCAGAGCCTTAGCTTCCTTCAGGCCCAGGCCGGTAGCTTCCTTAACAGCCTTGATGACAGCCATCTTGTTGGCGCCAACTTCAGCCAGAACAACGTCGAACTCGGTCTTCTCCTCAGCAGCGGGAGCAGCAGCGGCAGCGCCGGCAACCATAACAGGAGCAGCAGCGGAAACGCCGAACTCTTCCTCGATAGCCTTAACCAGCTCGTTCAGCTCCAGAACGGTGAGAGCCTTTACTTCTTCAACAATAGCAGTGATCTTCTCAGAAGCCATGGTAGTTACCTCCAATGTGTTTGAATTTTTCAAATTGATGTGGGGCTGTTATGCGGCTCTCAGGCCACTTCGCCGCCCTCGGCGTTCTTCTCGGCGATGGCATTGATGGCCACGGCCAGACCGCGCAGGTTGCCGGTAAGGGCACTGAGCAGCATGGACAGCAGGCCTTCGCGGCCGGGCAGCTTGGCCAGCTCTTCCACTTCAGCCTTGGTCATGGCAGCGCCATCCATGTAACCAGCCTTGATGCTGAAAGCACCCTTGGAATCCTCGGCGAACTTGTTCAGGATCTTGGCGGCCACGATGGGGTCTTCCTTGGAAATAGCCAGAGCGGTGGAGCCTTCCAGCACGTCGCTCATGCCTTCGATACCGGTGTCCTTGATAGCCAGCCGCAGCATGGTGTTCTTCACAACAGCGTACTCAACGCCGGCCTCACGCAGCTCCTTACGCAGCTTGGTGTCGTCGGCCACATTGATGCCCTTGTAATCCACCACAACGCCTGCCACAGAACCGGCGATCTTCTCGCGCAGCTCGGCAACATAGGCCTGCTTCTGGCTCAAAATCTTCTCACTGGGCAATTCGTTTCACCTCGTTTCAACTTATCGCGTATGCGCCTGCAAAACAAAAACGCCATTTTCCGGCGAACCGAAAAATGGCGTGAAAATCCCATTTGGTGACATTCTCGCGTTTCTCGGCAGGCGGACTTTGCATTTACACCGTTTGCACGGCGCCTGCTGTCTTAAAAACAGCATTAATAGTATACCATGCTGGCAACGCGGTGTCAACAGGTTTTTTAAAAAAATCAGCGAATCAGCAATTATACGCCGTATTTGCTGGAGTTCAGCCGGATGCCGGGGCCCATGGTGGAGGCGATGGTGGCGCTGCGGATATACTGACCCTTGGCAGCGGCGGGCTTAGCCTTCACAATGGCGTCCATAACGGTCTTCAGGTTCTCACCCAGCTTCTCGGGGCCAAAGCTGGCCTTGCCGATGGGCACATGGATGATGTTCTGCTTGTCCAGGCGGTACTCGATCTTACCAGCCATGGCCTCACGCACAGCGCGGCCCACGTCGGGGGTAACGGTACCAGCCTTGGGGTTGGGCATCAGACCACGGGGGCCCAGGATCTTACCCAGACGACCAACCTGACCCATCATGTCGGGGGTGGTGACCAGGACGTCGAAGTCGATGAAGCCTTCGTTCTGGATCTTGGCGACCAGATCGGCGTCACCCACCATCATAGCGCCGGCTTCCTCAGCAGCCTTGGCAGCGTCGCCCTTGGCGATGGCGATAACGCGCACGCTCTTACCGGTGCCGTTGGGCAGAACCACAGCGCCGCGGACCTGCTGGTCGGCATGACGGCTGTCAACGCCCAGACGGACATGCAGCTCGACGGTCTCGTCAAATTTGGCCTTGGCGGTCTGGCAGCAGATGGCCAGAGCCTCTTCGCTTTCGTACGCCTTGGTACGATCTACGAGCTTTTTGCTCTCAACGTAATGTTTGCCGTGTTTCATTCTTACTCCTCCTGTGGTAAATCGGATCTATTTCCTCCCACGAATGGCGGGTGTATCAGTCTACGACCGTAACGCCCATGCTGCGGCAGGTGCCGGCGATCATGCTGATAGCGGTCTCGATGTTGGCCGCGTTCAGGTCGGGCATTTTGGTGGTGGCGATTTCCTGCAGCTGAGCCTTGGTGATGGTAGCCACCTTGGTCTTGTTGGGAACGCCGGAACCACTCTCGATGCCGCAGGCCTTCTTGATGAGAACAGCCGCCGGAGGGGTCTTGGTGATAAAGCTGAAGGAACGGTCGGCATACACAGTGATGACCACGGGGATCACATAGCCGATGTCGTTCTTGGTGCGCTCATTGAATTCCTTGGTGAACGCCATGATGTTGACGCCGTGCTGACCCAGAGCAGGACCAACAGGGGGCGCCGGGGTCGCCTTGCCGGCGGGGATCTGAAGCTTGATATAGCCAGTTACCTTTTGCGCCATTTTAACTGCACCTCCATAATTTGTGGTAAGCTAGCGGGCATTGCGGCAAAGGCTGCCGCGCCCTCCCACGGGCACACCCACGTGCGCCCTATAAAAACCGCATGTAGCGGCTCTTACCAGATGTTTGTTCAGATTTTCTTTACCTGGTTCAATTCCACTTCGGCGGGAGTTTCCCGTCCGAACATGGACACGGTGACCTTCACCAGGTTTTTGTCGATGTCGATCGTGCTTACCATCCCGATCATGCCCTTCAGGGCACCGGCCAGGATCTCCACCTGATCGCCCACCTCGTAGTCCACCGTGATCTGTGCGTCGGTGTCCATCCCCAGGGCGTCCACCTCGCTTTGGGACAGCGGCACAGGCTTGGAAACGGACGAACCCACAAAACCCGTCACACCGCGGCAGTTGCGTACGATGTACCAGCTCTCGTCGGTCATCACCATCTTCACCAGAACATAGCCGGGGAACAGCTTGTGCTCCACTTCGCGCTCCTGGCCGTTTTTCACTTCCACTGCCTTTTCCACAGGCACGCGCACCTCGTGGATCAGGTCCTGCAGGCGGCGGTTTTCCACGATGGTCATCAGGTTGGTCGCCACCTTGTTCTCGTATCCGGAATAGGTATGCACCACATACCACATCGCCTGGTTGTTTTCCTGCTCTGCCATGCTCATTGCACCTCCGTCCTCTGCCGTGTCACGCCGTGGCGTATCAGGCACCAATGGCCAGCTTCAGCAGTGTGATGAAGCCGGTATCCAGCGCCAGAGTGACCACGCTGGCGATCGCCACCACCACCAGCACCACAATGGTGTTGTTGATGATCTGCTTTTTGCCGGGCCAAACCACCTTTTTCATCTCGCTCTTAACGTCCCGGAAATACTTAGCCAGGCGCGAGAAGGTGTTTTTCAGGCTGCGGAACGCCCGCACAAAAATGTTGGGCTTTTTGGCCTTTTTGTCGGCGGACTTGGTCTTTTCGGCTTTTGCGGCATTCTGCTTGTCAGCCATTTCGCTCCGCCTTTCTTACTTGGTCTCGCGATGAACAGTATGCTTTTTGCAGAAGCGGCAATACTTTTTCATCTCCAGCCGGTCGGGGCTGTTCTTCTTGTTCTTCATCGTGTTGTAGTTGCGCTGCTTGCACTCCGTGCAGGCCAGGGTGATCTTCACTCTCATTCTTCGGCACCTCCATTTAACGGTTCGTTTAGCCTCCCTCATGCAGGCAGGGTTATGCACCAAAAAACGGCACAAAAAAATAGCCCTGCACAAGAGGTAAAGTTATTTTACCATATTTCCTGCCCTGCCGTCAAGCCCCAAAATGGCTTTTTATACGGTTTTTTCCGGTTTTTCCCGCCCTGTTTTCGTGTTTGTGGCGGGGTGACAAACACCATGCAAATGTGGTATGATAAATTGGTATGCGAAATCGCGTTCTCGCGGCGCCGCCCCAGGGCATTTTGCCCCACGGCAGGCATATGGATAGATAGGCGGGAGGCCGGAGCTTCCGGCGCCTCCCAGCACGCGAACAAAGGAGAATGCTTTCATGTCCAAACTCAAAACCGCCCTGGTGTTCGGCGGTGTTTCCAGCGAACACGAAGTCAGCTGCCGTTCGGCGGCCACCTGGGCCCGGGCCCTGGACCCGGACAAGTACGAGGTATATTATATTGGTATCACCAAAACCGGCCGCTGGCTGCGCTGCCTGTGCACCCCCGACCAGATGGCCGACGGCAGCTGGGAGCAGGGAGAGACCATCCCCTGCTTTGTCAGCCCCGACCGCCAGCTGGGCGGCCTGGTGCAGCTGGAAGAGAGCGGCTGCACGGTGCTGCCCCTGGACCTGGCGCTGCCCGTCCTCCACGGCAAAAACGGCGAGGACGGCACCATCCAGGGCCTGTTTGAGCTGGCCGGCATCCCCTATGTGGGCTGCGGCGTACTGGCCAGCGCCGTCTGCATGGACAAGGCGGTGGCCAACTCTTTGCTGGACGCCGCGGGCATTCCCCGCTGCGCCTGGGACTGGGAATGGGCCGACGAGGCCATCACCGGCTTCGACGCCCTCGCCGCCCGGCTGGAGAAAAAGCTGGGCTGGCCCATCTTTGTAAAGCCCGCCAACGCCGGCAGCAGCGTGGGTGTGAGCAAGGCCGCCGACCGGGACGGCCTGCGCCGGGCCATCGAGATCGCCGCCGCCGAGGACAGCAAGATCGTCTTTGAGCGGTTCGTGGATGGCCAGGAGGTGGAATGCGCTGTCATAGGCAACCGCCATCCCCAGGCCAGTCAGCCCGGGGAGATCCTGGCCAGCGAGGAGTTCTACACCTACGAGGACAAATACATCAAGGGCACTTCCCGTACCCGCATTCCCGCCGATCTGGACCCCGCCGTTCTGGAGCGGGTGCGCACCACGGCGGTGAAGGCCTACCGCGCGCTGGGCTGCGAGGGGCTGTCCCGGGTGGACTTCTTTGTGGAAAAGAACACCGGCCGGGTGCTGCTCAACGAGATCAACACCTTGCCCGGCTTCACCGCCATCAGCATGTATCCCCAGATGATGGCCCACAGCGGCCTGTCTCTGCCCCAGCAGCTGGACCGGCTGGCAGAGCTGGCACTGGAAAGGGCGGGAAAGCGCCATGGATAAACGGCCCATCGGGGTGTTCGACTCGGGGCTTGGAGGGCTCACCGCCGTGCGGGAGCTGCGCAAGGTACTGCCCGAGGAGGACATCATCTATTTCGGCGACACCGGCCGGGTGCCCTACGGCAGCCGCAGCCGGGAGATCATCCTCCAGTACGCCCGGCAGGATATCGCCTTTCTCCTTTCTAAAAATGTAAAGTACATCATGGCAGCCTGCGGCACCGTCAGCAGCATTCTGCCCGCCGACTTTTCCGACCGTCTGCCGGTGCCCTACACCGGAGTGCTGGAGGCGGCGGCCCGGGCGGCGGCAGCGGCCACTGCCAACCGGCGCATCGGTGTCATCGGCACCGCCGCCACCATCCGCAGCGGCAGCTACTACCGGCTGCTGAAACAGCTGCTGCCCGACGCCGAGATCTTCACCCGGGCCTGCCCCATGTTCGTGCCCCTGGTGGAAAACGGCTATCTGGGCCGGGAGAACCCCATCACCACCGCCATCGCCGAGGAATATCTGGCCGATATCCGCGCCGCGGGGGTGGATGTGCTGATTTTAGGCTGCACCCACTATCCCCTGATCGCCGACGTCATCGGCAAGGTCATGGGCCCGGGGGTCACCCTCATCGACCCCGGCCGGGAGACCGCCGACGCCACCCGCTCGGCCCTGGCGGCCCGGGGGCTGCTGGGCGGCCAGGGAGGCCAGGCCCGGTTTTTTGTCAGCGACTCCACCGAGGGCTTTGTGGCGGTGGCCGACACCTTCCTGGGCCAGTACGCCGGCGGGCCGGTGGAGCGCATCGACATCGACCGCTACCAGCTGCGGCTGGACCAGACCGGAGAAGGAGGTAGGTCCATTGAACTATAACTGCCTGATCTGCATCGACGGCACCTTGGACCAGCAGGGAGAGCAGGAGCGCATCCAGCTGAAGACCCGGGGCAGTTTTTTGCGACGGGGAAACAGCTTTTTCATCACCTACGAAGAGACCGAGACCACCGGCTACGCCGGCTGCACCACCACCGTGAAGGTGGCAGCCGATGAAAGCCGGGTGGCCATGCTGCGGTTCGGCCCCGCCTCCAGCCAGCTGATCATCGAAAAGGGAGTGCGCCACGTCTGCCACTACGAAACCGGCGTGGGGGCCCTCACCTTGGGCGTGGCGGCGGACGAGATCCGCTGCCAGCTCACCGACGCCGGCGGCCAGGCCTTTTTCAGCTACACCCTGGACGACGGCACCCAGGAGCTCAGCCGCAATCTGGTGGAAGTCACTGTGACCCTGGACTGATCCCAACCCCGCAACAACCAAGGACTATACAATAAAAAGGAAGAAAAGGAGCTTTACCATGACCCAATCCTTTGCAACCAATCCCCGGCAGGCTGCCATGACCGAAGCCCGTGAGCTGCTCACCCAGGCTGTCAACACCGCCATGGAAAAGGGCCTGCTGCCCGCCGCCGAGCTGCCCGAGTTCATCGTGGAAGTGCCCGCCGACGTGAAAAACGGCGACATCGCCTCCAACCTGGCTCTGGCCGGCGCCCGGGCCTTCAAAACCGCCCCCCGCAAGATCGCCGAAGCCATTGTGGAATGCCTGCCCACTCTGGAAGGCAGCCTGTTCCAGCGGGTGGAGATCGCCGGCCCCGGCTTCATCAACCTGTTCCTGTCCGACGTCTACTTTGCCGACATCGTCCGGGCTGCCGCCAGCCGGGATGATTTTGGCCGCACCGATTTCGGCCAGGGCAAAAAGATCAACGTGGAGTTCGTTTCCGCCAACCCCACCGGCCCCATGCACCTGGGCAACGCCCGGGGCGGCGCTCTGGGCGACTGCCTGGCCGCCGTGCTGGACTGGGCCGGCTATGACGTGACCCGTGAATTTCTCATCAACGACGCCGGCAACCAGATCCTCAAGTTCGGCAAGAGCCTGGCTGCCCGCTACCGCCAGCATTTCCTGGGCGAAGAGGCCGTGCCCTTCCCCGAGGACGGCTACCAGGGCGAGGATATCAAGCTGCGCGCCTCTCAGTTTGCCCAGGAGGTGGGCGACAAGTACCTGAACGCCTCCGATGAGGAGCTGCAGAAGGCCATCACCGCCTTTGCCCTGCCCAAAAACGTCCAGGGCCTCAAGGACGACCTGGGCAAATACCGCATCCAGTACGACGTGTGGTTCAGCGAGACCACCCTCCACGAGAGCGGCGCGGTGAAGGCCGTGGTGGACAAGCTCACCGAGATGGGCGCCACCTACGAAAAGGACGGGGCCATCTGGTACCGCTCCACCAAGTACAGCGCCAAATACGGCGTGAACAAGAAAAAGACCGCCGACGGCGAGGAAGAGGAAAAGGACGAGGTGCTGGTGCGCGCCAACGGCATCCCCACCTACTTTGCCGCCGACATCGCCTACCACTACAACAAGTTCGCGGTGCGGGGCTTTGACCGCGCCATCGACATCTGGGGTGCCGACCACCACGGCCATGTGGCCCGGATGAAGGGCGCTCTGGACGCCATCGGCCTGGACGGCGAAAAGCTGGACGTAGTGCTGATGCAGCTGGTGCGTCTGGTGCGGGACGGCCAGCCCGTCCGCATGAGCAAGCGCACCGGCAAGGCCATCACCCTCACCGACCTGCTGGACGAGGTGCCCATCGATTCCGCCCGGTTCCTGTTCAACATGCGGGAGCCCGGCAGCCAGATGGAGTTTGACCTGGATCTGGCCGTCAAGGAGGACAGCGACAACCCCGTCTACTATGTCCAGTACGCCCACGCCCGCATCTGCTCCATCCTGAAAAAGCTGGCCGAGGAGGGCATCGAGTTCGCCGGTCTGGACAACTGCGACACCAGCCTGCTCACCGAGCCCGCCGAGCGGGAGCTGATCCGCCACATCGGCAACTTCCCCGCCGAGATCATCAACGCGGCCAAGAACTATGACCCCGCCCGCATCACCCGGTATGTGGTGGAGTTGGCCACCCTGTACCACAAGTTCTACAACGCCTGCCGCGTGAAGGACGCCGAGAGCGGCCTGTGCCAGGCCCGTATGGCCCTCTGCCTGGCCACCAAGAACCTGCTGTGCAGCGTGCTGCAGATGTTCAAGATCCGGGTGCCCGAATCCATGTAAGAAGCCCGGAGCTGTCCTTTCACAAAAAACACCATAGAAATCCCGCCTTTCCCAAGGGGCAAAAATAGGCAGTTTTGCTGCTTGACGGCCCCTTCGCAAAGGCGTATAATGCACACAAACAGCAAAGGCGCTGGGAAGCCGATCCCGGCGCCTTTGCTGTTTTTTCTGTATTTCGCGCAGAAAAGGGGCTTTTTCGGCGAAGCTCCTCCGCTGTCTGCCCTGCCGCGTACGGGCCCCGGGCAAAATGCGAAACATTGTCCTGCGGGACAATCCAGGAGGAGGAATAAAGAGTATGTTTACATCTGTTGACGTATTGTGGACCCTATGGGGCGCGGCCATGGTGTTTTTCATGCAGGCGGGCTTTTCCCTGTGTGAAGCGGGTCTGACCCGGGCCAAAAACACCGGCAACATTTTGATGAAGAACCTGATGGACTTCTGTATCGGCGCCCCCATCTACTGGCTGGTGGGCTTCGGCATCATGTTCGGCGGCTCGGGGGCCCTCATCGGCGGCTTCGATCCCCTGATCCGGGGCGACTACGACTTCGGTTCTCTGCCGGTTTGGTGCTATGTGATCTTCCAGACCGTCTTCTGCGCCACATCCGCCACTATCGTTTCCGGCTCCATGGCCGAGCGCACCAACTTCAAGGCCTACTGTGTATACAGCGCCCTCATTTCCCTCATCGTCTACCCCATCTCCGGCCACTGGATCTGGGGCGGCGGCTGGCTGGCGGACCTGGGCTTCCATGATTTTGCCGGCAGCACCGCGGTGCATATGGTGGGCGGCATCGCCGCCGCCGTGGGCGCGGCCATCCTGGGCCCCCGCATCGGCAAATACGGCAAGGACGGCAAGCCCCGGGCCATTCCCGGCCACAACCTCACCGCTCTTTCCCTGGGCGTTTTCATCCTGTGGTTCTGCTGGTTCGGCTTCAACGGCGCCAGCACCGTTTCCCTTTCCACCGACGCGGCCATGGAGACCGCTTCTCTGGTTTTCATGAACACCAACATGTCCGCCGCCGTGGCCACCTGCACCGTGATGATCTTCTCCTGGCTGCGGTATAAAAAGCCCGACGTCTCCATGACCTTCAACGGCTCTCTGGCCGGTCTGGTGGCCATCACCGCCGGCTGCGACACCGTAAGCCCGGTGGGCGCCTTCTTCATCGGCCTGGGCGCCGGCATTCTGGTGCTGCTGGCGGTGGAATTCTTCGATAAGGTGGCCCGCATCGACGACCCCGTGGGCGCCATCTCGGTACACGGCGTCTGCGGCGCCTTCGGCACCATCTGCGTGGGCCTGTTCTCCACCGAGTACGGCCTGTTCTACGGCGGCGGCGTCCACGCCCTGCTGGTGCAGCTGCTGGGCGTGGCCAGCGTGGCTGTCTGGGTGCTGGTGACCATGTTCATCATCTTCAAGGTCATTGACAAGGTCATCGGCCTGCGGGTTCCCGCCGAGGTGGAGATCGACGGCCTGGATATGCACGAACACGGCCTGGCCAGCGCCTACTCCGGCTTTGCCATCACCGATGTGTCCGCGGCCATGGAGGTGAACGAAAACACCGACCTGGGCGAGGGCGATTACGAAAAGGCCAGCCTCCGCCAGAAGGAAGCCGCCGTTAAGGTGGTGCGCACCGAGCTGGCCCAGCCCGCCGACACCGGCATGTGGAAGGTCTCCATTATTACCCGGCTGTCCCGGTTTGACGAGCTCAAGCAGGCCATGAACCATCTGGGGGTCACCGGCATGACCGTGACCCAGGTCATGGGCTGCGGCATCCAGAAGGGCGCCGGCGAGTTCTACCGCGGCGTAGAGATGGACGCCACTCTGCTGCCCAAGATCAAGGTGGAGATCGTGGTCAGCGCCATCCCGGTGGACGCGGTGATCGAGACCGCCAAAAAGGCCCTCTACACCGGCCATGTGGGGGACGGCAAGATCTTTGTCTACCCCGTCAGCCGGGTGGTCAAGGTCCGCACCGGCGAAGAAAACTACGACGCCCTCCAGGACGTGGAGTAAATCTCCCCTTTTCCCCTGCTATCCCCGTTTTACGGTTTTGCCCCGCCGGGCCGGGTTTTCATTTCCTCTTTGTGTCCCGCTCTTTCTCGTGCTTTTGTCCGGCTGCTGGGCGGGGTCGGAACCGATTCCCTTCTTTAAAGCCTTCGCTTTGCCTCCCACAAAGCGAAGGCTTTTGTTTGTCTTTTGCAGAGCTGCGGTACAAAAAAACGCGCCGCCTGCCGCAAAGCAGGGGCGCGGAAAAGGTGCGCGTATCGGTTCATTTTTTTCGGCGGGCGGCCGGTTTGCTTTGCGCCCTGCGGATTTTCGCGGTATCTTCTACCGCTCGCGGAAACCAGGCGCAGCCGCTGTATTCCAGCGGGATGCTGATTTCCTGTATCGCGTCCGTGGGGGCAGGGCGCCGGAGGTTCTGCGGCAGATACGGCAGCCCCACCTCCCGCAGGGACAGCCCCTTCTCACTGATCCATCCCACCGGCTGGTCGTCGCAGTACAGACAATAGCAACCGAACATCTTCTTGACGCAAACCTTCATCCCCTGCAGGGGAGCAAGCCAGGTTTGAACCGTCTTTTCATCAGGATAGGCCATTCTTCTCGCTCCTTATCAGCATACCGGCAGAAACGTGCGCGCAAAAGCCGCCGAGAAAATCAGTCTTTTTCGATACCGGCCTGGCAGACAAAGGCCCGGGTGAGGGGGCTCTGGGGATTGCCGAACACCTGTTCCGGCTCGCCCTCCTCCTCGATGACGCCGCCGGCCATAAAGATCACCCGGTCGGAGACATGGCGGGCAAACTCCATCTCGTGGGTCACCACGATCATGGTGGTGTCGGCACTTTTCAGCTCCCGGATCACCCGCAGCACCTCGCCGGTGAGCTCGGGGTCCAAAGCGCTGGTGGGCTCGTCAAAGCAGAGGATATCCGGCTCCAGAGCCAGAGCCCGGGCAATGGCCACCCGCTGCTGCTGGCCGCCCGAAAGCTGCCAGGGATAGCTGCCGGCCTTTTCCGCCAGCCCTACCCGGGCCAGCAGGGCCTGGGCCTTCTGCTGATTCGCCTCGAGAGCCTGGCGGGAAACCCGCTGCTTTTGCCGGCGAGCCCGCTCTTTTTCCTGCAGATCCATAGCCAGGGTGATGTTCTGCAGCGCCGTGTACTGGGGGAACAGATTGAAGGACTGGAACACCAGCCCGAAGTGCAGCCGCTTTTCCCGGATCTGGGCCGGGGTGGCGGTGCGGGCGTCGGCGGCGCTGAACAGCTCTTCGCCGTTGACCAGAATCCGCCCCTCGTCGGGGGTCTCCAGGAAATTCAGGCAGCGCAGCAGCGTGGTTTTTCCGCTGCCGGAGGAACCGATGATGGACAAAACCTGTCCCTTCTTCAGAGAAAAGGAGATGCCCTTCAGCACCTGCAGGCCGCCGTAGTTCTTTTTCAGATTTTCAACTTGCAATACAGCCATGGCTCAACCTCGGAAATAATCCAGTTTTTTCTCCAGCGCCCCAAACCCGATGGTGAGCAGACCGCTGAAAATGAGATAGAAGATACCGGTATAGAACAAAGGCCAGATCAAAGCCTGCTGGGCCACAATGTCCTGGGCGGCGCGGATCAGCTCTCCCACCGCGATGACCCGGGCCAGGGAGGTGTCCTTGACCAGCGTGATGATCTCGTTGCTCATGGGGGGCAGAATGCGCTTGATCACCTGCAGCAGCACCACCCGGAAAAAGATCTGGCTGTCGGTCATGCCCAGCACCCGGCCGGCCTCGTACTGGCCCTTGGGGATGCTCTCGATGCCGCCCCGGTAGATCTCGGAAAAATAGGCCGCGTAGTTGATGATGAAAGCAGCCAGCACCGCCGCCATGCGGTTTTCCATGGGAAGGCCGAAGGCCAGGCCCGGCAGATAGAATACGATCATCACCTGCAGCATCAGGGGGGTGCCCCGGATGATCCAGACAAAGCACCGTGTCACGGCCCGCAGCAGCCCAAACCGGCTCATGGAGCCAAAGCAGATCACCAGGCCCAAAGGCAGCGACGCCAGCAAAGTGACCGCAAAGATAAAGCAGGTGCTGCCGAATCCCTGCAGCAGCTCCAGATTGATCTGCCAGAAACTTGAATCAAAAAAAGCCATGGGCCTTTTCTTCCTTTCCCAAAATCAGGGGCGGCCGGCGGCCGCCCCCCTGTTGCTTGTTCTGTTGATTGTCAGGCCGCCGGCTCCAGCATCACCTGTACGGTGGGATACTTCTCGGCCAGCTGGTCCACAAAGCCCTCGTCGGCCAGCTGCTGCAGCGCCTCGTTGATCTTGGCGGTGAGATCGCTGCCCTTGCGCAGGCCCACGCCGTACTCCTCCTTGGACAGCTCCAGGCCCTCCACGATCATCAGATCGTCGTAGCTGGTGCCCTCGCCCACCGAGGCCTTGGCCATAACGCCGTCGATCACCGCCACATCCGCGGTGCCGCTCTTCAGCTCCAGCAGAGTGTCACGCTGGGCGGTCATGGTGGTCAGCTGGGCGTTTTTCAGGGTCTCGTTGGCCTCCACCGCCGCCGCGCCGGTGCTGCCGGCCTCGGCCACGATGCGGGCGTCGGCCATGGATTCCAAAGTGGTGTACACGTCGGCGTTGGCCTTGTTGATGACGCACACCTGGGTGTTGCCGGCGTAAGGCATGGAGAAGTCCATGTTGGTCTTGAGCTCATCGGTGAGGGTCATGCCGTTCCAGACGCAGTCGATGTTGCCGCTCTTCAGCTCGGTGACCTTCTGGTCCCAATCGATCACGACAAACTCGGCGTCCACCCCCAGCTTTTCGCAGACAGCCTGGGTGAGCTCGGTGTCAAAGCCGGTGAGGTTTCCGTCCTCATCTTTATAGTTCATGGGCTCGTAGAGGGTGATGCCCACCTTGAGCACCCCGTTTTTCTCGATCTTTTCCAGATCGGAAGCCGAACCCCCGCAGCCTGCCAGCGTTCCCGCCAGTACAGCCGCCGCCATTGCCAGTGCCGCAAACTTTTTCATCCCAAGTTCCCCCTTTTCGCTGTGGGCCTTTGCCCGTGCCCGCCGGGCTTTCGCCCGGCGGGTGTTGTTTGGCTGTTTCTATCACAGCCCCTCTATGCTTTAGCATTTTAGCAAAGTAAAGCGGTAATGTCAACTGTTTTTCTCGCATTTATAAAAAAATCTGTGCGGCCGCTGCTGCCGAAAGCGGTGAAAAAGAAAAAATAAAAAAATTTTGATTTTTTTGAAAAAACCGGTTGACAAATCTGAAAATCCTCGATATAATATAAAAGCTTTCTCGTGGCCCGTTGGTCAAGCGGTCAAGACGACGGCCTCTCACGCCGTAAACGGGAGTTCGATTCTCCCACGGGTCACCACATAAGCCTCTTTAGCTCAGTCGGTAGAGCGCCGGACTGTTAATCCGTAGGTCGTTGGTTCGAGCCCAACAAGAGGCGCCAAAATCCCCGCAGCAAACGCTGCGGGGATTTTTTTGTTTTCCGCACCCGCACAGCAAAACCGGCCCTGCTCTCCGCCGCCTGGCAGAGGAGCAGAGCCGTTTTTTGTTTGGCAGAAGGTCAGCCCCGCTCGGCGTGGCCCCGGAACAGCCGGTTCACCGTGAACAGCATGGTGATAAAGCAGGCCAGGCCGCCGATGAAGTTAGAGATGGGCTCGGCCAGGAATACCCCCTGCACCCCAAAGCCCACCCGGGGCAGCAGCAGGGTGAGAGGCACCACAATGATGATCTTGCGGAACAAGGAGAAGAACACCGCCTGCCGGGACTGGCCCAGGCCCACAAAGGTGGACTGGCCCGAAAACTGCAGCGCCATCATAAAGAAGCCGAAAAAGTACAGGTGCAGCGCCGGAACCCCCTTGGCCACCAGCACGGGGTCGGAGTTGAACACCCGCATCACCGGCTCGGGGAATACGAACAGCAGCAGCCAGGCCACCAGCATATAGGCCACACTGGCGATGCTGGTAAAGGCGATGCTCTTTTTCACACGGTCGAACCGGCGGGCGCCGTAGTTGTAGCCCATTACCGGCTGGGCGGCGTTGGTCAGGCCCTGGATGGGCAGAGCCACCACATCCCGCACCGAGTTCAGCACCGTCATAATGCCCACATACACATCGCCGCCGCTGTCCCGCAAAGTGGCGTTGCAGGCCACCTGCACCGCGCCGTTGGTGGCCGACATGATAAAGCCGGCGGTGCCCAGCCCCACGATCTCCCGCAGCAGCCGGGGATCGGGGCGCATGCTGCCCCGGTCCAGCCGCAGCAAAGTTTTGGGCCCGGTGAGGAACCGCAGCACCCAGACGGCGCTGAGCAGCTGGGACAGCACCGTGGCCAGAGCCGCCCCCTGCACCCCCATGCCCAATACAAAAATGAAGATGGGGTCCAGCAGGATATTCACCGCCGCTCCCAGCAGAATGGTCATCATGCCGGTACGGCCAAAGCCCTGGACATTGATAAAGCCGTTCATGCCGGTGCCCAGCATCACAAAGGGAGTGCCCGCCAGATAAATCAGCATGTAGTCCCGGGCATAGGGATAGCTGGCGTCACTGGCGCCGAAAAGATACAGCACCGGCTTGAGGAACAGATACCCCAGCACCATGAGCACCAGACAGAAGGTGCAGAGCATGGCAAAGGTATTGCCCATGATGCGCCGGGCCTTTTCCTCCTCTCCCCGGCCCCGGGCGATGGAGCACAGAGGCGCGCCGCCCATGCCGAACAGATTGGTGAAGGCGGTGATGACGGTGATCACCGGAAAGGTGAGCCCCAGTCCGGTAAGGGCCAGAGAGGAGGCCCCCGGCAGATGGCCGATGTAGATGCGGTCCACGATGTTGTACAGCACCTGCACCAGCTGGGCCACCGTCATGGGCACCGCCAGGGCCAGGATATGGCGGATGACGCTGCCGCTGGAAAAATCGCTTTTTTGCTGTGTCTGCAATGCTTACTCCTCCCTTGCCGGGGACCGGCCGTCCCCTGTTTTCCGCTTTCTTTGCGGCGGAGCCAAACCGACCCCAAATAGCGGCGGGGGCATCCCTGCCCCCGAAAATCCGCGTCTTTTCTTTAATAAATAGATGATACCACAATTTTCCTCCGGTGTGCAAGCAAGCTTCCGGCAGCAAAAATCCCCGGGTAGGCCGCAGCCCTCCCGGGGATTTTGTGTAATTTTTTGTTTGCAATATACAATTTGTATATTATCCCTTTTTCCGCTGGAGCTTTTCGGCCTGGTCGGGGTGATTTTCCAGCCAGCGGCGGGCATAGCTGCAGGTGGCCACAGCCTTGCGGCCGGTGCGCTCCAGCTCGGCGGCGGCCAGCTCCATCAGCCGTCCGGCCACTCCCTGGCCCCGCAGACACTCGTCCACAAAGGTGTGGTCGATGTTCACAGTGGTGTCGTCCAGGGCGGGGAAGGTGATCTCGGCCAAAGTGCGGCCCTCCTGCTCGTAGTAAATGCGGTTGGATTCGGTGACAAAAGGCATAGCGTGTCCTCCTGATGGCGGATTTATTCGGCGATGGTGTATTCCAGGTTGTGGTAGAGCAGCCGGCTGCCCTCGTCGATCTCCATGGGCAGCAGGAACCGGGCCACGGGGTTGAGCCCCTCCACCTCTTTGTCCAGTCGTTTCAGGTGGGCATAGTCCCCGTCGATGAGCACCACCTCGTACAGTGCGTCTTCCAGCATAAGGCAACCTCCTGTTGTGGTTTTCCGGCCGGAAGGGCCGGGTCTGGGGCCATTATAGCACAAAGACCCGGGGCAATCCATGCCGAAAGACAAAAAACTGAAACAAACACGGCAAAAGTATCGTCAGATATGCTATACTGAAATCAATTCTCGCCCCCTTGGGGCAAAACCGGGAGGGATGCTTGTATGCAGCTGGAGCTGGTACAGAAAAAACGAAACCTGCGGGAAGCCTTTTCCTGCTTTTACGCCCATATGAAACCCCGGGCAGTGCTGCGCTGGATCACCGGACTGCTGCTGCTGTTCTGGTTTGTCACCCCGCTGTACATGGTGGTCTCCATGGGGGCCCGGGCCCACGCCGGCCTGTGGGAGATTCTGCGGGTATATCCCCGGTTTATGGTGCAGGAGGGCTGGCTGGGCAGCGCCACCTGGGTGACTGTGGGTCTGTTTGTGCTGCTGAGCCCCTCTTTGCTGGGGCGCATCGAGGCATTTTTCTACGCCAAAATCAACCGCTGGCAGCCCGGCCGCCGGACCACTCTGGTGCTGGCCGACTGGCGGCTGGTGCTCTACGACGACCAGGGACAGCAGATCATGGCCCTGCCCTATAACCAGATCCAGTGGATGGAGCGCACGGTGCACGACTTTGTGCTCTGTGTAGGCTGGCGGCAGGTAATGGGCATTCCCCTGGACGATATGGACCCCGAGACCGAGGAGGCCGTGGAGGACCTGCTGCTGCAAAAGCTCCAGTCCCCGCCCCCGGTGCCGGTGGAACTGGCCCTGCCCGCCGACGGGGAGGAAAGCGCCCCGGTGTTCCAGACCCAGGTGCAGCTGGAGCAGCAGGATCTGGAGGCCATGGTGGCCATGCAGACGCGCAGCCGCCTGTCCAACCGGCGCACGGCCATTCTGCTGGGCATCCAGGCGGCGGCCCTGGCGGTGATCCTCATAGGCAACCAGCTGCCCCTGTGGAGCTGGCTGGTGATCCCCCTGCTGCTGGCCGGCGAACTGTTCTGGCTGCGGGGACCGGGGGCAGCGGGTCGCCAGCTGCGCCGGGCACTTCGCCGCCAGCCCAACACCCGGCTGCTTCTCTCGGGGCGGCTGCGGATGGACCACCAGGCGGTGCGCCGGGACAACGACCAGGTGCAGAGCCGGTTTGAGTGGGAAAGCATTTTCCATGCCATATCCGGCCCCGCGGGGCTGCTGCTGCTCAACCGGCAGGGCTTTGTGGTGGTCTTTGTGCCGGCCCGCTGCTTTGAAAGTGCCGAGCAGATGCACACCATCTCGGCCTGGGCCGCCGGCTGCTGCGCCGCCAACCGGGCCAAAGGCAAAAAGCAGAAAAAAGAAAAAAATTAAAAATCACCCAAACACTTCTCCTTTCCCCTTCGTTATACAGACGAAAGCGGCCCCCGGGGGCCGGGGAAAGGAGTTTTTTCAGCGCAGAAAAAGCTCCCACGCATACAAAAGGAGCCGCCTATGGAATTGCATCATCTTTACTGGTATTCCCTGCCTGACCCGCGTCTGTGCATACCCGGCCGAAAAGGAGGGCAGAAATGGATTTCATACAGCTGTACACCGACTTTTTTCAGCCGCTGACCCGCTACGCCCTCAAATTCGCCGGCGACCAGACCGCCGCTGAGGACCTGGCCCAGGAGGCCTTCTGCCGGGCCTACCAGCGGCTGGAAGAATTCAGCAGTCTCTCCACTCCCCAGCAGCAGGCCTGGCTTTTCCGCACCACCCGCAACTGCTTTTTCGACCAGGTGCGGCGGCAGGCCCGCCAGCCCGAACCTGAGGAGGAGCCGGTCTCGGAGGACGATCTCTCGGCGGTGACGGTGCGCCAGTGTCTGGACGTATTGGACCCCGACGCCCGCCGTCTGGTGGTGCTGCGGTATTTCGTTGGCTGGAACAGCACCCAGCTGGCCCAACAGCTGGGCATTCCCGCCGCCACCGTCCGCACCCGCCTGCGGGCGGCGGCAAAGAAACTCAAACAAGCATATCTGGGCGAAAGCCCCCAAGGAGGAACCAATCATGGAAAATCTGAATAAAAAGGATCTGGACATCCAGGCCGCCGTTCTCAACCTCTCCTGCATGCAGGAACAGGTGCTGGCCAGCTACCGCCGGGTGCGGGCCAAGGCCGCTCTGGCTCTGGTAAGCCCCCGGGCCCAGCAGCTTATGGCCCAATACGGCATGGAACTGCAGACCGCCTCCACCCTGCTGGTGCCCGAGGGCTGCCAGCTGGCCATGCAGAACGGCACCGCGGCGCTGCAGAAGGGCCAGACTGTGAGCCAGCCCACGGTGCTGGTGGTAAACGGCACCCTTACGCTGCATCCCGACTGCCAGGACGCCCTGGAAAGCTACGCCGCGGTGCAGGTCAACGGCGAGCTGGTCTACCCCATGGGCATGGAGGGGATGCTGGGCCGCATCCAGGTCAACGGAAGCCGCCAGGCCTACCGCCCCGACGCGGTGCTGCTGGACAAGATCACTCTGGACCGCACCTTCCTGCTCCGGGCCGCCCAGGGGGCCAAATACGACGCCGCCAAGCTGGTGGCCCTGGAGGAGAACGTGGACTGGAGCCTGGCCGCCTCCAAGCAGCTGGATTTCCGGGTGGAAAAGGCAGTGCTGCGCAACAGCGCCATGGAGAGCCTGCTGGGCTGCATCAACCCCGAGGCCAAGGTGGTGGAGGTACCCGACGGCATGTTCTACACCCGCCAGAACCAGCTGGACAAGGGGCTGCTGCTGCAGAGCCGGCGGATTTTTGCCGACGGCAATTTTGCCATCGACGCCGAACAGGCCCCCTTGGCCGCCAGGCTGGAACAGCTGACGGTCACCGGCACTTTACGGCTGGACGAGCGGCTGGCCGACTGGGCCGAAAAGGCCGCCGTCAAGGCCCGGCGTCTGGAACTGGTGGACGCCCGGGGGGACTGCCTGGAGGACATCGGCTGCTTGGAGATCTCCCGGGCCATGCTGGAGCAGGCCGAGTTCGGGCTGCGCATCGAGGACTGCGCCAGCGTGGAATTTGACGAGGACATCCCCCCCGAGCTGCTGCGGGAAAAGATCCGCTCCATCCACGACTGCGCCAGCGTGGAGGGCACCGCCGAGCAGCTGGCTGCGGTGCGCGCGGTCTGCCGGGACGTGGCCGACATCTCGGCCCGCACCCCCTCCCGCACCAGCAGCCGGATCAACCAGCGGGATCTGGACACGGTGCGCATCACCGCCGCCAGCTATACCCTGTAACCCACCCCAAACAGAAGCGGGGCGGAGGATTTTGTCCTCCGCCCCGCTTTTTTCACTTGAGAAATACCTCGATCACCGGTACAATTACATTGGGCTTGACCACCGGCAGCTTCACCGCCAGCAGACCCGGGTTCCGGGTATGGCCCTCGCTGAAGTGCTGTACCTCCCCCTCGTCGTAGAGCAGCTCGCTGCCGTCGTGGAGGAACTGCATGTAGTCCACCTTGCCCGCGAAGCCATCCAGTTCCAGATACTGGTAAGGGTACTCAAACAGATGGATATACAGCCGCTTTCCGTCCTCGCTCTGGGTCATCTTGCAGCCGTTGGGGCACAGGGCCAGCCATTCCGGCTCGGCCATGGTGCAGCCGTAGATGGAGCGGCTGTTGTACTTCATCCAGTCGGCGTATACCTCCAGAGCCTTCTGGGCGCGGCTGTCCAGGTATCCCCGGGAGGTGGGGCCCACGTTCATCAGCAGATTGCCGCCGAGAGCCACCGTGTTCACCAGCATCTGCACCAGCATTTCGGGGGATTTCCAGGTCATCTCGTCCCGGTAATAGCCCCAGGAGCCGGAAAAGGTCTGGCAGGCCTCCCAGGTGACCAGCTCGCCGGTTTCGGGATGGCGGGGCCACCGGCGCATCTGGTACTGCTCCGGGGTCCACAGGTCCTGTTCCAGCTGGGTGCGGTTGTCGATGATGATGCCCGGCTGCAGCCGGCGGGCGGTGTCGATGAGCTGCTGGGCCTGCCAGTCGTCCTTGCCCTTGCCCTGCATCCAGTCGGGGGTGCCGGGGGCCTTGTCGTAGGAGAAATCAAACCACAGAATGTCGATTTTTCCGTAATTGGTCAGCAGCTCGGTGACCTGGTTGCGCATGTATTCGGCATAGCGGTTCATGTCCCGGCCCTGGTTCTGCTGCTGGGCGTCGGGGTCATCCCGGCGGGGATGGATCTGGTCGATGGTGAAGTCCAGATGATGCCAGTCGATGAGGGAGTAGTAAAAGCCCACCCGCAGCCCTTCGGCCCGGAAGGCGTCCACATATTCCCGGACAAGATCCCGGCCGGCGGGGGTGTTGGTGCACTTATAGTCGGTGTACTGGGAATCGAACATGCAGAATCCCTCGTGATGCTTGGTGGTCATCACCGCGTACTTCATGCCGGCGGCCTTGGCCTGCCGGGCCCATTCCCGGGCGTCGTAGAGATCGGGGTCAAAATAGCGGAAATATTTCTCGTATTTTTCCTCGCTGATCTTTTCGTAGGACTTGATCCACTCGTGCCGGGCCGGCATGGAATACAGGCCCCAGTGGATGAACATACCGAAGCGGTCGTGGCGGAACCAGGCGGTGTCGCCGGGAGTGCTGTGGATGGAATAACTGGACATATCATTTCCTCCCGTGGGGTGGTCTGGGCGGCGGGTGCCGCGCTGTTTTTTCTTACCGCTATCATATCCCCCGCGCCGGCTGCGGACAAGGGAATAAACCGCAAAAAACATGGAATTTTCGGCAATTTGCCTCCAAAGGAGTCTTGGACATATGCTCGTTGAAAAAAGCGCCGTTTCCTGCGACGAGGTCAACCGCATCCAGCTGCAGCTGCTGGACTGGGGCCACGCCTGCACCGCCCGGGAATGGGTGGGGAATATCCGCGACCCCGCCTACGCCCGGCTGTACTATATCTGTGACGGGGACCCTTATATCGTGTTTGCGGGCCACCAGCTGCCTTTGCAGCCGGGGTGGTGGCATCTGCTGCCCGGGGGCTTTTCCTTCCGCCACGCCTGCCGCAGCCGGATGGAGCAGCTCTATTTCCACATCCAGCTGGTGGACGACACCGGCGTCAACCTGCTGCGCCGCACCGACGGATTTCTCAGCCGCCGGGGAGACCCGGAACTGGCCCGTTCTATGGCCAAGGCCCTGCAGGGGGGCGATCTGGCCGCCTGCCTGCGGCTGCGCCAGCAGGTGTTCGGGCTGGTGCTGGACATGCTGGCGGGCTCCCCCATTCCCCTGCGTCCCGCCCGGCATTCCGCCTGTGTGCGGGAGGCCACTGCCTATATCCGCAGCCACCCCACCATCCAGCTGACGGTGCGCCAGCTGGCCGAGCTGGCCCATGTGTCGGAGCGCACTTTGGCCCAGACCTTCCGGGAGGAGATGGGCCTGACCCCGGGGCAGTACATGGACGAACAGGTCTTTCTCCAGGCCGAGCAGCTGCTGCGCCGCACCGACCTGTCCATCCAGCAGATCAGCGACCGGCTGGGCTTCTGCGACCCCTGTTATTTTTCCCGGCGGTTTCATAAGCGGTACGGCCTTTCCCCCAAACAATACCGCAAAAACAGCCTCATCTAGTCAAAAAGCGCCCGGCCCCCTCCCGCAGACAGGAGAGGACCGGGCGCTTTTTTGCCCGTGGTTTTACCTGTGGTTCAGGCTTTGGGACCGATGCCCAGCTGGTCGGCCACCGGCTTCATGCCCTCGATGCAGATGGCCATGACCTCCTCCAGGGGCATTTCCAGCATTTCGCAGCCCTGCCGGATCACATCCCGGTCGATCTTGGCGGCGAATTTTTTGTCCTTGAACTTCTTTTTCAGGCTGGATACCTCCAGATCGGTGATGCCCAGGGGCCGCATTTTGGCCGCAGCCGCCACCAGACCTGTGAGCTCGTCCACCGTGAACAGGCTCTTTTCCAGATCGGTCTCGGGCTTGACCTGGCTGCACATGCCGTAGCCATGGGCCAAAATGGCCCGGATGGCCTCCTCGTCCACTCCGGCGTCCCGCAGGGGCTGCTCGGTGTGCTGCAGGTGCTGGTCGGGGAACTGCTGGTAATCGTAGTCGTGGAGCCAGCCCACCGCCTGCCAGTATTCCTCCTCCTGGCCAAAATGCCGGGCCATGGCTCTCATGGCTGCCGACACCCCTACTGCGTGGTCAAACAGATGGGGTTCGGTGGTGGTGGTTTCCAGCAGCTGCCGGGCTTTTTCCAGGGTAAGGCGCATAGATACCGCTTCCTTTCGGTTTTTGTTCC
>DXDW01000027.1 GCA_019115305.1 Candidatus Anaerofilum excrementigallinarum
TTTGGCTAACCGAACCGGCGGCCCCGGCGAAGGCTGCCCGGCAAGGAGAAAGAGGAAACTGCATGATGATCAACAAGGGGCTGATCGGCACTGTGCCCGACAGCAAAAAGTACATTGCAGCCAACGTGCTCTGCCAATGGCTGGCACTGCTGGCCAATATTGTCCTGATGGCGGCGGTAGCCCGTCTGCTGGCGGGGCTGTGGCAGAACACCGTGGAACCCCGCAGCCTGGCTGCCCTGGGAGCGGTGGGGGCGGCGGCTCTGGCCGTGCGGTTTGTCTGCACCGCCCTGGCCAGCCGCATGAGCTACCTGTCCAGCAAAGCGGTGAAAAAGACCCTGCGGGAAAAGATCTACCGCAAACTGCTCCGGCTGGGCTCCTCCTATAAGGAGCAGGTCAACACCTCCGAGGTGGTACAGGTGGCGGTGGAAGGGGTGGACCAGCTGGAAACCTATTTCGGCGCTTATCTGCCCCAGTTCTTTTACGCCATGCTGGCCCCTCTCACCTTGTTCGGGGTGCTGGCCTTTGTGAGCCTGCCGGCGGCCCTGGTGCTGCTGGTCTGCGTGCCCCTGATCCCCGCCGCCATTGTGGCGGTGCAGCGGTGGGCCAAAAAGCTGCTGGCCAAATACTGGGGCCAGTACACCGCCCTGGGTGACAGCTTTCTGGAAAACCTCCAGGGTCTCACCACTTTGAAAATCTACCAGGCCGACGCATACAAGCAGCAGGAGATGGACCGCCAGGCCGAGCAGTTCCGGCGCATCACCATGAAGGTGCTGACCATGCAGCTCAACTCCATCACCATCATGGACCTCATCGCCTATGGCGGCGCGGCCCTGGGGGCGATTCTGGCGGCCACCCAGTTTGCCGCCGGCCGCATCTCCCTGGACGGGGCGCTGCTGATCCTGCTGCTGGCCGCCGACTTTTTCATCCCCATGCGGCTGCTGGGCTCCTTTTTCCACATTGCCATGAACGGCATGGCCGCCAGTGACAAAATCTTCCGGCTGCTGGATCTGCCCGAACCCGCCCGGGGCAGCGAAACTTTGGGGGATGACCTCACCATCCGCTGCCGGAATCTGGGTTTCGGCTACCAGTCCGAAAAACCGGTGCTCCGGGGGCTGGAACTGGAGATCCCCATGGGCAGCTTCACGGCTCTGGTGGGAGAATCGGGCTGCGGCAAATCCACCCTTTCGGCCCTCCTCATGGGCCGGAACAAGGGCTATACCGGCTCGGTGACGGTGGGCGGCCTTGAGCTGCGGAATATCCGGGAGGACAGCCTGCTGGGGGCTTTCACCTATGTGAGCCACCAGAGCTATCTGTTCAAGGGCACCGTGGCCGACAACCTGCGCATGGCCCGGCCCGATGCTTCCGACGATGCTCTCTGGCAGGTGCTGGAGCAGGTGAAGCTGGCGGATTTTGTCCGCAGCGAGCAGGGACTGGACACCCCGGTGGCCGAGCGGGGCGCCAACCTGTCGGGGGGCCAGTGCCAGCGATTGGCTTTGGCCCGGGCGCTGCTGGCCGACAGCCCCGCCTATATCTTTGACGAGGCCACCTCCAACATCGACGTGGAGAGCGAAAACGACATCATGGAGGTCATCCGCCGGCTGGCAAAGACCAAAACGGTGCTGCTCATCTCCCATCGGCTGGCCAATGTGGAGTTTGCCGACAAGATCTATGTGCTGGAAAAGGGCCGTCTGGCCGAGAGCGGCAGCCACGGAGTGCTGTTGGCCCGGGGCGGCTGCTACGCCCGGCTCTGGAACGCCCAGGCCGAACTGGAAAACTACGGAAAGGAAGGTGCCGCGGTATGAACAAGCGAAGCGGATTTACCGTGATGGCCCGGCTGGTGGGTCTGGTGAAACCCCTCACCGGCTATATGCTGCTGGCCATCGCCATGGGTCTGGCGGGGCATCTCTGCGCCTCCTTCATCACCATTCTGGGGGGCTGGGCCCTGCTGGAGATCCTGCGCCCGGGCTGGGCGCTGCCCTTGGCCGCCCTGTTTGTGCTGGCGGGCGTCTTTGCCGCCGCCCGGGGACTGCTGCGGTACGCCGAGCAGGCCTGCAACCACTTCATCGCCTTCAAGCTGCTGGCCCTCATCCGCCACAAGGTGTTCCGGGCCCTGCGGCGGCTCTGCCCCGCCAAGCTGGAAGGCCGGGACCGGGGGGATCTCATCGCGGTGATCACCTCCGACATCGAGCTGCTGGAGGTGTTCTACGCCCACACCATCTCTCCGGCGGCCATCGCGGCTTTGTTCAGCGCCATCCTCTGCCTGTTCATCGGCAGCTATCACCCGCTTTTGGGGCTGCTGGCCCTGGCCGCCTACCTCACGGTGGGGTTGGTCATTCCCCTGGCCGTGGCCCGGCTGGGGGGACAGGACGGCGCCCGGCTCCGGGCCGGGGCCGGGGAATTGTCCGCCTTTGTGCTGGACAGCCTGCGGGGCCTGCCGGAAATTCTGCAGTACGGCCGGGGGGAGGACCGGCTGGCGGCCATGAACCGCCGCACCGACGCCCTTTCCGATACCGAAAAGCGGATGAAAACCACCCTGGGACTCAACCAGGGGACGGTCAACACCGTGATCCTGCTCTTTGACCTGGCTATGCTGCTGGCCGCCTCAGTTCTGTTCCGGCAGGGGGCGGTGGGCTTTGACGGGGTGCTCATCCCCACTTTGGCCCTCATGAGCTCCTTCGGCCCCTGCGTGGCCCTGGCCAACCTGGGCAGCACCCTCCAGAGCACCTTTGCCGCCGGCAACCGGGTGCTGGACATTCTGGAGGAAACCCCGGTGGTGGAGGAGATCCGCGGCCAGGCCCCCGTGGCCTTCGAGGGCGCCGCCGCCCATCATGTCACCTTCGGCTACCAGGGGGAGACCATCCTGCGGGATGTGTCCCTCTCCATCCCCAAAGGCCAGGTGGTGGGCATCGTGGGCAAAAGCGGCAGCGGCAAATCCACTTTGCTCAAGCTGCTCATGCGGTTCTGGAAGGTGGGGGAGGGCAGCGTGGCCATCTCCGGCACCAGTCTGGAGCAGGTGAACACCGCCGATCTGCGGGCTATGGAAAGCTATGTCACCCAGGACACCCATCTGTTCCAGGACACCATCCGGGGTAACCTGCGCATCGCCAAACTGGACGCCACCGACGCCGAGATCGAGGAGGCCTGCAAAAAGGCCTCGGTCCACGATTTCATCCTCACGCTGCCCAAGGGCTACGACACTCCGGTGGGCGAGCTGGGGGACACCCTTTCGGGTGGCGAGCGCCAGCGGCTGGGCCTGGCCCGGGCTTTTCTCCACGGGGCCGACCTCATGCTGCTGGACGAGCCCACCTCCAACCTGGACAGCCTCAACGAGGCGGTGATCCTCCGCTCCCTCCGCAAGGAAAAGCAGCACCGCACCGTGGTGCTGGTGAGCCATCGGCGCTCTACGCTGCGCATTGCCGACCAGGTATATGCGGTGGAAGGGGGGCGGATGAGCTGAGCCAGGACCTGAACGCCAAGCGGGAGCGGGAAAAGGAGATGGTCAGCGGGATGATCGCCCTTTACTGCCGCAAAAAACACGGCACAAAAGAGGGCCTTTGCCCCGACTGCGCCGCCCTGGAGGCCTACGCCCGCCAGCGCAGCGACAAATGCCCCTTTATGGAGACCAAAACCTTCTGCTCCAACTGCAAGGTGCACTGCTACAAGCCGGAGATGCGCGAAAAGATCCGCCAGGTGATGCGCTTTGCCGGGCCCTGGATGCTGCTCTATCACCCCGGGGCCGCCATTCGCCATATGCTCGAAACATATAAGGAAAAAAGGAGACTCGCCCATGAAGATTAAACGCTTTCTCTGGATGCTGCTGGGATGCGCCGGTCTGGCGCTGGGCGCGGTGGGGGCGGTACTGCCCCTGCTGCCCGCCTTTCCCTTTCTGCTGCTGGCGGCGGTGGGCTTCGGCAAAAGCTCGGAGCGGCTGCACCGCTGGTTCACCGGCACCAAGCTGTACAAGGACAACCTGGAATCCTACGTCAAGGGCCAGGGCATGACCCGCAAGACCAAGATCCGGGTGATGGTCACCGTCACGCTGCTCATGGCGGTGGGGCTGTTCATCATGTTCAGCAAAGCTTTGTACATCCCCTGCGCCA
>DXDW01000028.1 GCA_019115305.1 Candidatus Anaerofilum excrementigallinarum
ATGATCTCTATTTATCAGTCCGACGATGGCCGTGTGACCGAAATCGACAGCATCCAGCCCGGCAGCTGGATTCATCTGTGTGAGCCCGAAGAGGCCGAGATCAACCGGGTGTGCGACGAGCTGGGCGTGGACCACGACTTTGTCCGGGCCGCCCTGGACGAAGAGGAACGCAGCCGCATCGAGGTGGAGGACGGCGTCACCTTGATCCTGGTGGATACCCCCACCGTGGAGGCCGAGGGCCGCAGCTTTGTCTATTCCACCATTCCTTTCGGCATTGTGCTGGCCAAGGACAACATCATCACCGTCTGCCTCAAGGAGACTTCGCTGCCCCGTGCCTTTTCCGAGGGTCTGGTCAAGGGCTTTTCCACCAAAAAGCGCAACCGCATGACTTTGCAGATGCTCTACCGCAACGCCACTTTGTTCCTGTTCTACCTGCGCCAGGTGGACAAGGCCAGCAGCCGTGTGGAAAACGAGCTGCACATCTCCATGAAAAACAAGGAGCTCATCCAGATGCTGGGCCTGGAAAAGAGTCTGGTTTACTTCTCCACCAGCCTGAAAGGCAACGAGCTGGTGCTGGAAAAGCTGCTGCGGATGGATTTCGTCAAGGATTATCCCGACGACACCGAGCTGCTGGAGGACGTGATCGTGGAAAACAAGCAGGCCATCGAGATGAGCAACATCTACCGGGACATTCTCAGCGGCACCATGGATGCCTTTGCCTCGGTGATCTCCAACAACCTGAACATCGTCATGAAGCTGCTGGCTTCCCTCACCATTATCCTCACGGTGCCCACCATTGTGTTCGGCCTGTGGGGCACCAACGTGCCGGTTCCCTTCGAGAGCAACCCCTTCGGATTCTGGATCATTCTGGGTCTGGCAGCTCTGCTCACCGGTGCTTCGGTACTGTTTATGCAGCGGAAAAAATGGCTTTGATACCCCAAGCGGGTCCTGTTCTGCGCCCTTGGCGCAGAAGGGACCCGCTTTTTTTGCAGCCCAATAAAAAAAGCGGCTTTTTCCCATTCTATTGCGGAAAATACCCCGGCGGGCCTTTGTGCAAAATGCTGCCAAACCCTGTTTGTCAAGGGGGTGATTTCCAATTTTTATGTAAGAATATTGTCAAAAATGTCATAAAGATAAAATTAAGGCAAACATTTTTTGGGAGTTTATCACAGAAAAGCCTTGAAAAAATATGAAAAAATGGTAGTATATTATATAAGAATATCTTGAGGGGGTGCGGGGGGGAATCCGCCCGGTCCCGCGGGGCAGAGGGCTTTCCCGTCACCAGAAGGAGGAGTGCGCGCTTTGGCTAACAAGAGTAATTTCGATCTGGATTTTCCCATATATTTGTTCAAGCAGGGCACCAACTACGAAATGTATCGTTTTTTGGGCTCGCATCTGGAGACCCGCGACGGGGAGGCCGGCGCGGTGTTCCGCGTGTGGGCGCCCCGCGCCAAGGCTATGTCGGTGGTAGGCGACTTCAACAACTGGGTCCCCGGCGTCACCCCCATGAAGCAGTTCAAGGACAGCGGCATCTGGGAGTGCTTTGTGCCCGGCATGGCTGAGTACGACATCTACAAATACTGTGTCACCACTCCTCAGGACGAGCTGATCTTCAAAACCGACCCCTACGCGCTGCACACCGAGACCCGCCCCTCCAACTGCGGCAAGGTGTACCAGCTGGAAGGCTACCAGTGGAAGGACGCCGCCTGGCGGGAAAAGGTAGCCCAGACCGATGTGGTCAACAGTCCCATGAACATCTACGAGATGCATGCCGGCAGCTGGCGCACCTACCCCGACGGCAACCCCTTCGGCTATAAAGAGCTGGCGGACGAGCTGCTGCCCTACATCAAGGAGATGGGCTACACCCACATCGAGCTGATGCCCCTCACCGAGTATCCCTTTGACGGCAGCTGGGGCTATCAGGTAACCGGTTATTTCGCCCCCACCAGCCGCTACGGCTCCCCCAAGGATCTGATGTATTTCGTCGACCGCTGCCACCAGGCCGGCATCGGCGTTATCATGGACTGGGTCCCCGCCCATTTCCCCAAGGACCAGCACGGCCTGTACAAATTCGACGGCACCAACTGCTACGAGGACCAGAACCCCCTGCGGGCCGAGCACCGGGAATGGGGCACCATGGTCTTTGACTTCGGCCGTCCCGAGGTGCAGAGCTTTTTGATCTCCTCCGCCTTGTTCTGGCTGGAGGAATACCACATCGACGGTCTGCGGGTGGACGCTGTGGCCAGCATGCTCTATCTGGACTACAACCGCCAGGGAGGCGAGTGGCAGCCCAACATCCACGGCGGCAACGAGAACCTGGAAGCCATCGATTTCCTGCGCAAGCTCAACACCGCTGTGTTTGCCCGGCATCCCCATGCTTTGATGATCGCCGAGGAATCCACCGCCTGGCCCATGGTCACCCGGCCGGTGGATGACGGCGGCCTGGGCTTCAACTTCAAGTGGAATATGGGCTGGATGAACGATATGCTCAGCTATATGAGCACCGACCCCCTGTTCCGCGCCGGCAACCACAACAAGGTCACCTTCAGCTTCTTCTACGCTTTCAGCGAGAACTTCGTGCTGCCCATCAGCCACGACGAGGTGGTGCACGGCAAGTGCAGCCTCATCAACAAGATGCCCGGGGAGTACGACGATAAATTTGCCAATCTTCGCACCTTCTATGGATACATGATGGCCCATCCGGGCAAAAAGCTGCTGTTCATGGGCCAGGAGTTCGCCCAGTTCAGCGAGTGGACCGAGGAGCACCAGCTGGACTGGCAGCTGCTCACCTACGACCGCCATGCCCAGATGCAGCAGTATGTGCGAGATCTCAACCGCTTCTACCTGGACCACAACGAGTTCTGGCAGGTGGATTACAGCTGGGAGGGCTTCCAGTGGATCGTCCCCGACGACAACCAGCAGAGCGTGGTCATCTTCCTGCGCAAAAACGCCCAGGGCAAGCAGATCCTGGTAGCCTGCAACTTCAACCCGGTGCTGCGGGAAAACTACAAGATCGGCGTGCCGGTGGCGGGCTGGTATAAGGAGGTCCTCTCCAGCGACGACGTCAAATACGGCGGCGGCGGTGTACATAACAAGACCCTGCGCAGCAAGAAGGGCCAGATGCACGGCTTTGAGCAGACCATCACTCTGACGCTGCCCCCCCTGAGCACCATCTACTTCGAGGTGCCCGAGGAAAAGCCCGTCAAAAAGCCCGCCGCAAAAGCGGACAAGGCGCCCAAGGCCACAAAGGCCGCCAAACCCCGGACCGCAAAGGCGGCCAAGACCGAAAAGACAGCCAAAACCGAAAAGGCCCCCTCCAAGGCGGCCAAAAAGCCCGCCAAAGGGGCTTCTACCAAGGCAAAGGCGAAGTAATCTTCGCTTGCAAGATACATTATCATTTGCGCCCAAAAGGCGCTGATAAGGGGAGAAATTTATGAAAGAATGTATTGCTATGCTGCTGGCCGGCGGTCAGGGCTCGCGTCTGTACGCACTGACCCAACGGCTGGCAAAACCCGCGGTGCCTTTCGGCGGAAAGTATCGCATCATCGATTTCCCGCTGTCCAACTGCGTGAACTCCGGGATTGATACGGTGGGTATCCTCACCCAGTATCAGCCCCTGGTCCTCAACGAGTACATCGGCAACGGCCAGCCCTGGGACCTGGACCGGCTGTACGGCGGTGTACACGTGCTGCCCCCTTATCAGACGGCCACCGGCTCGGACTGGTACAAGGGTACCGCCAACGCCATCTACCAGAACATCAACTTCATCGAGCGCTATGAGCCCGAGTATGTGGTGATCCTGTCCGGCGACCACATCTACAAGATGGATTACAGCAAGATGCTGGAGTTCCACAAGGCCCACAACGCCGACTGCACCATCGCTGTTATGGAAGTGCCCTGGGAGGAGGCCAGCCGCTTCGGCATCATGACCGCCGACGAGGAAGGCACCATCACCCGCTTCCAGGAGAAACCCAAGAATCCCGAGTCCAACCTGGCCTCCATGGGTATCTACATCTTCACCTGGACCAAGCTGCGCAAATACCTGGCCGAGGACGAGGCCGATCCCGCCTCCGACAACGATTTCGGCAAAAACATCATCCCCAACATGCTGGCGGCCAACGAGCACATGGTGGCCTATCCCTTCGAGGGCTACTGGAAAGACGTGGGCACCATCGACAGCCTGTGGGAAGCCAACATGGACCTGCTGGACCCCAACGTGGCCCTCAACGTGGGCGACGACGACTGGCGCATCTACAGCCGTAACTCCGGTATGCCCGGCCACTACATCGGCACCGACGCCGACGTGCAGAACAGCATGATCACCGAAGGCTGCCAGGTACACGGCAAGGTGGAAAAGAGCGTGCTGTTTGCCGGCGTTAAGGTAGGCGCAGGGGCCGTGGTGGAGGAATCCATCGTCATGCCCGGCGCGGTCATCGAGGAAGGGGCCCATGTGTCCTACGCCATCGTGGCCGAAAACGTGGTCGTGAAGAAGGACGCCGTGGTAGGCTGCACCAAGGAGCAGGCCGAAGAGCCCGACAAGTGGGGCATCGCGGTAATCGGCGAAGGCGTCACCATCGGCGTGGGCGCCAAGGTAGGCCCCAAGGCAATGGTGGTCAAAAATGTGGAGGATGGTGACAACCAATGGTAAATGTGAATGCTAATGCGCTGGGGATTATCTTCCCCAACTCCTACGATAACCTGGTTCCCGAGCTGGTGCAGAAGCGCACCATGGCCAGCGTGCCCTTTGCCAGCCGCTACCGCATGATCGACTTCACCCTGTCGGCCATGGTCAACGCCGGCATCGACAACGTGACCGTTGTCACCCGTGAGAACTACTACTCTCTGATGGACCATCTGGGCAGCGGCCGTGAGTGGGATCTGGCCCGCAAGCGCGGCGGCCTGACCATCATTCCTCCCTATGCCCAGGCCCGCAACAAGCTGTATCATGGCCGTGTGGAGGCCCTGAGCGGCATCGTGGGCATGCTGGAAAAGCAGAAGGAAAAATACGTTATCATCAGCGACTGCAACGTGGCCTGCAGCTTTGACTACGCCGCCTTCATCGACGCCCATGTGGCTTCCGGCGCCGATGTCAGCATGGTCTACGAGCGCACTGTGATCCCCGAGGCTGCCAAGGCCGACAACTACACCCTCACCGTGGACGAGGACGGCCGGGTCACCGAGATCCTCACCAACGACTACCGCAACGGCGTGCAGAACCTGTCCATGAACATCTACATCATGGAGCGGGAGACTCTGGTCACCATGGTCAAGGACGCCATGGTCCGCAACCTGGTCTACTTCGAGCGGGACATCCTGGCCCGCAACCTGCAGCTGCTGCATGTGCAGGGCTATGAGTACGAAGGCTACCGGGCCCGCATCAGCGACCTGAAGAGCTATTTCGACGAGAACATGCGTCTGCTGGACCCCGCCAACTTGGCCCAGCTGTTTGTGGAGAAGCGCCCCGTCTACACCAAGATCCGTGACGACGCCCCCACCTGCTACATGGCCGGCAGCAGCGTGAAGAACTCTCTGGTTGCCGACGGCTGCGTGCTGGAAGGCGAAGTGGAAAACTGCGTGCTGTTCCGCGGCGTTAAGATCGCCGCCGGCGCCAAGGTGAAGAACTGCGTGCTCATGCAGGACACCGTGGTGGAAGCCGGCGCCGAGCTGGACCATGTGGTCACCGACAAGAACGTGACCATCACCGAGGGCAAAAAACTCACCAGCGACAGCTTCCCGGTATACGTGGGCAAGGGCCACAAGGTATAACCAGGTCGTTTACCAAAGGGTGGGGGACCGCAAGGACCCCCGCCCTCTGCCCCCTTGGGGAATAAGGAGAAACATATGAAAGTTTTGTATTGCGCAAGCGAGGTTAAGCCCTTCGCCGCCTCGGGCGGTCTGGGCGACGTAGCTGGCAGCCTTCCCGTGGAACTGGTCAAGGCCGGGGTGGAGTGCCGGGTAGTGATGCCCCTGTACGGCGACATCAAGGAGGAACTGCGCAGTCAGTTCACCTACCTCACCAACTTCACCGTTCCCGTGGGCTGGCGCAACCAGTATTGCGGCCTGTTTGAGTACGAGTACAAGGGAGTGAAGTTCTACTTCCTGGACAACGAGTACTACTTCAAGCGGGGCGGCCTGTATGGCTTCTACGACGACGGCGAGCGCTTTGCCTTCTTCAGCCGCGCCATTCTGGAAATGCTGTTCTACACCGAGTTTGCCCCCAACGTCATCCATACCAACGACTGGCAGACCGCCCTGGTGCCGGTGTACCTCAACCTGTATTACCGGCATCTGGAGAAGTTCTCCAGCATCAAGACCATCTTTACCATCCACAACATCCAGTACCAGGGCAAATACGGCCTGGAGATCCTGGAGGACACCTGCGGCATCGGCGCCCGGGACGCCCACATTGTGGAGTACGACGGCTGCACCAACTTTATGAAGGGCGCCATCGAGATGGCCGACCGCATCTCCACCGTGAGCCCCAGCTATGCCGGCGAGATCCTGGACCCCTGGTTCAGCCATGGTCTGGACGATCTGCTGCGGCAGAAACAGTACAAGCTGTGCGGCATCCTCAACGGCATCGACGTGGAGAGCTACAACCCCGAAACCGACCCCAACATGGCCGCCCACTTCAACGCCGACACGGTGGAGCAGGGCAAAGCGGCCTGTAAAAAGGAACTGCAGGAGATCTTTGGCCTGGAGCAGGACGGCAGCCCCGTCATGGCCATGGTCACCCGTCTGGTAGCCCACAAGGGCGTGGACCTGGTCCGCGCCGTGGCCGAAAACATTCTGGCCGAGGGCATCCAGCTGGTGATTCTGGGCACCGGCGAGTACGCCTACGAGAGCTTCTTCAACGAGCTGGCGGCCCGGCATCCCGGCCGCTGCGGCGTGCGCATCGCCTTTGTGCCTTCGCTGGCCAGCAAGATCTACGCCGGCGCCGACATCTTCCTGATGCCCTCCAAGTCGGAGCCCTGCGGCCTGGCCCAGATGATCTCTCTGCGCTACGGCACCATTCCCATTGTGCGGGAGACCGGCGGTCTGCGGGATTCCATCCAGGATTCCGGCGACGGCAAGGGCAATGGCTTCACCTTCCGCAGCTACAACGCCCACGACATGCTGCACACCTGCTGGCGTGCCAAGGAAGGTTACCAGAACCACGAGGGCTGGATGCAGCTGGTTCGCCGGGCCATGGCCTGCGATTTCAGCTGGAAAGCCAGCGCTGCCAAGCATGTGGAGATGTACGACCAGGTTTGCCAGCTGTGGTAAGCAAAGGCCAGTCTTTTCAATGCCTGTCCGGGGCGGCGGAGCCAAAGGGCTTCGCCGCCCTGTTTTTTTCGGCTTTTTGCCGCCTTGACCTGGGGCCGGGGCGGGGGTATAATGGGAACAACATACCGCGGCCGTCCCCCTGTCCAGGGCGCCGGCTGCCAGGGCGGGTATGGCCCGCCGGGCGCCGCCGCGCGGAGGTCTGGTTCGGCGTTTGAGCCGGTGTGCAGCAGCATACCGGCGCTTTTTTGTATCCGGGGGACATACGCGACAAAGAAAAGAGGGGTAATTATGAATCTGAGAAGCGACATGGTGAAAAAGGGGCCGGAGCGCGCCCCCAACCGCAGCCTGTTTTACGCCCTGGGCTACACCAAAGAGGAGCTGGAGCGCCCGCTGATCGGTGTGGTGAGCGCATACAGCGAGATCGTGCCCGGTCACCAGCATCTGAAACAGCTGGCCGAGGCCGTGATGGCCGGTGTCCGCATGGCCGGCGGCACCCCCATTCTGGTTCCCTCCATCGGTGTCTGCGACGGCATCGCCATGGGTCATCTGGGCATGAAATACTCTTTGCCCAGCCGGGAACTCATCTGCGACAGCGTAGAGACCATGGCTCTGGCCCACGGCTTTGACGGCCTGGTGCTGGTCCCCAACTGCGACAAGATCGTGCCCGGCATGGTCATGGCTGCCCTGCGGCTCAACATCCCCTCCATCGTCTGTTCCGGCGGCCCCATGCTGGCCGGCCGGGTAGGGGGCCAGAGCGCCACCCTGTCCAAGATGTTCGAGGCTGTGGGCAGCTACAAGGCCGGCATGATGGACGAGGAGCAGCTGCTGGAATTTGAGCAGAACACCTGCCCCGGCTGCGGCAGCTGCGCCGGCATGTACACCGCCAACAGCATGAACTGCCTGTGCGAGGCCGTGGGCATCGCCCTGCCCGGCAACGGCACCATTCCCGCCGTCTACTCCGCCCGCACCCAGCTGGCCAAGCACGCCGGCATGCAGGTGATGGAGCTGGTGGAAAAGGACATCAAGCCCCGGGACATCCTGACTTTGCCCGCCTTCCGCAACGCCCTGGCCACCGATATGGCCCTGGGCTGCAGCACCAACACCGTGCTGCATCTGCTGGCTCTGGCCAGCGAAGCCGGTGTGGAGATCGACCTGAACACCATCAACGAGATCAGCAGCAAGGTGCCCAACCTCTGCCACCTGGCCCCCGCCGGTCCCACCCATATGCAGGATCTCTACGCCGCCGGCGGCGTCCAGGCCGTTATGGCCCAGCTGGCCCAGGCGGGCTATCTGGACACCAGCCTGCCCACCGTCACCGGCAAGACCTTGGCCGAAAACCTGGCCGGCGCCGTCAACAAGAATCCCGAGGCCATCCGGCCCCTGGACAACCCCTACTCTGCCACCGGCGGTCTGGCGGTGCTGTTCGGCAACATCGCCCGCAACGGCTGCGTGGTCAAGCGCAGCGCCGTGGCTCCCGAAATGCTCACCCACACCGGCCCCGCCCGCTGCTTTGACAGCGAGGAGCAGGCCATCGACGCCATCTACAACGGCCGCATCAACCCCGGCGACGTGGTGGTCATCCGCTACGAAGGCCCCAAGGGCGGCCCCGGCATGCGGGAGATGCTCAACCCCACCAGCGCTCTGGCCGGCATGAAGCTGGACAAGACGGTGGCCCTCATCACCGACGGCCGGTTCTCGGGCGCTTCCCGGGGCGCTTCCATCGGCCATGTGAGCCCCGAAGCTGCCGCCGGCGGCGAGATCGCCCTGATCCAGGAGGGTGACTCCATCACCATCGACATCCCCAACTACTCCATCCACCTGAATGTGTCGGATGAGGAGCTGGAAGCCCGGCGCAAGACCTTCGTGCCTCCGGTGCGTCCCGCTGTGTCCGGCTGGCTGGCCCGGTACGCCCGGCTGGTCACCAGCGCCAACACCGGCGCTGTGCTGGAAAAATAAAACTTCCGGCCTGCATAAACAAAGACCGCCTTTGCACTGCGCAAAGGCGGTTTTTTATGGCTGTGCCTGTTGATTGGGCCCCTGGAGGAAATAGGAAGCCCCGGCAAAGATAAAGCTGTTGACCAGATGGGCCAGCTGGGCGGGGGACTGGCGCATGCCATCCTCCATCCACTGCTCCACCACCCCCAGGCTGCCCGACAGCACAAAGGAGAGGAAATATTCCGCCCGGGCGTCCTGGCCCCGGTCCAGCAGCTGGGCCCACTGGTTCAGGCAGCGGCTGCGCACCACCGCCTTCACCTGGTCGATGAAGTCCGGGTCGCTGCGGCGGCTGAGGATCACCTGGCAGAACTCCGACCGGTCGGACAAAAACTGAAAGGCTTCGGCCAGGGCTGCGTCCCGGGGCACCGGGTCGGGGGACTGCATAAAGGCGGCGTCGAACTTGTCCAGCACCTCGTTGAGCCCCTCCAGGATCTCCTGCTCCATGGCTTCCAGCAGCTCCTGGACGCTGGCATAGTGGAGGTAAAAGGTGCTGCGGTTGAGATCGCACACCTGGCACAGCTCCTTCACGCTGATTTCGGCCACCGGTTTCTCCTCCAGCAGCTGGATCAGCCCGTGGTAGAGGGCCTGGCGGGTGCGCCGGGTGCGGCGGTCGGTTTTGGGTGTGTTTTTTTCCATAACAAGGGCTCTCCTTCCGGCCAAGGCCAAGGGCAAAAAATTTTACAAAACCTTCAAATCTTTAATCAACACAACAGGCGGCCCATGTCGATTTGGCGACATTTGCCGGTATTCTGTACGTTGCAAAACCCTTCTGTATTGATTATAATGAAACCAGCAAAGAAAATCAACACGGTGTTTATTAAACAGCTGTGTGTCGACTGAAGGGGAGATATATATGGAACAAAATCTGCATTTTGTGGATTTTGATGGGGTGTGCAAATACTACCAGACCGGCGATACCCGCATCGCCGCCGCCGATCACATGACCTTCCACATCGAGAAGGGGGAGTTCTGCGTCATCGTGGGACCCTCGGGAGCCGGCAAAACCACCTTGCTGAATATGCTGGGGGGCATGGATACCTGCGACGAGGGCAAAATTCGGCTGGACGGCCAGGTCATCAGCGACTACAACGCCAAACAGCTCACCCAATACCGGCGCTACGACGTGGGATTTGTGTTCCAGTTTTACAATCTGGTGCAGAACCTCACGGCGCTGGAAAACGTGGAGCTGGCTATCGAGATCTGCAAGGACCCCCTGGACGCCCGCAAGGTGCTGGAGGAGGTGGGGCTGGGTCACCGGCTGCAGAACTTCCCGGCCCAGCTTTCGGGCGGCGAGCAGCAGCGGGTTTCCATCGCCCGGGCCCTGGCCAAAAATCCCAAGATCCTGCTCTGCGACGAGCCCACCGGCGCTTTGGACTACAAGACCGGCAAGGCGGTGCTGCAGCTGCTCCAGGACACCTGCCGCAACACCGGCCGCACCGTCATCGTCATCACCCACAACCTGGCCATCACCCCCATGGCCGACCGGATCATCCGGGTGAACAGCGGCCGCATCCTCTCCAACGAGGTAAACCCCAACCCGGTGCCCATCGAGCAGATCGAATGGTAAGGGAGAAAGCGGGGAAGAGCCATGAACAAGACATACCGTAAAAATATCCTGCGGGAGGTCGCCAGCACCAAAAACCGCTTTTTTGCCATCGCCATCATTGTGGCTTTGGGCGTTTCCATTCTGGTGGGCCTGCTCATCACCGCCCCCGATATGCGCCACAGCGCCGACAGCTTTTTTGACGAAAGCCAGCTGATGGACATTCGGGTGCTGTCCACTTTGGGCCTCACCGACGAGGATCTGGACGCCATTTCCGACACCGAAGGGGTGCACGGGGTGATGGGGGTGCACAGCGCCGAATGCCTGGTGAACGACGAAGCCGGGGACACTTTGGCGGTGCGCATCCAGTCCATTCCCGACGACCGCAGCACGGAAAATGTAAATTATCTCAACCAGCTGCAGCTGATAGACGGCCGTCTGCCCGAGCAGCCCGGGGAATGCGTGGTCCTCAACGTCAATCTGGACAGCGCCGCCGCCGTGGGGGATGTTCTCACTTTGGCCGAGGGCAACGAGGACCTCAGCGAAACTCTGGCCCAGCAAGGCTGGACCGTGGTGGGCACCGTCTATGCTCCCACCAACTTCTCCATCGACAGCGAAACGGTGTCGGTGGGCGACGGCCAGGCCGATCTGCTGCTCTACGCGCCCGAAAGCGCCTTTGTCACCGACGTCTACACCACCATCTACATAACCGTGGAGGGCGCCGCCGACACCTTTACCTACGGCGACGACTACCAGCCGGTGATCGACCCGGTGGTGGAGAAGCTGGAAGATCTGGGCGTAGAGCGCAGCGAGATCCGCCGCCAGCAGGTGGTGGATGAAGCCCAGGCCGAGCTGGACGACGCCCGGGCGGAATACGAGGACGCCAAAGCCGAGGCCGAGCTGAAACTGGCCGACGCCGAAGCCCAGCTGGCCGACGCCAAGGCCAAGCTGGAGGACGGCGAAGCCCAGTGGGAGGACGGCCAGGCCCAGTGGGAAAGCGGCACCCAGCAGCTGAAAACCGAAAAACAAAACCTGTCCACCACCCTCACCGAGCAGCAAAAGCAGCTCACCGAGGCCCGGCGGCAGCTGACTTTGGGCAAGCAGCAGCTCAGCGCCGCCAAAAAGCAGCTGCAAAGCTACCAGGACCAGTACGACCAGGCCCTGGCCGCCCAGACCCAGGTAGAGGAGGGCAGACAGCAGCTGGAACAGGCCAAGAGTCAGTTAGAGATGGCCCAGCAGGCCATCGACCTGGCCGAGCGGCTGCTGCCCCAGCTGGAGCAGGGGGTGACCACCGCCCAGAAGGCCGCCGATCTGGCCCGGCAGCAGGCCGACACCGCCGCCGCCGACCGGGACGCCCTGCTGGCCGACCCCACCATCCAGAGCCAGCTGGCCCTGAAAACCCAGCTGGACGCGGTGCTGGCGGAGTATCCCCAGTACGCCACCATCGAGGATCTGCTGGCCAATCCCCCCGCCGATATGGACCCGGCGCGGGTAGAGGAGATCCGCAGCCAGTATAACCAATATACCCAGGCCCAGAACCAGGTGGATGCCGCCAATCTCCGGGCCGACGCCGCCGAAGCCGCGGCCCAGTCTGCCGAGCTGGCTCTGCAGCAGGCCCAGGACGCCTACGACCAGAGCAAGACCGCCCTGGAGGAGGGCAAGCAGACATTGGCCGAGAGCCAGAAGCTGATCGAGGAAAACGAAAAGCAGCTGGCCGACGCCGAGGCCATGCTGGAGCAATACGCCGACCTGCTGGAGACCGCCCCGGCTCTCATTGCCGAGGGACAAAAGCAGATCGAGGAAAACGAGGCAAAGCTGGAGCTGTCCGAAGCCGAACTGGAAAGCGGCGAGCTGGCTCTGAGCATGGCTCCCGGCCAGGCCCAGCTGGAATTTGAGCAGGCCCAGGACAAACTGGACGAAGCCAAGGCCCAGCTGGACGAATCCCGGGCCGAGCTGGACGCCGGCTGGGAGGACTATAACCAGGGGGAACAGGAATACCAGACCGAAAAGGAAAAGGCCGAGCAGGAACTGCTGGAAGCCGAGGATAAGCTCATCGACGCCCAGCGGGAGATCGACAAGATCAACTCCTGCGAGTGGTATGTGCTGGACCGCGGCACCGTGATGAGCTACGCCACCTTCGAGAGCAACGCCGACAAGCTGGCCTCCATCGCGGTGGTGTTCCCGGTGTTCTTCTTCCTGGTGGCGGCGCTGGTGGCCCTGACCACCATGACCCGCATGGTGGATGAAAACCGCACCCAGATCGGCACCCTCAAGGCTCTGGGGTATTCCGAATCGGCCATCACCTCCAAATATCTGCTCTACGCCCTGGCCGCCAGCCTGCTGGGCAGCGCCGTGGGCCTGGTGGTGGGCTATGTGTTCTTCCCCAGCGTGATCTGGAACGCCTATTCCACCATGTACCATCTGCCCAAGTTTGAGCTGCAGATGGACGCAAGCCTTACGGCCATTGCCGTGGCAGCTGCCTGCCTGAGCACCGCGGCGGCTACCATCAACGCCTGTCACAGCACCTTGGCCGAAAAGCCGGCGGCGCTGCTGATGCCCAAGGCACCCAAGGCCGGCAAACGCATTCTGCTGGAGCGGGTTGGCCCGGTGTGGCGGCGGATGAAGTTCACCCATAAGGTCACCGCCCGCAACCTGTTCCGGTATAAAAAGCGGTTCTTCATGACGGTGGTGGGCATTGCGGGCTGTACCGCTCTGCTGCTGGTGGGCTTTGGCATCCAGGACTCCATCATGGACCTGATGAACACCCAGTATCAGCAGCTGTGGCATTACGATCTGGCCATCACTCTCAGCGACCCCGCCGCCCTGGAGGGCCGCCGTGGCATCGAGGATATTCTGGCCGACGGCGACCGCATCGAGGACAGCATGGTGCTCTACCAGAAAACCATGGACCTCTCGGCGGGAGACGAAACCGTGAGCGTCAGCGCCACAGTGCCCCAGACCGGCAGCCAGCTGGAAAACTTCGTCACTCTGCGCAGCCGCCGGGGCCACGAGGCCATCCCCTTTGACGGCAACTCCGTGGTGCTCACCGAAAAGGCCGCCGAGACTTTGGGGGTAAAGGCAGGGGATACCGTGGAGCTGGATGTGGACGGCACCAAGGTGACCTTCACTCTCACCGGCGTCACCGAGAACTACCTGGGCAGCAGCCTGTATGTGGGCATCGACGTCTGGGAGGAGGTCACCGGCCAGACTCCGGAATGGAACCAGGTGTTCGCCAAGACCCTCTGCACCGACGCCGACCAGCGCAGCCAGCTCTCGGAGGACCTGCTGGGCCGGGATGACGTGCAGTCGGCCATCTTCACCGCCGACAGCTCCAAGGTGTTCAGCGACGCCATCAGCAACATCAACAACGTGGTGGTGGTCATCATCGTCTGCGCGGCTCTGCTGGCGGTGGTGGTGCTCTACAACCTCATCAACATCAACATCGGCGAGCGCAAAAAGGAGCTGGCCACCATCAAGGTGCTGGGCTTCTTCGACCGGGAAGTCAGCCGGTACATCTTCCGGGAGATCGATCTGCTCTGTGCCATCGGTTCTCTGGCGGGCCTTGCCTTGGGTGTGCCCCTGCACCAGTTTGTGATCCAGACCGTGGAGATCGACGAGATGATGTTCATTCGCAGCATCGAGTGGAGCAGCTACATTTACGCCTTTGTGCTCACCTTGCTGTTCTCGCAGGCGGTGTGCCTGTATATGCGCCGCAACATCAAGGCCATCAGCATGGTGGAGAGCCTCAAGGCTCCCGAATAATCCCTGTTTGGGGCGAGCCGTCCGGCCGGAAAGACCGGGCGGCCCTTTTGCATTGTTTTGTTTGCGCAAAATGGAAAAACATAGTACAATAAGGCCGTGCCCTGCTGTGGATTCCAGACGGGGCAAACGGAGGATTCAGTATGAAAAAGCACAGAAATGTAAAGGGACTTTTTTCCTACCTGTACAACCGCACCGTCATTGTGGGCATCTCCATTCTGATGCAGGCGGCGGTACTGGTGCTGATGCTGTGGCGGTTCAGCCAGTATTTTCCCGCGTTTTATGTGTTCAGCGTCATCGTCAGTGTGCTGGAGGTGCTGCGGCTGGTGAACAACAACCGCTCCAATCCCGGCTACAAGATCGCCTGGATCATCCTCATCATGGGGCTGCCCATCTTCGGCGGCATCTTTTATCTGCTGTTCAGCAACAAGCGGCTGTCGGCCCGCCAGCGCCGCCGGATGCAGTCCATCAACGAAAAGGTGCGCCAGTATGGCACCTTTGAGTTCCAGGAGCAGCTGGACCGCCAGCTGGAGGACCAGTGCCCCGCCGCCGCCCGCCAGAGCCGGTATCTCTCCCGCACCGCCAACAGCCCTTTGTACCAGAACACCTCGGTGGAATATTTCCCTCTGGGGGAGTACAAGTTCGCCCGGATGGTGGAGGAGCTGGAAAAGGCCGAGCATTTCATCTTTCTGGAGTATTTCATCATCCAGGAAGGCAAAATGTGGGACACCATCCTGGAGATCCTCAAGCGCAAGGCCGCCCAGGGGGTGGAGGTGCGGCTGCTCTACGACGACGTGGGCTGTCTGCTGACCTTGCCCTACCACTACGACCGCCAGCTGGAAAAGGCCGGCATCCAGTGCTGTGTCTTTAACCCCTTTGTGCCCTTGCTCAACGCCCGGATGAACAACCGGGACCACCGCAAGATCTGCGTCATCGACGGCTGGGTGGGTTTTACAGGCGGTATAAATCTGGCCGATGAATACATAAACGAATATGAGAAGCACGGCCACTGGAAGGACACCGCCGTCATGCTCAAAGGGGATGCGGTGTGGAGCCTGACGGTGCTGTTCCTCTCCATGTGGAGCCATGTCCGGGGCGTGGAAGAGGATTTCAGCCGATTCAGCCCCGGGCGGTACCAGCCCCGGGCCATCCCGCCCAAGGGATATGTCCAGCCCTACGGCGATGACCCCCTGGACGGCGAGCCGGTGGGTGAGACGGTGTATATCGACCTCATCTACAACGCGAAAAAGTATATCTATATCTGCACTCCTTACCTGATCGTGGACCACGAAATGGTGCTGGCCCTGACGGCAGCGGCCAAATCGGGGGTGGATGTGCGGATCATCACCCCCCATGTGCCGGACAAGTGGTATGTCCATGCGGTGACCCGGGCCTATTACCCGGTGCTGATCCAGGCCGGGGTGAAGGTGTACGAGTATACCCCGGGCTTCATTCACGCCAAGAGCTTTGTGGTGGACGGAGAATACGCCACCGTGGGCACCATCAACATGGACTACCGCAGCCTCTACCTGCACTTTGAATGCGGTGTGTGGATGTACAAAACCCCCTGCATCCAGCAGATGGAGGAGGATTTCATGCGCACCCTGGAACAAAGCGGCGAGGTCTCCCTGGACAGCTATCGCATGACCTGGTGGAAACAGCTGGGCCGCGGCATCCTGCGGGTGTTCGCCCCTCTGATGTAAAACTTTGTGAACCGAAAAGCGCCCTTTCCCTGGCTTTTGGCCGGAAAAGGGCGCTTTTGCTTTTGCGAAAAGTTTTCCACAAAACGGTGGAAAGACGTTGAAAACTCAGTTCTCTTTTTGGTGCAGTTCCAAAGCGGCCCGGAGCAACGCTTCCTTCTGGTTGGGCAGCTGTTCCGCCAGCACCTGTTCCAGCAGCTTTTGCAGCAGCCGTCCCACCTGGGGCCCCTGGGGAATACCGGCGGTCAGCAGATCGCCGCCCTTTACCGCCAGATCCTTGAGGGAAAAGCAGGCGTCCCCGGCCAGAAGTTCGCCCAGGATTTCTTCCGCCTGGTCCAGAATGGCCAGCCGCTGGGCCAGCACATGGGCGGTTTTGGCCAGGGCGTCGGCCCGGTGGATGGCCAGCAGCCGCCGCAGCTGGACCTCTCCCAGCTTGTTCAGCCACCGGCGGATGGCCGGCCGGGTGGCCTGGATGGGGGTGTCGTGGAGTTCCACCAGACGGCAGACCTCTTTTGTCAGCCGGGCGGGAGCATGGAGCCGTTCCAGCAGGGGGCCGGCCATATCCCGGCTGCGGCTGGCGTGGCCGTAAAAGTGGCCTACCCCGTCCTCCATAAAAAAGCTGGCGGGCTTGCCCATGTCGTGGAGCAGCAAAGCAAGCCGCACCACCGGGTCGCCGCCGCCGTTTGCCACCGCCCGGGCGGTGTGCCGCCAGACGTCCAGACAGTGGTAGGGGTTGTGCTGCTCAAAGCCCGCCATGGGGGCCAGTTCCGGCAGAAGCACGAAAAATACGTCGGCGTACTCGTTGAGTACCTGTTCCACCTGATCCCCGGCCAGCAGCCGCCACAGTTCCGCAAAGCAGCGCTCCGCCGACACCCGGGCCAGCCGGTGTTTTTCGGCGTGGAGACCCCGGGCGCATTCCTCGTCGGGAACCAGACCCCGGCAGGAATAAAACCGCAGCCCCCGCAGAATCCGCAGCCCGTCCTCGGCAAACCGCACTTCCGGCTGGCCCACACACCGCAGCCGCCCGGCGGTCAGGTCTTCTTGGCCGCCGAAGGGGTCCTGCAGCCCCTGCCAGGGGTTCCAGGCCATGGCGTTGACGGTGAAATCCCGCCGTGCCAGGTCCTCTTCCAGCCGGGACGTAAAGGACACCCCATCGGGACGGCGGCCGTCGGAATAGCCCTGTTCCACCCGGAAGGTGGTCACCTCGCAGGGGCCGCTTTCCAGCAGCAAGGTCACGGTGCCGTATTCGATGCCGGGCAGCGCCTGGGGAATGTCGGCAAATACCCGGCAGATCTCCTGGGGCGGGGCGCTGGTGCAGATGTCCCAGTCGTGGGGGACAAGCCCCGCCAGGCTGTCCCGGACGCAGCCTCCCACCACAAAGGCATCGTGGCCGGCCCGGTGCAGCCGGTCCAGGGTAAAGGCGGGCCCGGCGGGCAGAGAGAGGAAAATAGACATGGTTTTCTCCTTGCTTACAGGCACAAAGGACCGTTTACGAGATTTTCCGGCTTTCCGGCCAGAAAGCCCCGGAGATTGGCCTCCATAATGGCGGTGAGCCGGGCCAGGGATTCGGGGCTGGTCCAGCCCATGTGGGGGGTGAGCAGCACCGAGGGGTGGCGGCGCAGGGGAGAGTCGGCGGCGGGGGGCTCCACGTCGGCCACGTCGGAGCCGTAGAAGGCCACCCGGCCGCTGTCCAGAGCTTCCAGCAGGGCGGCGTGGTCCACCAGCGCGCCTCGGGCGGTGTTCACCAGCACCACCCCGGGCCGGCAGAGGGCCAGAGTTTCCCGGCGGATGATGTGGCGGGTGGCGTCGGTGGCGGGGCAGTGGAGGGAAATGGCGTGGCTTTCGGCCAGCAGGGTTTCCAGGGACACGAACCGCACTCCGTCGGCGTCGGGGCGGGTGGTGCGGGTGTGTACCAGCACCTGCATATCCAGAGCCGCGGCCACCCGGGCCACCTGGCGGCCGATGGCCCCATAGCCCACAATGCCCAAAGTCTTGCCCGCCAGCTCGATACCGGGCCGGGCGGAAAGCTCGGCGGGCAGGTCCAGCTGCCAGCGGCCGGCCCGTACCGACTGGTCGTAATCCCGCAGCCGCTGGCAGCCGGCCAGCAGCAAGGTCACGGCCAGCTGGGCCACGCTGGGGGTGGAGTAGCCGGGCACATTGCAGACGGCTACACCCCGGCGGCGGCAGGCTTCCACGTCCAGAGAGTCGGTGCCGGTGGCGGTGACTCCCACCCACCGCAGGTTGGGGCAGGCATCCAGCACCGGGCCGTCGATGCAGCATTTGTTCACGATCACCAGTTCCGCGTCCCCGATGCGGGCGGCGATCTGGTCATACGGGGTGCGGGGGTAGTAGTCCACCTCGTCGGCCAGTGCGGCCAGGCCGGACCAGTCCAGATCTCCTTCCCGCAGAGCGTAACTTTCCAGGATCACAAGCTTCATGGCACAACACCTTTCTGATGAAAAGGGCCGCCGTGGGCCCAAGGATGGATTTTTTTGCGGGCAGATGCTATAATATGGGCAGGCGGACGGCCCGCGGGACGCCCGGCCATACGAAAAAATTGGGGATAAAGCTATGAAAATGCCAAAAACATATCTTGCCAAAATTTTGCTGGGTGCGGTGCTGGTCTGCATCGCCGGAGGCATCAGCCTGCTGCTGAAGGACGCCCTGGACACCAAAAGTCCCACCTCGGCGGTTCCCATCCTGACGGTGGAAAGCAACGGCTCGCCCATCTCCCAGGATTCCATCTGTACCGCCGAATACCAGTGGAATTTCTGGACCAGCGTGGAAAAGATGGTGAACAATTACAGCATCACCGATATAAAGGACGATATTCTCACCACCAACGTGCTGCCCGGCATGGAGATGGAGCTGCATTTCAGCCGGGACCCGATCAGCGTTACCGTGAGCCGTGCAGTGTCCCTGAACAGCAACGAGTTCACCGAGGTGGAGCCGGACAAAAACGGCTGCATTTACACGCCGCCGGTGGCCGGGACCTATATTTACCGGGTGGAGGCCAGCTTTGACCGGGGCTCGGTGATGTATTATTTCGGCATTACAGTGATGGATATGTATTGATCGGCCCGGCCGGCGCAGCGTTTTTTGGACGCGGCGCCGGCTGTTTTATTATAGCATACGCGGTTGAAAATCACAAAAGCCGGGGGTATAATCAAAGGGAAAAAACACAAGCGTTGCAGAAGGAGAGCGAAGAACATGGAATACAGAATCCTGGGAAAAACCGGCCTGCGGGTCTCCCGCATCGGCTTTGGAGGAATCCCCATCCAGCGCATCGACGCCGAGGGGACCCGGGCCTTGATGCAGGCTCTGGTGGAAAAAGGAGTCAATTATATTGATACGGCCCGGGGCTACACCGTGAGCGAGGAGTATCTGGGCTATGGCCTGGAGGGTATCCGGGACAAGTTTGTGCTGGCCACCAAGTCCATGAGCCGGGACAAGGAATCCATGGCCCGGGACATCGAGATCAGTCTGGCCAATCTGCGCACCGATTACATCGATCTGTACCAGCTGCACAACCCCAAGCTGGAGGAGCTGGACGTCATCTTTTCGGAGAATGGTGCCATCCAGGCTTTGCGCCAGGCGAAAGCGGAAGGCAAGATCGGGCATATCGGCATCACGGCCCACTCGGCGGCAGTGTTTGAAAAGGCCCTGGAATATGACGAGATCGAGACAGTGATGTTCCCCTACAACATTGTGGAGAGCCAGGGCGAGGAGCTGATTGCCCGGTGCCGGGAGAAGAATGTGGGATTCATCTGCATGAAGCCCCTGGCCGGCGGCGCCATCGAGGACGGCCGGCTGGCTCTGCGGTACATTCTGGCCAACGACAATGTGACGGTGGCCATCCCCGGCATGGCGGAGGTGAAGGAGCTGGAGCAGAACCTGGCTGCGGCGGAGGATACCTCGTCTCTGACCGAGGAGGAGAAGGCGGCTTTTGAGAAGGTGCGGGCCGAGCTGGGGCAGAATTTCTGCCGCCGCTGCAACTACTGTGCCCCCTGTGCGGCGGGGATCAATATTCCCTCGGTATTTTTGTTCCAGGGATATCTGCGCCGGTACGGTCTGGCGGGGTGGGCCCGGGAGCGGTACGCCACCTTGCCGGTGAAGGCTTCTGCCTGTGTGCAGTGCGGCGCCTGCGAGACCCGCTGCCCCTACCAGCTGCCCATCCGGCAGATGATGGCCGAAGCGGCCAAGGATTTCGGGGAATGAGTTTTTGGGGCGCTGCCCCAAGCCCCGCCGCCTTTTGAAAAAGGCGGGCGAAAACTTTTGGACCCAATAAAAACAGCCCCCGCCTGCGCATACCGCGCGGCGGGGGTTGTTTTTATTGGGGTGGGGATTAGCTGACCGGCAAAGTGAGGTCGGGCAGCTTATAGAACATTTTTTTGTAGAAGGGTTTGGCGTCCTTGGCGCCCTTTTTGCCCAGATCGGTGGTGATCAGGGACACGCCCATGGCCAGGCTGCCCAGATGGGGCTTGGCGGCCTCCTGCAGCTGCTGCAGGACTTGTTTGCGGCCTTCGTCCCCTTCCTTGAGATCCAGCACCAGCAGATAGTTCTTTTTGCCGTTGACGTACATCATCCGCAGAAAGGCTGCGTTGACCTCGGCGCTCTTTTTGCAGACGGCGGTGAGGGCGTTGATGAGATCATCGGGGGATTTGGTGGGGTCCTCGATCACCACCCGGTCGTTTTTGGTGATGGACCGGATATTCCGCAGCCGCTCCTTGCCCTGCTGCAGGTTAAGGACCAGGGATTTGGGAATGGTGACATTTTTGCTGAAAGGGTCGATGACCAGGCCCTCGGCGGGGCATTTTTCCTCACCCAGCAGCTTGGCGAACTGGTCGAAGGGGAGCATGACGATATCGCCCTTCTGGCGCTGGGGCCACTGGGCCAGACGCTCGGGGCTGGTGAAGCCCATAAAGTATTTCTGGCCCTCCTTATTGGTCAGCAGCTGAATGGCCATCTGGGTATCGGGCTGGGCGATGGGCCGGCCTGCTTCGTCCCGGGGCGGGGGAGGGGTCAAAGTGACGGGCACGAGATACCGGGAAACCGCGGCAATGCCCAGCATTTTTTTGCGGTTTTCGGGGGTGTCCTCGGCCTGCAGGGTGTCGATGGCCTGCTGCAGCGGCAGATTGGCGTTGACCTTCTGCGGCTGGGCGGCCTGGGGCTGTTTGTTTTCTTCCATGGTTAAAGTCCTCTCTTTCCTTCCTCACGGTATTCCCCACGGGATTTTTCGCAGTATTTCCCGCGGTATTGGAAAAGGCGGCGGGGCTTTTTGTCAGCCGCCCTTTTTGATTTTTTCCCAGTAGGCCCGGGCGGCCTGCTCGGTTTTGTTGTCCCCGAAGCGGTAGTAGACCGCCCCGGCCAAAGAGTCGGGCAGGTATTGCTGGGCCACCCAGTGGTTGGGATAGTCGTGGGGGTATTTGTAGAACTGGCCTTTCACGGCGGCGTCCTCCCCGTCGAAGTGCTTGTTTTGCAGCCAGCGGGGGATGGGGCCGCCCCGGCCACGGCGCAGATCGGCGGTGGCGGCGTCGATGGCCGCTTCGCCTCCGTTGGATTTGGGGGCGGTAGCCACCAGGATCACCGCGTCGGCCAGAGGAATGCGGGCTTCCGGCAGACCCAGCATATTGGCTGCGTCCACCGCCGCCTTGACGATGGGGATGATCTGGGGCCAGGCCAGACCCACGTCCTCACAGGCGCAGACCATCAGCCGCCGGCAGGCGCTGATCATGTCTCCGGCCTCCAGCAGCCGGGCCAGATAGTGCAGGGCGGCGTCGGGGTCGGAACCCCGCATGGATTTCTGAAAGCCCGACAGAATGTCGTAGTGGTCGTCTCCCTCCCGGTCATACCGGGGCCCCATGGCCTGGGTCACCTGCTGCACCATTTCCAAAGTGATGCGGCGGGCGCCGTTTTCCAGGGGCGCGGCGCTGGCCGCAAAGTCCAGACAGCCCAGGGCTTTGCGCATATCCCCGCCGCTGGTTTGGGCCAGCAGGTCCAGGCCGGCGGGGTCCATCTCCAGAGGGATGCCGTCCTCCTGGGCCAGCCGGGACAGGGCTTTTTCCAGTCCCTGGTGGATGTCCGCGGGCTGCAGCGCCTTGAATTCAAAGACGGTGCAGCGGCTGAGCAGGGCGTTGTAGATGTAAAAGGCGGGGTTTTCGGTGGTGGAGGCGATGAGGGTAACGCTGCCCTCCTCGATGCATTCCAGCAGGCTTTGCTGCTGTTTTTTGTTCAGATACTGGATCTCGTCCAGATAGAGCAGGACGCCCTTTTCAGTGCCGAAGGTGCCGATGTCGGCCAGTACTGTTTTGATGTCCCCGGTGGAGGCGGTGGTGCCGTTGAGCTTGTGCAGCCGCATACCGCTGTTTTCGGCGATGATGCGGGCCACCGTGGTTTTGCCCACCCCCGAGGGGCCGTAAAAGATCATGTTGGGAATGCGGCCCTGTTCAATGGCGGTGCGGAACACCTTGCCGGGGGCCAGCAGATGCTGCTGGCCGCACACCTCGGCCAGAGTGCGGGGGCGCAGGCGCTGGGCCAGTGGCTGGTTCATGGATATCTCCTTCCGGGGGGATCAGGTGGCCGACCAGTCCCCCAGCTTTTTGGCCGCGTAGCCGGGATTGAAGAACAGGTCGATGGCGTGGACCAGGCTGCGGTCCCAGAAGTTCCACTCGTGGACGCCGTCCCATTCCATATAATGGTAGTCCAGGGGCAGGCTTTCGGCGTGGTGCTTGAACAGCAGGTTCTGGTTGTAGATGTAATAGGGTTCGATGTCCTGCCGACCGGCGGTGCAGAGGATGCGGGGCTGCTGCTCGGCGGGCAGCTGGCTCACCCTTTCGGCCAGGCGGTAAAGGTTGCGGTCCTCGGGCAGGACCAGGTCCGGGCCCAGCACCGGGCCAAAGGAAGCCCGGACCAGGGCGTTGTAGGGGGCGGCTTCCAGCATCATGGCCAGGTCCACCGCGCCGGAGAAGCTGGCGCAGGCGAAGTAGCGGTCGGGGTGGTTGAGCCCCAGCAGCAGTGCGCCGTAGCCCCCCATGGACAGTCCGCAGATGGCGTTCTTTTCCCGCTCCTGGGGCAGCTTGACCATCTTGTTCAGCAAAGCGGGCATCTCCTGGGTCAGCCAGGTGTAGTAGGCGGGGCCGGCGGCCATGTCCATGTAAAAGGAGTTGGCCGCGTCGGGGATGATGAGCGCCAGGCCGTTGTCGGCGGCATACCGAAGGGCGGCCGACATATTCACCCAGTCGTCCCCGTCGTTGGTGTAGCCGTGGAGCAAAGTGATGACCCCTTTTACCTCATTGCCCACCTCGGCGGGCAGGTCGCAGGGGTAATACAGGCGCACGGTGGTGGTGGAGGCCAGAGCCTGGCTTTTGAGTTTCAGTGTAAAAAATGCCATGACGGATTTCCTCCTAGCGCGCAAGGCGCAGACAGAAAAAATTATTCGTACAGGGGGAACAGGGAGGTGAGGGTAGCCACACGCCGGGCCACGTCCTCCTTTTTGCCCTCAAAGTCAAAGATGCAGTCGGCGATGCAGTCGGCCACGATCTTCATCTCGGCGGGACCAAAGCCCCGGGTGGTGACGGCAGGGGTGCCGATGCGCACGCCGCTGGTGATGAAGGGGCTGCGCTTTTCACCGGGAACGGTGTTTTTGTTGGCGGTGATGTGCACTTCGTCCAGATTGTGCTCCAGCTGCTTGCCGGTGACCTCCAGATCGGACAGGTCAATGAGCATCAGGTGATTGTCGGTGCCGCCGCTCACCAGTTTTACACCCCGCTCGGTGAGCCGGGCAGCCAGGGCCTGGGCGTTTTCCACCACAAGCCGGGCATACTGGGCGAAGTCGGGCCGCAGGGCCTCCCCGAAGCAGACGGCCTTGGCGGCGATGACGTGCTCCAGCGGGCCGCCCTGGGTGCCGGGGAAGATGGCCTTGTTGATCTTTTTGGCCAGTTCCTCGTCGTTGGTGAGGATCAGGCCGCCCCGGGGACCCCGGAGGGTCTTGTGGGTGGTGGTGGTCACCACGTCGGCGTAGGGCACGGGGTTCTGGTGGACGCCGCCGGCCACAAGACCGGCGATGTGGGCCATATCCACCATGAGCATGGCGCCCACCCCGTGGGCGATGGCGGCCAGACGTTCAAAGTCCAGCGCGCGGCAGTAGGCGGAAGCGCCGGCCACCAGCAGCTTGGGCTTTACTTCGGCGGCCTGTTTTTCCAGAGCGTCGTAGTCGAGAAAGCCCTGCTCGTTGACGCCGTAGGAAACAAAGTGGTAGTTTTTGCCGCTCATGTTCACCGGACTGCCGTGGGTGAGGTGGCCGCCCTGGGACAGATCCATGCCCATGACGGTGTCGCCCACTTCCAGCAGAGCAAAGTAGACGGCCAGATTGGCCTGGGCGCCGGAATGGGGCTGTACGTTGGCATATTTGGCGCCGAACAGCTTACAGGCCCGCTGGATGGCCAGGTTTTCCACCTGATCCACATACTGGCAGCCGCCGTAGTAGCGCTTGCCGGGGTAGCCCTCGGCGTATTTGTTGGTGAGCACGCTGCCCATGGCGGCCATTACCGCGGGGCTGACGATGTTTTCCGAGGCGATCAGCTCGATGTTATCCCGCTGGCGCTGCAGCTCGCCCTGCATGGCGGCGGCCAGTTCGGGGTCCTGTCCGGCCACAAACCCGATGGTGTCCATCATATCCCGAAACATAAATATCCCACTCCTTTTTTGTGCTGGTGTTTATGCAGCTTTTTTGTGCGGCGCTTTTTGGCGTCCTGACGCGGCCCGCAGAGATTGCTTTTATTATACACCGCCGGCCGGTCTTTCCGCAAGGCGCGCCCCGCCTTAGGGCCGCTTTTTGCGAAAAAGGGCTTTTTCTTGTTATTGATATATGGTATCATAAAGAAAAGCCACAAGGACAAATACCCAAAACATGGAAGAAGGCAGGACAAGATATGACCAAAAAGCAGCGGGCGCTGGCCATTATCCAGCGGCTGAAAGAAATGTATCCTCTGGCAGAGTGCACTTTGGACTATGAAAAGGCCTGGCAGCTGCTGGTGGGGGTGCGGCTGGCGGCCCAGTGCACCGACGCCAGGGTGAATGTGGTCACCGAGGAACTGTTTGCCAAATATCCCAGTGTGCAGGCTTTGGCCGAGGCCACCCCCGAAGAGATCGAGGCCATCGTCAAGCCCTGCGGCCTGGGCCGCAGCAAGGCCCGGGACATCAGCGCCTGTATGCGGATTCTGCGGGATGAATACGACGGCAAGGTGCCCGACGATTTCGACGCCCTGCTGGCGCTGCCGGGAGTGGGCCGCAAGAGCGCCAATCTGATCATGGGAGATGTGTTCGGCAAGCCGGCCATCGTCACCGACACCCACTGCATCCGGCTGGTCAACCGCATGGGCCTGGTGGACGGCATCAAGGACCCCCGCCGGGTGGAGATGGCCCTGTGGAAGATCGTTCCCCCCGAGGAGGGCAGCGACTTCTGCCACCGTCTGGTGATGCACGGCCGGGCGGTCTGCGACGCCCGCAAGCCCAACTGCGCCGGCTGCCAGATGGCCGACCTGTGCAAGCAGGTGCTGTGACTGCCCCGGGCGGCTCTTGACAAAGCCGGGGGAGGGGCCTATAATAATCCACGGACATAAAAACAGGGGCGCTGGAAGCATTTCCGGCTGAGATTGGGGCGAATTGCAGCCCCAGGTCACCTTGAACCTGATCCGGGTAATGCCGGCGTAGGGAGTTTGAGGAATATGCGGAATTTCCGCGCCTGTGTTTGCGTTGCATCCACAGGCGCTTTCTTTGTTTTTATGTACTAATCGCAAGCGAGGAGTTTTTTGTATGACCACCCAGTTTTCCAAAACCCGTATCCTGGTAGAGGGCGCCATGATGATCGCCCTGTCCACCATCCTGAGCATGATCCCCCTGTTCAGCATGCCCTACGGCGGCACCGTCACTTTGCTGAGCATGCTGCCTCTGGTGCTGATGGCCTTCCGTCACGGCACCAAGTGGGGTGTGTTTACGGCTTTTGTACACAGCGTGCTGCAGCTGCTGCTGGGCCTGAGCAACCTGACCTACTGCGCCACCATCTGGAGCCAGATCGGCTGCATCCTGCTGGACTACCTGCTGGCCTTCACCGCTCTGGGTCTGGCCTACGCCTTTGCCAAGCCCTTCGGCAACCGGCTGGTGGGCGTGGCCGTGGGCACCTTCGGGGTGTGCTTTCTGCGGTTTATCTGCAGCTTTTTGTCCGGCTGGCTGCTGTGGGGCAGCTATAAGGACTCCTACGACTGGGCGGTGAACCTGCCTGTCTGGCTGTACAGCCTGATCTACAACGGCACCTACATGCTGCCCGAAACCATCCTCACCGTGGTGGGCGCCGTGCTGCTGATGAAGGCCATGCCCAAGCAGTTTGCCCGCCAGTAAACCCTGTTTTCTCCCTCCATATAAGGGCCGCCGGACGCATTTTGCCGGCGGCCTTTTTTAGGGAATATTTATAAATAGAACCGGTTTTTTGCTTATAAAAAGTCCACAATTCTATTGTTTTTTTGTAGGAATGATAGTATAATGAAATCAGAAAGCGAAGGTTCGCTTCACCAAAGAGTAAAGGGGCGATGTATATGGCGAACAATCTGGTAATTTCCATCGGACGGCAGTTCGGTTCGGGCGGCCGGGAAATCGGAAAAGGCGTTGCAGAAAAGCTGGGCATCGCCTTCTACGACAAGGAGATCTTGGCACAGTCCGCCAAGGACAGCGGCATTGTGCAGGAAATCTTTGAAAGCATGGATGAAAAGCGAACTCCCAGCTTACTGTACAATCTGTCCATGGGCGCTGGCTATGCCAACCCGGTGTTCTACGCCGCCATGGACGATGCGGTGCCCACCAGCGACAAGCTGTTCCGCTGGCAGGCGGCCACCATCGAAAAATTTGCTGCTGCGGGTCCCTGTGTGATCATCGGCCGCTGCGCCGACTACATCCTGCGGGATCATCCCGGCCTGGTTTCCATCTTTATCTATTCCGATATGGATAAGCGCTGCCAGCGTATTTCCCGCCTGTACAATCTGCGGGAGGACGCCGCCAATGTGCTGATCCGCAAAACCGACAAGAGCCGGGCCAGCTACTACAACTTCAGCACCGACCGGGAGTGGGGCAACATGGGCAACTATGACCTGTGCCTGAACTCCGGCACCCTGGGCGTGGAGAAATCCATCGACCTGATCTGTGACTATATCGGCCGTCTGCGCGGCTGATTTCCCCCCTCTTTATCCCCCTCTTTTCCGCCGGGCCGCTTTTCCCAAAGCGGCCCGGCGGGCCCCTTTTACGGGACAAAATGCAAAAGGAGAGATGCCTGTGATCACCATTTTCAACCGCCGGGAGCTGCTCACCACCTACGACATGGCCCAGCAAGCCCAGGCACGGGCGGTGCTGGACGCCGCCGGTATCCCCTACAAGGTGCGGGTGGTGGACCGCAAAAACGGCCAAGCCATGCTGGCAGGCAGCCGGGCGCGCACCGGCAGCTTTGGGGAGAATATGGCCATGGCCTACGAGTACACCATCTATGTGGCCAAAGAGGATCTGGAGCGGGCGCAGCTGGCGCTGAACCCGGCGCGGTAAATACCTGAAAAAAGCAAAGGGCGCGGGAAACCGTCTTGGTTTCCCGCGCCCTTTTTTGTTGTTGGGATGATTTAAAAGCCCAGCAGAGTGAGAAGCAGGCCGGCGGCCACGCCGATGCAGTAGAGCAGGCCGGTGATAAAGAGGTTCTGCTTCCAGCTTTTGTTGGCCCGGAACAGCACCGCCAGACCCACGCCGGCGCCGGTACACAGACCGGCCACCACGGCCCCGAAACTCAGGCTGCCCGAGAGGTACAGCTGGGTCAGCAGCACACTGGCGGCGCAGTTGGGGATGAGCCCCACCAGACCGGCGGCGAAGGGCTGCAGCCAGCCCACCCCCACCACAAAGGCAGAGATGGCGTCCTCGCCCACCCATTCCACGGCGGCACCCATGACCAGGTTGAACAGGAAGATGAACAGGATGATGTGCAGCGAGTGCTTGAGGGTAGCCACCAGCACCGAGTCCTCCTCCACATGTTCGTGGCAGTCGCAGTCGGCGGCCCGGCCGGTATAACCGCCGGCCAGGCTGGCGGGCAGCAGTCCCCGCAGCACAAAGTCGATGACGAAACCGGCCAGAATGCCGATGGCCAGCTTTACCCCCAGCAGGGCCAGCAGCTGGGGCCATTTGTCCGGCACAGCCAGCAGCAGGGGCACCGCCTCGTCGCTGGTGACCAGGAACACCGACAGCAAGGTGCCCAGAGTGATCACCCGGCTGGCGTAGAGGTTGGCGGCCATGGCCGAAAAGCCGCACTGGGGCACACAGCCCAGCACCGCCGCCGGCACAAAGCCCCAGCGCCCGCCCTGGGACAGCGCACCCTCGATGCGCTCGCTGTGGTGGTGTTCGATCCATTCAATGGCCAGATAGGCCAGAAACAAAAAGGGTACCATGGTGAGGGTATCCTCGATGGCATGGGAAAAAATATGGATAAGATGCTCCATCCGTGTCCTCCTGTTGACGATTGGGGAAAAAAGCGGCAGACCCGGCCGCAGAAATACAAGGATTAGTATACCGGTTCCGGCCCGGCGGCGCAAGTCCCCGGCCGGGCCAAAATACGGAAAAAAGCGGCCCCGAAGGGCCGCCTGTGGCGATACAGAGAAAAAATCAATAGTTCTGGGCCCGCAGCACGAAGTAACCCTGGGGATGAGCGCAGACGGGGCAGACCTCGGGAGCGGTTTTGCCGATGTGGATGTGGCCGCAGTTGGTGCAGATCCACACCTGCTCGGTCTGGCGGGCGAAAACGGTGCCCTGGGCGATGGATTCGGCCAGAGTGCGGTAGCGCTCCTCGTGCTCCTTCTCGATGGCGCCTACCTTCTCGAACAGGAAGGCGATCTGATCAAAGCCCTCTTCCCGGGCAGTCTGGGCGAAACCGGCGTACATGTCGGTCCACTCGTAGTTCTCGCCGGCAGCGGCGTCGGCCAGGTTGGCCTCGGTCTTGGGGATGGAACCGCCATGGAGCAGCTTGAACCAGATCTTGGCGTGCTCCTTCTCGTTGTTGGCGGTCTCCTCAAAGATAGAGGCGATCTGGTTGTAGCCTTCCTTCTTGGCGGCGGAGGCGTAGTAGGTGTATTTGTTGCGGGCCTGGCTCTCGCCGGCAAAAGCGGTCCAGAGATTCTGTTCGGTCTTGCTGCCTTTCAGTTCCATAGTTTCCATTTTCCTTTCGCTGTATGATTTTAGTGTAAGTGCGGAATTTCCGCGTCTTCCGATTTGGTCTGGCAGGCGGGGCACCGCCCGTAAAATACCAGCTGGCAGCCCTCGATGGCAAACTGGCTCTGACTCTGGGCCACCTGCTGCAAGTGCTGGGTGGGAAGCTCCATCCAGATATCTTCCAAAGCGCCGCATTCGCTGCACAGGATATGGTGATGATCCTCCAGGGTGTGGTCGTAGTGGTCGGCGCCTCCCGGTACGCCGATGCGCCGCAGCATGCCGCGTTCGGCCATGGAGGACAGGTTGCGGTACACCGTGGCCCGGCTGATGTTGGGCAGCCGCTGGACGACCTGCTCGTATACCTGTTCGGCAGTGGGATGGTTTGCCAGTTGTTTTACTGCCTGCAGGATCGTTTGTTTCTGAATGGTATTGCGGGTTTCCATTGCAAATTCTCCTTTTTGGCAAAAACAGCTATTTGATACTAACTATCGTTTGACATAATCAGTATAGCGTATCAGTAAGCATTCGTCAAGGGCAGAGAAAAAATTTTGCCCCGGAAATAAAAAAGGCCGCCCGGCGCACTGCTTCGCCCCACAGGGGGCAACAGCAGTATATGCGCCCGGCGGTGAAAAAGACACCGAATTTATTCCGGCTGGATGGGATGCAGTACCCGGCAGGGGCCCCCCACGGCCACCACATTGGCGGGGATATCCTTGGTCACCACGCTGCCGGCGCCGATCACCGAATTATCGCCCACCGATACACCCGGCAGCAAAATGACCCCTGCGCCGATCCAGCAGTTGCGGCCGATATGTATGGGCTGGTTGTATTGCAGGCCCTTTTCCCGCATGGCGGGGGAGAGGGGATGGGCGGCCGAAGCCAGAGTGACGTTGGGGCCGATCATGGTGTGTTCCCCGATATAGATATGGGTGTCGTCCACGGCGGTGAGACCCGAGTTGATGTAGACCCAGTCCCCCAGATGGAGGTGCCGGCCGCCCCAGTTGGCGTGCATGGGGGGCTCCACCCAGCAGTTTTCTCCCGCTTCGGCCAGCATCTGTTCCAGCAGCTGCCGGCGCAGAGGGCCCTGGTCGGGGCGGGTGGCGTTGTATTGGTACAAAAGCTGCTGGCATTCCAGCTGGGCCTGGATCATGGCCTCGTCACCGGGATCGTAGATCTCGCCGCCGTGCAGCTGGGGGAATAAAGCCTGTGTGTCGATCATTTTTCTTTCCTCCCGTATCGGTAATAGCGCAGGCAGAGATATCCCCAGCCTATGGTGCACACCGCAAACAGTGCCGCCCGCATATTTTCTCCGGAAAGTTTAAACACAATGGCCGCCGCGGCGCAGACCACCGCCAGCAGGCCCACCCCTGCCAGCTGCAGCTTGTCTTTCCAGGTGTTTTTAGACATGGTCTTCCTCCCCTTGTGCAGTAAAAACCGCCGCCCTGCCGGCGGCGCTTGTTATAACCAGTATACCATATTTTTCCTGGCATAAAAAAGGGGCTGCGGGGTCTCCGGGGCAGGGAATGGCCGTTAAATTGCGGGCCAGGTTTGCAAATGGACCCTGTGTTTGTTACGGCAAAGGCTGCTTTTACCTCCGGACAAAGAAAAGCCCGCCTTGGGCAAGGCCAAAGCGGGCGGAAAGTTTTGTATATCGTATATACAAGAAGTATAGCTATTTAAAATGATTCTTGAAAATGTATACGACTGGTTTACTTGGCGTCGCTGATAAGCTCCTTGATGGAGGCCACAGTGCCGGCCAGGTTCTGCATATCGCTGGGGATGATCAGCTTGGTAGCCTTGCCGTCGGCCACCTTGGCCAGGGCTTCCAGGCTCTTGAGGGCCAGCACCTGGTTGTTGGGGGCGGCCTCGTTCAGCAGCCGGATGGAGTCGGCCAGAGCCTGCTGCACCTCGCGGATAGCCTGGGCTTCACCCTGAGCTTCCCGGATGCGCTGCTCGCGCACGGCGTCGGCCCGCAGGATGGCGCTTTCCTTTTCGCCTTCGGCCACCAGAATGGAGCTGCGCTTTTCGCCTTCGGCCCGCAGGATGGCTTCCCGGCGCTGACGCTCGGCCTTCATCTGCTTCTCCATGGCGTCCTGGATCTCGGCCGGCGGGATGATGTTCTTCACCTCAACCCGGTTGACCTTGATGCCCCACTTGTCGGTGGCTTCGTCCAGGATGGAGGTGATCTTGGTGTTGATCACGTCGCGGCTGGTGAGGGTGTGATCCAGCTCCAGCTCGCCGATGATGTTGCGCAGGGTGGTGGCGGTGAGGTTTTCAATGGCGGACAGGGGACGCTCCACGCCGTAGGTGTACAGCTTGGCGTCGGTGATCTGGAAGAAGACCACGGTGTCAATCTGCATGGTGACGTTGTCGCGGGTGATCACAGGCTGGGGCTTGAAGTCCACCACCTGCTCCTTCAGGCTCACCTTTTTCACTACGCGGTCGATGAAGGGAACCTTCCAGTGGAAACCGGCGTCCCAGGTTTTGTAATAGATACCCAGCCGCTCCACCACATAAGACGTGGCCTGGGGTACGATGGCGATGTTGGCGATGACGATCACCAGGGCGACGATGAAGATGCCCAACAGGATATAACCGAACATAAACGATACCTCCTCAAATTGGCTTTATAAGGATATTTAAACCGGCACAGCGGTGTGTTCCGGCACGACCTCCAGAGTCGCGCTTTCCACAGCCGTCACGATGCACCAGCTTCCTTCCGCAATGGTTTCGGCAGACCGGGCTGCCCAGTCCACACCTTCCAGCCGCACCCGGCCGGGGGAATTGGGGGTAATGGTGCGGATCACCTGGGCCTTTTTGCCCACGTTCAGCTCCGAGTTGGTGGGCTGCTGGCGGGGGGTGACGTATTTGCTCACCAGCGGCCGGGTAAACAGCAAAGTGAGCAGCGAAACCGCCACAAACACCGCCATCTGCACCAGCACCGAGTCCATCACCACCGATACCAGCAGAGCAACCAGAGCGCCCGCTGCAAACCAGATGGATACCAGCCCCACGGTGGCGATCTCCACCGCCACAAAGAGCACGCACAGAACAAGCCATACAATGGTACTCACTGACATATCAAACACCTCGCTCATTTCAATGGCGGTGCTGTCGGTGACCATTTCCACCACCCAGGGAAGAAACAGGGTAAACAGTCCCCAGCAGCACAGCGCCGTGATAAACAATAGTAAAATGGATTTCAGGGTATGCAGCCGCCGGACATACCGCCGCAGTTCGGCGGGGGAAAGATCGGCCAGGGCCTGGTCGGCGATTTCGGTGGGGGAACCGAACTGCTGGCACAGCTGCCCGAAGGTGGCATGGGGGTTCTGCTCCAGAAATTCCTCCACGCCTATCTCCAGGGCCTCCACAGCCCTGCGCCGCACCGAGGGGGAACACACCAGCCCCTGGCGCACCTGGCGGAAGTATTCCCGCGCCGCCGGGTTTTGCTCATAAGATTTCATCCTCTTTCAGCCCTCCTTCACTGCTCCGCAGCAGGTCCAGAATACCTCGGTTGATATCGAAATATTCCTTGCGGATCTGAGCCAGATACGCTTCGCCCTCCGGCTCCAGGTGATAGTACACCCTGGTCCGCCGCCGGTTGACCAGCTCCTTGCGCTCGGAAAGATAACCCTTGTCGGACAGGCGATACAGGATGGGATACAGAGACCCCTCCTGCAGGGTAAACCTGCCCTTGCTGCGCAGTGCCATTTCCTGCGAAAGCTGGTAGCCGTACATGTCCTGCCCCTGCAGCAGGCTGAGCAGCACCAGCTCCACCGTGCCGCGCTTGAGATTGTCGCACACGCTCATGGATGCAGCCCTCCCTTTGTGGTTTCTGCCTTCATTGAAGCACAAAACAGTGCCGCGGTCAATACTTTGCCAAAAAAAATATTGAAATGCACAAATCAACTGCAAAAAATCCGGCGAAATATCCAATAAAAAAGGCGCCTGCCCGCCAAAAAGGGCGGACAAGCGCACAAAATTGGAAAAACGATTACCAGTCGTTGGTGACGATGGCAAAGCCCATGGGGTTGACCTCCAGGTATTTGCCCTGCACCTGGCACAGCCGGGAATGGGCCGACCGGTTGATGAACACATCGGCTACCTCGGTGGGGCCGGTGCGGCGGTAGTGCAGGAAATCCTGCTGCACCTCCAGCATTTCCAGGCTGCCCTCGGCAAAGGCGTCGCTGCTGCGGCGCAGCTGGGCCAGCTTGCGCAGAATGGAGCGCACCCGCTCCTCCTTGGAATCCCAGTCGAAATAGCCCCGGTTAAAGGGGTCGCGGTAGCCCTGCATGGCAACCTCGTCGCCGTAGTAGATGCAGGGAACCCCCGGCAAGGTGAAGATCATGGCGTAGGCCATGCGCAGCAGCACGATGCCGTATTCGTATTGCTGCATATTCAGCCGCCGGCCGCTCTGCCAGTAGCGGTCGTGGCCCTCGCTGCTCTCCCCGGCCAGGTAGGTGATGGCCCGCTCGGTGTCGTGGGTAGAGATGAAGTTCATCAGAGTGTGCAGAGCGGGGGCGGGGTAGTTTTCGCAGATGGACATGATCTGGGCGGCGGTTTCCTGGCCCGAGGCGCCCTTGACGAAATTCAGCACCGCGTTGCGGAAGGGGTAGTTCATCACCGCGTCCAGGCCCTGGCCCAGCAGATAGGTACGGCGCACGCCGTAGCTCCATTTGTTGGTGGCGTCCTCCCATACCTCGCCCAGCAGGTATTTGTCCTGGCCGTGGCGCTTCACCGCCTTGCGGATGTCCTCGATGAAGTCGTCGGGCAGCTCGTCGGCCACGTCCAGCCGGAAGCCCGAAGCACCCATGGACATCCAGTAGTCGATGACGCCCCCCTCGCCGCAGATGAATTCCCGGTAGGAGGGGTCGTTTTCGTTCACCTCGGGCAAAGTGTCAAAGCCCCACCAGCTGCGGTAGCCGCAGGCGTAGTTGGGGGAAAAGTCGTACCAGCTGCGGTAGGGGCTGTTGGGGTCGCGGTAGGCCCCGCCGCTGCCGTAGCGGCTTTCCTTGTTGAAATAGAGACTGTCGGAACCTGTATGGCTGAACACGCCGTCCAGAATAATGGCAATGCCCGCCTCCTTGGCCTCGGCGCAGAGCTTGGCGAAGTCCTCGTTGGTGCCCAAGAAGGGGTCGATCTTGCGGTAGTCGGCGGTGTTGTACCGGTGGTTGGCGTGGGCCTCAAAGATGGGGTTGAAGTAGATGCAGGTGACGCCCAGTTCCTTGAGGTAGGGCAGCTTCTGGCGCACGCCCTCCAAATCGCCCCCGAAATAGTCCATGTTCAGGTAGCCTTCCTTGCTCTCGTTGGGCCAGAAGTAGGGCTCGTGGGTCTTGTTGGCCCGGTAGATGCGGTCGGCGTAGGGCAGGGGCTTGTTTTTCACGCCCTCGTAAAAGCGGTCGGGGAAGATCTGGTACAGCACACCGCCCCGGAGAAAAGCCGGGGTGGTAAAATCCTGGTCGTATACCGTCAGCTGCCAGGCGGGGCCGTCCTCCCGGGAGAGGTAGCCGTTGCCGTCGCTGTCCCGGAACACCTTGGCGTAGTCCTTCCACAGATCAAAATAGTAGAAGTAAAGCCCGGTGAAAGGCAGACTGAACTCCACCGTGAACCGATCGGAGCCGTTGAGGGGCTCGATCTTCTCCATGGTGTAGTACCGGGGCTCGTGGGCATCCCGCCAAAGGCGCAGACGGGGCTCCTGCACCCCCATTTCCTGGGGGACAAACAGGTTGATGCGCACCGGCTGGCCCTGCCGCAGGGCGCCGAAGGGGGTTTTGCAGCCGGTAAACTGGCTGTTATAGAATTTGGGCTGTTCCACCAGAGATTCCTCCTGTTCCAAACCGGCTGAGGGTCAGCCGGCGCTTCGGGGCGGGCGGCACAGGGGAAAAGCCCCCGGGACAAGCTGCGCCCCGTCCTGCCGAAGCCTTATAGTAAACCAGAAAAAACTGCGCAGGGAAAATTCCCTGCGCAGCAAAGACGAGCAAAAAACCGGATCAGCGCACAGGGCTGGTATGCCAGATGTCCCGTGCATACTCCTGCACGGCGCGATCGGCAGAGAAGATGCCGCTGTTGGCGATGTTCATCAGGCTCATGCGGTTCCAGGTCTCGCGGTCCTGATACAGGCTGCAGACCTTGGCCTGGGCCTCCCGGTAGGAGCGGAAATCGGCCATGACCATGTAGGGATCGCTGCCCCGCAGGTTGTTGACGATCTCGTGGAAGCTCTCGCCGCCGAAGCCCTTTTCCAGGAAGTTCAGCACTTCCTGGGCCACATTGTCGGTGTTGAGGAAGCTGGAGGGATGGTAGCCCAGCTGCTTGAGCCGGTTGACCTCCTCGGTGAGCATACCGAAGATGACCTCGTTCTCCATGCCGGCGGCCTGGGCGATCTCCACGTTGGCGCCGTCCAGGG
>DXDW01000029.1 GCA_019115305.1 Candidatus Anaerofilum excrementigallinarum
AGATAGAAGACCTTGAACAGTTTATTCAGCGGGCACGCAGATACACCGACATCACAGAACTTACGCCATATGCTCTCAGAGAGCTTGTAAAGGCGGTTTATGTGGAGGCACCGGACAAGTCCAGCGGTAAACGCAAACAGAGGGTACATATCGAATATGACCTTGTTGGCTATATTCCCGTGGATGAACTTATAAAAGCGAAACAGGCATGACCGAAATCATGCCTGTTCCAAGAAATTCACATATTACTGTTTTACGACCACCGAGCGTTTCGTCCTGCTTTTTATTGGTGCACTTCCAGGGACTCGAACCCTGGGCCCGCTGATTAAGAGTCAGCTGCTCTACCAACTGAGCTAGAAGTGCATATATGGTGACCCGTGGGAGAATCGAACTCCCGTTTACGGCGTGAGAGGCCGTCGTCTTGACCGCTTGACCAACGGGCCATTGGATAGCTTCTATATTATAATCGAGCAAATCCTTTTTGTCAAGCGTTTTTTGCCCGGTATCGAAAAAAATCTTTCTTTTTTGCCGGCTTCAGTCGTCTTTGGCACTCTGGCGGCGGAAAATCGGCTGAAACAATCCCCCGGGCAGGCTCAGTACCAACACCATCCCCAGAGCCAGAGCCCCGGCGATCTTGATGGTTTCCGCCCCCTTCTCCCCCATCAGAGCGGTCTGGCCGGTGATGAAGTAATAGGCGGTGTAGTAGATGCCGGCTCCCGGCACCAGAGGAAAGATGCCGCAGAGCAAAAACAAGGTGATGGGCGCTTTGCGCCGGGTGGAAAACAGCCGGGCCAGAGCCGTGAGGGGCAGCACCGCCACCAGACTGGCCACCACCGTGGAGGGCTGCAGCTGCATCATCCAGGTGTATACCAGCCACCCCGCCGCGCCGGTGAGCCCGCAGGCCAGGTATTGCCGCGCCGGCACAAAAAACAGCACCGCAAAAGCCATGGTCCCGCAAAAGGCGATGCAGAACTGATAGAGATATTCCCAAACGGTCACAGGCTCACCCCCAACGCAACGGCCCCAAAGGCCAGCACCACGCCTACTCCGGCCGCGATGGACAGCCCAATGATCAGAGCGTCCATGATCCGGATGGTGCCGGAGAGATAATCGGAATTGAAAAAGTCCCGGACGGCCATGGTGAGGGCGATTCCTGGCACCAGGGGCATGATGCTGCCGATGATGATGCGGTCCACGTCCCGGCTGAATCCCAGCCATACCCCCAGCGCTGCCACCGCCGTGACCAGAGCCGCCCCCAGCAGACGGGTGATGATCTTGTTGAGACGCCGCCCTTCGGCCTGCCAGAGAAACAGCTGCAGCAGAATGCCGGCCACAAAGGCACAGCCGAATTCCCGCCAGCCGCCGCCGAACAGAATGGCAAAAAAGCCGGTTCCCGCGCCGCAGGCCAGCACCTGCTGCCACAGGGGCAGCACCGGGATGGCCCGGATTTGCTCGATCCGGGCCATGGCCTCTTCCAAAGGCACCTGCCCCGCCGCGATCTGCCGGGACAGGGTATTCACCGCGTCCACCCGGCCCAGATGAACACTGGACTGGGGCACATGGCCCACCCGGGCCATATGCTGCCGGCCGTCCCGGCCCAGGCTGGCGAAAATGCCGTTGGTGAGCACATACACATGGAATTCCGTCTCGCCATAGGCCGCTGCCATGATCTCCATGGTCTGCTGCACCCGGAACACCTCGGCTCCGTTTTCCAGCAGCAGCTGACCGGCCTGCACCGTCAGCTCCAGTACCTTCTGGGGATCTTCCATCTGTTTTGCTCCTTTCCCTACTCTTCCCGGGCCAGCCAGACAGGCAGCGTTCCTTTCACCGCCCACCACACCGGCGGCATCTCCACCGGCTCAAAGCCCATGCGGCGGTAGAGGGCAAAAGGCCCCTGCCCCACCGTCTGTACAAACACCAGCGCCGCCTGGTTTTTCCAGGCGCCGTCCACCGCCGCCGACACCATGCTCTCGGCCAGGGGCGGGTTCTGCCAGTCCAGAGGACTGTAAAAATCGCTGAGCATCACCGTGTCCCCCGACTGGGTGACCAGCAGGCAGGCCGCCAGCTTCCCCTCTCGGCGGGCAAACAGCAGCCGCCCCATACCCCGGCGCAGCTGCCGGCGGATATGTCCCAGCCCCCAGTTGCCGGCGGTGGGCAGCAGAAACTGCTGCTCCTCCTCGTCCAGCGGTCCGCTTTGCCAGCTGTATTCGTAGCCGTCGTCCCGCACCTGGCGCACCGGACCGGCCAGAGCCAGCATCCGCACTCCCCGCAGCTCCTTCACCGCGTAGCCGTGGCGGGCAAAGGCCGGCCGCAGCATATCCAGGGAAAGGCTGTCGGGGGCGCCGTAAAACCGGCAGGGGGAAACGCCCCGGCCGGCAAATTCCTCTTCGGCGGCCTCGATGGTCTCGTCGATGTCCAGCCACTGCTCGGCCACGGCGTAGTTGCACAGGTAGCTTTCGGGGTTGGCTGCCAGCAGCCGCATCCGCCCGCCCGGCAGGGGCACCTTGTCCAGCAGGCCCCGGTCGGCGTTTTTCAGGTAATATTCGATCTTCAGCTGGATCTGCTGGCTGGTCATACCGCCGCCTCCTTCAAATCAGCGGATGCCAGCCCGCACCGCTGCAAAATCGGGATAATTCTCGTACAGATGCCGGGCGATGACCTCCATCAGCCGGAAATCCTCCTCGGAGTCGATGTCCAGGATGCCGGTATCCATCATCTCGGAAATGCCGATCTTGCCGTCCCACAGAATACCGGTGCGGTTATTTGCCAGAAAATCCCGGCGGAACACATAGATGCTGGCGTTGAGATCAAAGATGGCCGGCGCCTGCTGCCGGGCGGTGTAGGGACTGGGGATGACCTTTTCCACATGGTCCCCCACCAGCTTGACCATATTGAAATAGGGGTTGCGGCGGGCCTCGGTCACCGAGAACACCAGGTCCAGGTCGGGGCGGGAATCCTTTTTGTCAAAGGCGTTTTCCACGTCCTTCTCGGTGCGCAGGGGGCTGGTGATGTCCAGGTCCATCACATAGTCGTAGCGGCGGCCGGTCTTTTTCTCCATCTCGGCCAGGCTGTTCTGGAATACCGCCATTTTGGGCACCGTATCCCCGCACAGGTCCGCCTGCCGGGGAATATAGGTCACCTCGGGATACTTGGCTTTCACCAGCTCCACCAGCAGCTCGGAATCGGTATTCAGGCAGACATCCACCGCCACGTCGGGCCGGGCCGCCTTGAACAGAAAAGCCGCCGACAGAGTGTAGTAGACCAGGGGCTTTTCGCAGAAGGTCTTGAGGTTTTTGTTCCGGAATCCCTTGCTGCCCGCCCGGCCGCAGATGGTGATCAGTACACGTTTCATCTCACATTTCCCCCAAAGTAAGTTTCAGCACCTGCAGCGCCTGGGCCGGCGGATTGATGCTCTCGCCGGTGCCCTGCAGGCTGTAATTGACAAAATATTCCATCTCCCGCTCGTACCGGCGGTTTACCGGCTCGGCGCAGTCAATGACCCGGCCGTCCTCCAACGTGACGGTCCCCGCCCCGAAATCCGCCGTGACGGTGCCGTCCTTGCAGAACAGCTCGATGCTGCGCCGGTAGCTGCGGCCGAAGTAGTCCAGATGCACCTCCACCAGCAAGGTGGGATACCGGGCGATATACACCGACAGATCGTCGGAGTCGATCTCCAGCTCGGAATAGGTGCCCTTGAAATTATAGCTTTCCAGAGGCGCGCCGAACAGATCCACCAGATAATCCCACTCGTGGATCAGATCGATGGTCACCCCGCCTCCCATGTCCCGGTGGGCGGAATAGACCTGCCGGTAGTCCACATTGGGCCGCCAGTCGGGCAGATAGGAGGAGCAGATCACCCGGGCGGAATAGGGCCGCAGCCGGGCCATCTGGTCTTTCAGGGCCAGAAATGCCCCGCACCAGCGCATGGGGGCGGCCACATAGGCCTTTTGCCCCTGGTCCAGACCCAGGGCTTCCAGGTCGTAGCCGGTGGCCTCAAAGATGGGCTTTTCGATGAAAAAGCTGTCCACCCGGCCGGCCAGCTGGCCCAAAGAAAGGGCGTGGAGATGGGTGGGATTGGTGATGAAGGCCAGATCCCATTTTTCCCCTTGGGGCAGCTCGGTGAACTGCCCCGCCAGCAGAGCGGCGGTCTCGGCGGGCAGTTCCCGGGCCGAGGACCGCAAGGCGTAGGCTTCCAGGGGGATATTTTTCTCTTTGCAAAGGGCGGTGAGGTTTTTCAGATGCCGGGTGCCGATACTGCCCAGACCCACAAACAAAGCCCGCATACTCATGCCTCCTCGATGGCGTCCATCAGCCGGATAGCCTCCAGGTCCTTTTCAAAGCTGTACCGGGGCTGCTCGGTGCCCCGCAGAACTCCCAAAAAGTTGGTCAGCTCGTCCACATAGGCGTTTTCCACGATGTTGTCGGAATAGCGGGGGTCGTGCTCGAAGCTGGCGTAGGTGTCCACCGGCACCTTGTCCTTTTTGTCGGCGTCGTAGCGGTAGAGGGCCTTGGGGTTGCCCTCCCAGAACAGGTGCACGCCCTCGCCGAAGGCCTCGAAATTGCGCACGGCTTTGGGGCTCACCACGTCCACCGCCAGAATGCCCTTGGCGCCGTTTTCGTGGCGCAGAGAGACAAAGACGCTGTCCTCGTAGTCGATCTCCAGATCGCTGATCTTGTCCTTTTCCACATGCCAGCTTTTCACCGGGCCAAAGGCATCCAGCAGCCAGGGCAGCTCGATGCCGAAGATCTCCCGCACGCCGCCGGTGCGCCGGTTGCCCACAAAGAAGTTGCGGTAGTTCTCCCAGGGGTGCCAATCGGGCAGATACTGGCCGATGTGGTAGATGTAGTTCACCTTGCCGGCCAGAGGCGCCACCTGCTGGCGGATATACTGGGTCTCCCGGCGGTAAAGCATGGTGGAGGAGAGGAAAAGGGGCAGATTTTTCTCCTTGGCCAGCTCTATCAGCTCCTGGTAGCCGTCGCTGACCAGGTTCAGCTCGGTGAACACCGGCAGCCCGGCATTCAGCAGCTGGCGGATGATGATGTGGTGGGTGAGGGGCGCGGTGCAGACCAGGGCCGCGTCAAACTGCTGGTCCTCGCAGGCCTCCTTGATGGAGGAATAGGCGGTGATGCCCAGCCCCGCGGCCTCGGCGCGGCGGAACTCGGTGTTGTCCACACCCCACAGCTGGACGGAGGGGTCGATGCCTTTCAGCAGCCGGGCCCGGCGCTTTCCCATGCTGCCCAGCCCCACAATGAGGATATTCATACACAATGCCTCCTGTTTTATGGATGCGGCCCGTTATTCCGCCGGGCCGTCGTAGAATCCTTTTGGTCCCCCAAAGCCGGGGCGGAACATCTCCTGTTCCAGCACTTCGACCATCCGGCGGGCGGTGTCCCCGCCGTTGTAGGGGCTGACGGTGGCCGCCGCCAGCTGCCGGAACGCAGGACTCAGGGCCTTTTGCAGCGTAGCGGCGATGTCGGCCCGGTTTGCCTCGCAGCAGAGCACGTTCTGGCAGATGATCCGCCCTGCCTGCCGCTGGCCGATGTTGAGGGTGGGCACCCCGAAGGTGGGTGTCTCCACCACCCCCGAGGAAGAGTTGCCCACCACTGCCGCCGCCCGGCGCATGGCCGACAGATACCGCACCACGCCCAGGCTGGCAAAGGCCACGGCGTCGCTGCGGCCGGCGCACCACTGGTCGATGCGGCGGTTGATGGCCTGGCCACCGGCGTCGGCGTTGGCCTTGGTGATGAGCCATTTCACCCCGGGAGTGTCCTCCATGGCCGCCAGCAGCTGGTCCATCTGGGCCAGGGGGGCTGCCCCGCCGGCGGTCTCGGGATGGAAGGTCACCAAAGCATAGGGCCCCTCGGTGAGATCAAACCCGATGCTCTCGCTGAGTTCTTCCAAGCCCATCAGGGGCAGCTTGCGGATGTTTTCATCCCCCAGACCGCCCACATTAAACACCGTGGCGGGGTTTTCCCCCATGCGGATCACCCGGCGGGCGTACTCCTCGCAGGAGGGGAAATGCAGACAGGCCATCTTGGTGAGACAGTGGCGGTACCAGTCGTCGGCAGCCCCCAAAGTGACGTCCCCGCCGCTGATATGAATAAGGGGCACACCCAGCATGGCCGCCGCGGCCCCCACGGCGAAGATCTCGTACCGGTCCCCCAGCACCAGACAGCCGTCGGGGCGCATGTCCTCAAACAGCGCCGCGAACTGCTCCATGGCATAGGCCACCGTGTCGGCGGTGGCCCGCCGCCCTTGGCCGAATTTGAGGATATCCACCCGGGCCGCAATGGGCACCCCGTCCTTTTCGATCTCCTGGACGGTGTTGCCGTAAAGGGGACTCAGGTGGGCGCCGGTTACAATTACTTCGGGTATAATTTTATCACTTTTCAACAACTCGGATATCACCCGCCGCAGCAGGCCATATTCGGCCCGGGTGCCGGTGACCACCGCCAGCCGCTTTTTTTCCATGACATTTCCCCCGCTTTTGCCTTACAGCTCGATCTTTTCGTCCTCGGCAAAGTCCCGCTTTGCCTTCTGGCCCAGCACCTGGTGCCACAGCATGGGGCTGACGCCGTCGCCGGGACGCTTGGTGGTGAGGTTTTCGGCGGTGAAGGTCTCCCCTGCCCGGATGGACCGGGCGGCCACGATGCTCTTGCGGGCCACGGGGCGGTTTTTGGCCTCGCTGGCGGTGACGGCCTTGTGGCCGCTGCCCAGGGCCTGCTCCACATGGCGCACCGCCTGCACCATGGCGGCCAGCTGGTCGGGTTCCAGGCTGGCCTTGTGGTCGGGGCCTTCCATGTTGCGGTCCAAAGTGAAGTGCTTTTCGATCACCACAGCCCCCAGAGCGGCGGCGGCGATGTCGCACTCAATGCCCAAGGTATGGTCGGAAAAGCCCACGGGACAGCCGGTCTGCCGGGCCAGGTCCTCCATGGCCCGCAGGTTGGCGTCGGCGTAGGGGGTGGGGTATTCGGTGTTGCAGTGCAGCAAGGTCACCCGGGGGCAGCCCCCGGCCCGCAGCACCTCCAGCGCCGCCTGGATCTCGGCCATTTCGCACATGCCAGTGGAGAGGATCACCGGCTTTTTCAGCCCGGCGATCTTTTCCAGGTAGGGCAGATTGGTGATCTCCCCCGAGGGGATCTTGTAAAAGGGCGGGTCCATGCTCTCGAGAAAATCGATGCTGGGCAAATCGAAGGGGGTGGACAGATAGGTGATGCCGATGGAATCGCAGTATGCTTTGAGTTTGCGGTGACCCTCGAAGTCAAAATGGATACGCCGCACCATCTCCAGCTGGCTTTCCCCTGCGCCGGTCTGCTGTTTCTGGTATTCGGCCTTTTCGGCAAATTTGGAGATGACCAGTTCCGGCACCGCCGTCTGGTATTTGACGATATCGGCCCCGGCTTCCTTGGCCTTGCGGGCCATCTCCATGGCCAGCTCCAGGCTGCCGTTGTGGTTTACGCCGGCTTCGGCGATGATGAGAATGCTCATAGCTGCCTCCCTGCCGCCTCAGCCCTGTTCCAGCCGGCGGCGCATATTGTCCAGTTCCTCCAGCTGGCCCATGTCCATCCAGCTGTGTTCGCTCACCGGGTATACCCCTACCCGGCCTCCCTTTTCCCGCACCCGGTCGATGAGGTCGGTGAAAGGGGTGGGGGTGTCGGGGGCGATGAGGTCGATGACCTCCGGCTCCACCACATACACCCCGGTGTTGGTGAGAAAATTCATCTCGGGTTTTTCCTGCATGGCGCTCACCTGGCCGTCGTCGGCCAGCTGCACCACGCCGTAGGGAATGGTAAAGTGCTTGACGGCGCAGACCATGGTGATCTGATTGCCGTTGGTTTTGTGGAACTGGTACAGGTCCCCAAAATCGGCGTCGATGAGGATGTCGCAGTTGGTGAGGAAAAAGGTGCTGTCCACCTTGCCCTTCAACAGCCACAGGCCGCCGCCGGTGCCCAGGGGTTTGTCCTCGTCCACATAGTCCACCGTGTAGTCCTTTTCCAGATCGTTGAAATAGGACTTGATCATGTTCTTTTTGTAGTTTACCACCAGCCAGAACCGGCTGCAGCCCACATCCGCAAACCGCCGGATGATGTGCTCGGCGATGGGCACGTCCCCGATGGGGATCAGGGGCTTGGGCAGAATTTTGGTATAGGGGTAGAGCCGGGTGCCCAGGCCGCCGGCCATCATCACCACCGGCAGGTCGGCCCGCTTCTGGGTGTCGATGTCCAGCCCGTCGGCAAACAGCACGTCCTGGATGCGGCCCTGGCTGTCCAGAAGGGGCAGGGCCTTGATGCACTGGTCCAGCATCAGGCGGCGGGCTTCGGCCCGGCGCTCCAGGGGCAGACTGCGGGGGCTGCGGTTCACCGCGTCGGCGGCGGGGCCTTCCAGCTTACCCCCGGCCAGAATATAGCGCCGCAGGTCGCCGTCGGTGACCACTCCCTGCAGCTTGCCTTCGGGGGCGTCAAACAGCACCCCCAGGCCGGTTTTGTCCAGCTGACCCATGGCGTCCAGCACGCTGGCTCCCTCTTGCAGCAGAATATCCTCTATCTTCATACCGGTTCCTTTCCGCGGCCCTTACAGGCCCAGCAGCACATCCACCACCCGCTGGGCGTCCTCTTTGGACAGGTTGGTGGAGCAGGGCAGGTTGACCACATGGTGCAGGTAATCGTAGGCCAGCTCATCCCCATACCGCTGGTTGCGGGGGTAGTCGGCCTGGTCCTGGATCAGCGCCCAGATGGGGCGGGTCTGGATCTTTTCCTCGGACAGACGGCGGATGATCTCGTCCCGGCCCAGGGGGTGGGAATCCTCCACATACAGGCTGTAGAACCAGTGGTTGCTGCGCACGCCATCCTTGAAGGGCAGAATGCGGTAGTGGTTCTTGCCGTCCAGGGCCTGGCGGTAAAACTCGTACATCTCGATCTTGTGGGCGATGAAGCCCTCCAGCTGCTCCAGCTGGGCCAGGCCCAGAGCGGCCTGGAGGTTGGTCATGCGGTAGTTGTAGCCCACCTCGTCGTGGACGAAGTTGAGCTCGTCGGCCTTGGCCTGGGTGGACAGATGCTTGGCATGCTCGGCCCAGTCGGCGTGATTGGAGACCACCATGCCGCCGGCGCCGGTGGTGATGATCTTGTTGCCGTTGAAGCTGTATACGCCCACGTCGCCGATGGTACCGGCGAATTTGCCGGCGTAGCGGCCGGTGTCGCAGCGGGTGCCCAGGGCCTCGGTGGAGTCCTCGATAACAAGGAGATTCCAGCGGGCGGCCAGGTCCATGATGCCCTCCATGTCGGCCAGATTGCCGAAGACATGTACCACCACCAGGGCCTTGATGTGGGCGCCGGTGATCTTGCTGACACAGCGGCCGTCCTGCATCTCGGCGTTGGCGGACAGGTATTCCTCGGCCAGAGCGGGGCTGAGGCAGAGGCTGTCGTCACAGCCGATGAAGATGGGCTCGGCCCCGGCATAGCGGATGGGGTTTACGGCGGCGATAAAGGTGAGGGTGGGGGCCAGCACCTCGTCGCCCCGGCCGATACCGGCTATCATCATGGCCAGATGCAGCCCGGAGCTGCCGCTGTTGCAGGCCACGGCCCGGGGCATGCCCACATAGTCGGCCACCGCCTGCTCGAATTTGGGCACCAGGCTGCCGCCGGTGGACACCCACTCGCTCACCACCGCGTCGTTGACGTATTCCTTTTCATGGCCGGAAAAATTCGGCACCGAAAGGGGGATAAAATGCTTTTCGCTCATGGTTTCCAACTTCCTTTCCCTTGTATCAAAGCCCTCTGCCGGCTGATTTCACCGGTCTTTTTGGGTTTTTGTCTGTTTTGCTTCGTCCCACAGCCGGGTCAGCCAGGCCAGAACCGCCGCCGCCAGAGCGGGCCAGACCGCCAGCCGGAACAGCCCGTTGAGGCTCAGATCGAAATAGGCCTCCAGCCCGGCGGGCTCGTTGAGACGGATCTTCTGGATGGAAATGCCCAGATTCTCGGCGCTGCCGGGGTCCAGCCGCAGCTGGTGGATATAGGTCCGGGGCAAGGTGTAGAGGTAGCTGCCGTCGTCCTGGCGCACCGCCCACACCCGGCGGTATTTGTCGTAGTCCTCGCCGGGAGACTGGATGTAGTAGAGGTCCAGCTCCCCGGGGTCGGCGTCAAAATCCATCCAGACCCGCACCGTCATCACCCGGCCCTGCACGTCGTAGAGCAGCTGGGGGTCGGCGGTGACGCTGCGCCAGCCGTCCCCTTCCTGTTCCAGGTTGACGGGGACAAAATCCGAGGCGGTGAGTTCCACCGTTCCCAGCTTGCCCGTGGCCCGCAGCAGACTGTCGGCACCAAAGCCGTACAGCCCCGACACCGCAGTCCACAGCACATATACACTATAACACAAAAGCAGCGGACGGCGGATGCATTTTTGTAAAAAGGAGATGATTTTTTTCATGCCGCACCCTCCATTTCCACCGGCGTCATCACGGCGCCGCTGTCGGTGATCTCCACGGCGTAGAGGGCGGGGCCGTCGGCGGCGGCCGCCAGACCGTCGGTGAACATTTCGGCGTAGCTCTGGACAAAGATGTCGTCACAGTGCTCCACCAGCATATAGCCGCAGCCGCTCTCGGCCAGATAGCTGGACAGCTGGGCGGGGGTGTAGGGATGGTAATAGGGGTCGCCGTTGGCCAGCTCGGCCAGCCCGAAGGTACCGCCGCTGCCCCCCGACCAGCCTTTTTCCTCATTGACCACCCCGCTGGGGTCCAGCATGACAGGCAAGAGGTTGTAGGATTGGCCGAACCAGTGCTCGCCGTTGTCCCCCTGGTAGACGTAGAATACCCGGGACTCCCGGTCCACGGTGTCCACCACCGACTGGGCCACGGCGGCGCTCTGCTTGACCTCTTCAAAATAGGCGTCGGGATAGCCCAGCACCGTGAACTGGGGCAGCATCATGCTGGTGAACCGCCACAGCATCAGCCCGCTCACCGCCAGCAATACACCCTGCCCCGGAGCAAACCGCCGGGGCGCGTCGGCGGCGTCGGCCAGCAGGGTCAGACCCACCAGAAAGGCAAAGAGCAGATAGGGGAAAATATACCGGTTGTAGCTGTCCAGGCTGGCGGCCTGGAAATCCTTGAAGATAAAGACGTAGCTGAACAGGATCACCAGGTAGTAGGCGAAAAAGCCAGCCACCGTGATGCCACCCAGCAAAGCCGCCCGCAGCCGGGCGCCCTTGCGGCCGAACAGCGCCGCCGCCCCAAATACACCGGCGATAAAGACCAGAGCGGTGACGCAGGGCCCCGCCATGGTGATGGACACCCGCAGAAATGCGTTGGTCATATCGGCGGACACCTGGGCGAACTTTGCGCCGTATTTTTCGGTGATATCGGCGGGCAGGCTGCCGGGAGCCAGCAGCATCCCCAGTCCGTTTTTCAGTACGGCACCCAGGCTCATGCTGGTACTGCCCATGCCTCCCTGTTCGGCCCGGGCCAGCACCGCGGCCGCGGCGTGGCGGCTCCAGGCCATATATCCCACCGCCGGCCCCGCCAGGGCCAGAGCGCAGAACCCCGCCCGGCGGCCAAAGCGCAGGGCCTTTTTGTCCGGCTCGGTGCCCGGCAGCCCGAAGAAGAAGGCGTCAAAAGCAACAAGGCCCCAGGCCATGAGGGCGATGGGCAGGGTGTTGTCCTTGACATAGCTGGCCGCCCACAGCGCCAAGGGCATGGCCCACAGGCCCTTGCCGCCGGTGCGGCGCAGGCAGAGCCAGAAGGCCACCGCCCCCGCCGCCAGCACCCCGGCGGGGATATCGCCGTAAGAGTCCATATACACCGGACGCACGGTGGTTTCCCGCTGGTAGATGGTGAAGAACCAGGGGCTGAGGAAGGCCGCCAGGGCGGCGGGAATCCACACCGGCCAGCGCCGGCCTTCCAGCGCCCCCACCACCGCCGCAAAGCAGGCGAAGAGCAGCAGATCGTAGGCAAAATAGAGCTTCCAGGCGGCAAAACCCGCCCCGAAGAACTGGACGAAGTAGCCCAGCAAAATCATGCCGGGCTTCTGGGTGGCGGTCCACTCCCAAATCCGGGAAAGGGAGCTGGTGGTGTAGAGTTCGTTGTCCAGCTTGGTGATCTTGGCGGCGGTGCCCCAGAAGGACATCTCGTCCCAGACGGCCACCACCGGCTGCCGGAGGGCCAGATAGACCCCGAACACCACGCCCAGCCCCACAAACAGGCAAAAGCCGGGCCGCAATAGCCCGGCCAGCTTTTTGGGGCTGGTCTTCCAGAGGCCCGCCGCTCCGGCAGCTGCCGCCAGCACGAACCAGGCCCATCCCATGGGGCGCAGCAGTCCCGCCATGCCGGCGATGGAAAACCACACCATGGTTCCGCTTACCGCCGCCAGGGGGGTAAGGCTGGCAGGCAGGTCACAGCGGACATACAAAAACAGACACAGCGCCGCCA
>DXDW01000030.1 GCA_019115305.1 Candidatus Anaerofilum excrementigallinarum
GTCCTCTTTGCGTACCATTCGCAGTCTATAAGATGTATCTTCGAAGGTCGGGCAATTTTTATATACATCCGTCGTCATGAGAATCCTCCTCCAAAAGCAATGCGGTGTTTTGAGCCTTTTGCAGGGCAAGACTTTTTGACAGCAACCATGCAAATGTTGTTTTTGTGTTTTCCAATGCCCTATCCGGGCTTTTTGCTGTCTCCTTTTGCCGTAAAAACGCCGCGGCAGAAGCTGCCGCGGCGCGGGAAAACGGGGATTACTTTTTGCGGGTTTCTTCGTAGGCTTCCTTGGCGGTGGCAAAGCCCATGAGTACCTTGACGATGGCGTCGCCATATTTCTCCATCATCAGAGCCGGGATCAGGATGCTGTCCTTGACCACCTCACGGCTGGGCAGGCAGTCGTCGCAGTCCACAGCAAAGCGGAAGCGCACCTCGCCGTCCGACTCGTCCATTTCGAAGTTGCCAAAAACCATGGTATAGTTGATCATGTTCAGCAGCCGGGCCATCTCGGCGCGGTTTTCCTCATCCACCGACAGGCTGATGGTGGCGAAGACCAGGTATTTATCCTCTCGCAAATCAATGATGAGGCGAGTAGACTTCAGCTTGCATTTGATGTTTACGCCGCAGCGGATGATTTCTTTGTTTTCGTCGAACTCATAGTGCCAATCGTCGTCCCGCAGAAAATCCACGATTGCATTGGCGATTGCTTTGGAATATGCCATACTACGCTCCTCCTCTTTTGTGCGTGTGGTCCGGGCATGCTTGTCAGCCGCGGACAGGTTGATTGGAAAGTATGGTCATTATAGCACGAAAAACAAGAACAGTGTTCACAAAAAAATCGCGTTTTTCTTGTGCAGTATTCTGAACGGAGATTTCAGTTCATGGCGGTGTTCTGTTCGAACAGCCGCTGTACCTGATCGGCCAGAGCAGGCCAGCTGTCCAGCCGGGGATCGGCGGCCAGAAGGTCGGCGGCATCCTGCTGGGCAGCCTGGAGGGTGCGGGTGTCGGTCATCAGGTCGGCCAGCTTCAGGGCCGGCAGACCGTGCTGCCGTTTGCCGAAAAAGTCGCCGGGGCCCCGGTTTTCCAGGTCGTAGCGGGCGATGGCGAAGCCGTCGGAGGTGTGGCACAAAAATTGCAGCCGCTGACGCACCGCTTCGCTCTGGTGGTCGCTGACCAGAATACACCAGCTCTCGCCGCCGCCCCGGCCCACCCGGCCCCGCAGCTGGTGCAAAGCCGAAAGGCCGTACCGCTCGGCGTTTTCAATCACCATCACCGTGGCGTTGGGCACGTCCACACCCACCTCGATCACGGTGGTGGAGACCAGGGCGTCCAGCTCTCCGGCCTTGAAGGCGTCCATTACCGCTTGCTTTTCCTTGGGTTTGAGACGGCCGTGCATCAGGCCGATGCGCCGTCCCGGCAGCAGAGGCTGCACCGTCTGTTCCAGATAAGCGGTGGCGGACTGCATTTCCCCGGCGGCTCCTTCGCTCTCCTCAATGAGGGGACAGACAAAGTAGACCTGTCGGCCGGCGGCGATCTGTTTGTCCAAAAAACCGAACATATCTCCCCGCTTTTTGCCGGTGATGGCCAAAGTTTTCACCGGCTGGCGGCCGGGGGGAAGCTGGTCCAGCACCGAGATGTCCAGCTCGCCGTAGAGCAGCAGGGCCAAAGTGCGGGGGATGGGGGTGGCGCTCATCACCAGCAGGTGGGGGGAGCGGGCCTTGGCTGCCAGCAGTTGCCGCTGGCGTACCCCGAACCGGTGCTGCTCGTCGGTGATGGCCAAAGCCAGGTTGGAAAACTCCACCCCTTCCGACAGCACCGCGTGGGTGCCCACCACCAATTGAGCCCGGCCGTCGGCGATGGCCGCCAAAGTCTGGCGCCGGGCTGCTGCCCGCATGCCGCCGGTGAGCAGCGCCACCTCCACCCCAAAGGGGGCCAGCAGCTTCTGCAAAGTGGCGGCGTGCTGGGTGGCCAGGATCTCGGTGGGGGCCATGAGGGCGCTCTGGAAACCGGCCCGGCTGGCGGCATAGACGGCGGCGGCGGCCACCAGAGTCTTGCCGCTGCCCACATCTCCCTGGAGCAGCCGGTTCATGGGGCGGCTGTGGGACATGTCGGACAGAATTTCCCCGCTGGCCCGGCGCTGGGCGTCGGTGGGGGAGAAGGGCAAAGAGGCAAAAAAGGGTTCCAGATCCGCCGCCCGGATGGCCGCTGCGTCCCCCTTGCGGCCCCGGCTGCGCAGCAGCAGAATGCCCAGCTGCAAGGTGAGCAGCTCTTCGTAGATCAGCCGCCGCCGGGCCGCTTTCACCTGGTCCATGGTCTGGGGCCGATGAATGGCCGCCAGGGCCTGGGCTTTGCCGGGCAGCCGGTAGCGGTGGAGGATGTCCGGGGGCAGGGGGTCGGGAATCTGCCCCTGCAGCCCTTCCAGCACCGCCGCCACGCACCGGGCGATGTAGGCGGAGTGGAGCCCCTCGGTCTGGGGATAGACGGCTGTCAGAGGCTGGCCGCCGGTGGCGGGCTGCACCACCGGGGCGATCATCTGCCGCTTGCCGAAATTGCCTCCCACCCGGCCGAAAAACAGGTATTCGGCCCCGATTTCCAGCTTTTCGGCGGTGTAGGGGTTGTTGAACCAGACCAGTTCCAGCATGGCCGTTTCGTCCCCGGCCAGTACCTTGCACATCCGCTTGCCGCCCTTCACCCGCACTTCCCCCTGCTTGGAGTACACAGTTGCCTTGACCACGCAGCTGCCCTCGTAGGGGGCACTGGCCACGGGGTAGGGGCGGGAATAGTCCACATAGTCCCGGGGGTACAGTTCCAGCAGCTGGCCGGCGGTCTCCACCCCCAGCTTGGCAAACCGCTGGGCGGTTTTGGGACCCACCCCCTTGATATACTGCACCGAAGTGGACAGTTCCATGGCAGACGCCTCCTTTGGGCTGAAAAGTTTGTCGAAATAGCGCGGGATACAAAACAGCGCCGCCTGTGGAGGCGGCGCTGGCAGCAGACCGGAATTTATTCCACGCTGATGATGTAGTAGTAGACGGGCTGACCGCCGTTGAGATGGCTTACCTCGATGTCGGAAGAGATCTTGGAGCGGATCATCTCGGTGGTGTGCTCGGC
>DXDW01000031.1 GCA_019115305.1 Candidatus Anaerofilum excrementigallinarum
TGCAGCCTGCTTGTGGGTTTGGCGGCGCTGTCCGGCTGCTCAAACGGGGCCATCCGCTGGAAGGAGCCGGTGGTGGAGAGCGCCGTGCGGGACTATCTGGGCAAGGCCGAGGGGGACATTTTCCCCGAAGATCTGGCGGGCATCACCTCCATCGCCCTGGTGGGGGACGAGTGTTTTATCGACCAGCCATTCTATGTGCAGACCATTTCGGCCCGCACCGGCGACGCCATCCTCAATGTGGAGACCGGCGCATGCCGCACCAGCCAGGGAGACAGCCCCAGCACCCTGCGCACCCTGGCGGATTTCGCCCACTTCCCCGACCTGGAAGACCTGCACCTGTATGACATGAGCTTTTCCAGCCTGGAGGGAGTGAACCAGCTGGCCAAAAGCGAAAGCCTGCGGGGCCTGCACCTCTGCTTCAACTCCAACCTCACCAACCTGAAGGGCCTGGGCAAGCTGGACCAGCTGACCACCCTGCGGCTCGTAGGCCTGCCGGTCACCGACATTTCGGAGCTGGAAAAGCTCACCGGCCTCACCACGCTGGAGCTGTCGGATGTCCCTCTGGAGAGCGCCGAGCCCCTGGAGGAGCTGCCCCTGGAGATGTTCTTCGCCTACCAGGCCCCGGTGATAGACTGGCAGCCGGTGACCGACATAGACACCCTGACCCTCTATGACATCCGGATGCTGGACGGTTCTTCCCTGGATTTCACCGCTGAATAAACGTTTTTCCTTACCTCCGGCTTCGGCCGGGGGCTTTTTTGCGCCAAAAAGGGCCGGCTTTGCGCCGCATTGCACAAAACCGGCCCTTTCTTTTTTTGCAAAATGCCAGAAAATCAGACTCCCACGTTGCCGCTGTTGATGCCTTGGGTATTTTTCTCGGTGGGCAGCCACTGGATGGCCTTATAAATATAGGTATCCCAGAAGTCCCACTCGTGGGCGCCGGGGCCTACCTCGAAGGTGACGTCGGCGTGGTGCTGGCGCAGGAAATCGGCCATGTCTTGGTTCACCCCCAGCAGGCTGTCCTTGTCGCCGCAGGCCATGTAGATGTGGGGCAGGGATTTGCCCGCTTTTTCCAGCTGCTTGACCAGGTATTTGGGGTCCATGTCGCTCTCGGTCACCTTGGACAGATCCCCGAAGCAGGCTTCGGCGTAGCTGCGCCGCTCCAGAAAGAAGGGGGAATCGTTGGTGCGCTGGTCCAGAGTTTCGGTGAGCAGGGCGCCCGACAGATTGACGATATAGCCGAAGGTGTCGCTGTATTTCAGGCCGTTGCGCAGCGCGCCGTAGCCGCCCATGGACAGGCCGCCGATGAAGGTGTCCTCCCGCTTATGGGAGAGGGGGAACATTTTCCGGGTGAGTTCTACCAGTTCCCGGCCCACAAATTCGCCGTAGAAATTGTTGCCGGCGGGCTGGTCCACATAGAAGGCGTTGTCCCCGGAGGGCATCACCACTGCCAGGTCGTGCTCCTCGGCAAATCGCTGGATGCGGGTGCCGGTGACCCAGTCGGTGTAGTTGCCGATGACCCCGTGGAGCAGATAGAGGGTCTTGTAGGGCATGTCGGGCCGAGGGGGATGCCCCGGCCAGGGCAGCTTGTCCGCCGGCAGAATCACATTCACCGGCACCGTGCGCATGAGGCAGCCCGACAGCAGGTTCATTTGCAGCAAAGCCATTTGGTTTTCCTCCTTGTTGTATGCAGTATGCAGGGCCGGTCAGGGATGCCGGCCCGAAAAGCCGAAAAATTCATTCCGCCAGCCAGGGGCGCAGGTTTTCCAGTACATGGAAATAGCCGTCGGGATAGAAATGCACCCCGTCCACGGCGTATTCCGCCCGCAGCAGGCCCTGCCCGTCGGCCAGGCCCCGGTTGACATCGATATACCGGCAGCCCATCTCCCGGGCCAGCTGCTCCACCTTGCGGTTGGCTTCCAGCAGGCTTTCGGGGGTGCGGGTGCGGAACATGCCCGCCTTGACGATATCGGGCAGGCCGAAATCATCCTGGTTGTTGCAGGGGTAATAGGCCATCAGATAGATGCGGCAGCCGGGCAGCCGGTCCTTGACCCGGCGCAGAATTTCCTTGTAGTTGGGCCACAGCTGATCCTGGATGTCCAGGCCGATGTCGTTGGTGCCGATGTTGATAAACAGCTTGGCGGGTTCCAGTTCCAGCACCATGGCTTCCAGGCCCTGGAGCATCTGACTGCTCACATAGCCGCCAATGCCCCGGTTGTAAATACACCAAGGCAGGTCCAGGCTGTGCTGCATCTCATCGATGGGGAACTGTTCCATAAGGCTGCTGCCTGCAAAGACAATCTGCCCCTTTTTGGCCACCCGGTTGAGACGCCGATAGCATTCCAGCCGGCGGTTTTGCTCGGCCTGCTGCCGGGCTGCGAAGATTTGCTGTATATCCATCCTTATCTCCCCTTTTTGACACAGACTGGCTGGGTGTGCGCCGGTCTTTTCTTTCCTTTTCTATAAGGTTACTCGCAATTTTTTGCATTGTCAAACAAAAACATCGCAAACAGAACAAGGCGCCCTCCCCCTTGCGGAGGAAAGCGCCTTGTTCCCAGTGTAACGCCTGTGTGTCAGGAGTTGATGCAGACCCAAAACCGCAGTTCCAGCACAGCGGTAGGAGGAGAGAGATCTGCATCGGGGTCATAAGGAGAAATCATGAAAAAAGCGATTGTGCAATTAGCTTGTAACTTTATTGCAACTAAATTGTAACCTTTTTCCCGCCTATTGTCAATGGGTTTTGGCCTCAAAATTGTAACCAATTTGTGAACTTTTTTCATCGGTCTTGCCTTCGGCTTGATGAGTGCCAACCGGCGCAGCAATTGCCTTTGGCTCGGAGTTTTCCCGTGGCACCCGGTCTTTTCACCTTCTGCGGGCCTTTTTTCATCCTCCCGCCGCCAGCTACAGGGCAAAAGCATGGGGCCTCCTCTGGCGCACAAAAAGCGCGCCGCTCCCATTTCGGAAGCGGCGCGCCCTTGGCTCGCTTTTGTTACAATTCAGCAGAATGGAAATCAGCAGGTGGCGCCGCCTTTAAGATGCTTCTGAGCCGCCAGGTTTTCCTCCTTGCGGGCCAGCAGCTCGTCGCTGAGCAGCATTTCCTGTACCTTGTCAAAGCCCAGCCGCTGGATGGTGTCGGCAAACCGCTCGCCGGTGATTCCCTGTTCCCGGAACAGGAGGATAGCCTTTTCCACCACATCCAGCACCTCTTCCTTGCTGGTGAAGATCTTGTCCAGAGGCTGGCCCTGGGCCACCCGCTTGCCCCAGCGGCCGCCCAGGTAGACCCGGTAACCGTTGGTATACTTGGTGATGGCGTCGAAGGGACACTTGTTGACGCAGCGTCCGCAGTGGTTGCAGTCGTTGGGATCGATGGTCACCTTGCCGTCCACCACCTTGGCCACATGGATGGGACAGGCCTTCTCCACCTGGCAGACCTTGCAGCCACGGCAACGGTCCAGATCGATCTCCGGCACCCGCTGGCCCACAATGCCCAGGTCGTTCAGGTTGGGCTTTACGCAGTTGTTGGGGCAGCCGCCCACCGCCAGCTTGAACTTGTGGGGCAGCTTCACGTCATGATAACCGTGGTAGAACCGCTGGTGCAGTTCCTCCGAGAGTTCAAATGTATCGATCAGGCCGTACTGGCAGGTGGTACCCTTACAGGAGACCACCGGCCGCACCTTGGAGCCGGTACCGCCGGTCTCCAGACCGTACTGGGCCAAATATTCCCGCAGAGGCTCGATGTTGGCATAGGGAACGCCCTGGATCTCGATGGTCAGGCGGGTGGTCATGGCGATCTCACCCGAACCATACAGAGTCGCCGCCTCCGAGATGGCCCGGCTCTCCTCGGCGGTGATCTTGCCGTTGCGGGTGATCACGCGGCCGTTGAACCGGTCGGGGGTGTTTTTATCGTGGAGGAAGCCCAGACCCTTCACCCGGGTGACATCCTCGGGAGAAACGGTGAACTTGACGCCCTCCACCTTCACATCGCTGAAGAAGGTGGCGCCTTCCAGCACCAACGTGTTGGTGTAGCCGGCGGCCATGAGACGGCGCTGCAGCAGGTAGGCCCGGCGGCCCCGGTTGCAGACCAGCAGCAGCTTTTCGTCCTTGTCCAGCCCTTCCACCGGGCCGTTGACCTTGGTCAGATCCACCCACACTGCGCCGGGAATGCTGGGCTTGCCGCTTGCATCCACCACGGTCCAGCCCTTGGCCTCACCGGCGGCGTACTGGGCGGGGGTCATGCTGCACATGGTGCCGTCCAGCTTGTTCATCAGCAGATAGACCGCCTGGACAAAGGGATGGATGGCGGTGGAGAAGGGAGGCGCATAGGCCAGATCCAGCCCATCCAGATCCTCCAGCGCCGCGCCCATGGCCATGGCGGTGACGCCCACATCCACCATCTTGTCCACCGCGCCGGGGCCCATCACCTGCACGCCCAGCAGCTTGTGGGTGGCCTTGTCGGCAATGAGCTTGGTGACAAACCAGGCGGAATCGGGGTAGTAATGGGCCTTGTCGTCGGACACTGCCAGCACCGTTTCCACCTCATAGCCGGCCTGCTTGGCCTGGGTTTCGGTGAGACCGGTACGGCCGGCATTGAGACCCGGCAGCCGCACCACGCCGGTGCCCAGCACGCCGGGATACTTCACCTGGCTGCCCGCCAATACACGGGCCAAAGTGCGGCCCTCGTAGTTGGCCGAGGAGCCCATGGCCGACCACTGCCGCTGGCCGGTGAGGCGGTTTTTCACCATGACGCAGTCGCCGGCGGCGTATACGTCGGGCAGGCTGGTGCGCAGCTGATCGTCCACCAGCAAAGTGCCTTTTTCCATCTCCACGCCGGTGTCGGCCAGCCAGGCGGTGTTGGGCCGGATGCCCACACTCATCACCACCACGTCGGCGGGCAAAGTACCGGTGGCGGTGCGCACGCCGGTGACAGCGCCGTCCGCCGAGAGGATCTCCTCCACCTTGACGCCGGTGAGCACCCGGATGCCCGCCTGCTGCAGATGCTTTTTGGCAAAGGCGGCCATTTCGGGGTCCAGCACGTTGGGCATCACCTGGCCCGCTACATCCACCACCGTGACGTTGAGTTTGCGGGCCAGCAGGTTTTCGGCGATCTCCAGGCCGATAAAGCCGCCGCCCACCACCACAGCCCGGCGGGCGGGTTTATTTTCCACATAGCTGCGCAGGCCATCGGCGTCATTGGGATTGCGCAGGCAGAACACGCCCTGGCTGTTCACGCCGGGCAGAGGCGGAACCACCGCCGAAGCGCCGGTGGCCACCACGCAGGCATCGTAGGGATAGCTCTCCTCGGCGCCGGTTTCCAGATTGCGCACCTGTACCGTATGGGCAGCGGCGTCCAGATGGTAAGCCTCCCGGCCGGTGAGGACCTCCACCCCGGTGAGGGCGCTGTACTGGGCGGGGGTATTGACGATGAGTTCGGCGCGGTCCTCGATGGAGCCGCCTACATAGTAGGGCAGGCCGCAGCCCGCGTAGGAGATGTCCTTGTCCTTGGCCAGCAGAGTGATCTGGGCATCGGCGGCCATACGCTTGAGCTTGGCGGCGGTCTTGGTGCCGGCGGCGACGCCGCCGATAATAACAACCTTCATGGTGTTCTCCTTTCAGATATAAAATGAAAAACGGAAGAACGATATCTTGTCACCAGTATAGCAGATTTGCCCGCCATTGAACAGCGCTGCGGCCGTAAGCCGGGGATTTTCGGGCTTATTACAAAAATGTGTCGTATCTTTGTATGTTTTTTGCATACGCCCAGCGCCGTATTTCCCTGGTTATGAAGCAGATGGCGCCTCTCCGCCCCA
>DXDW01000032.1 GCA_019115305.1 Candidatus Anaerofilum excrementigallinarum
TGTTTTTGTAAACTTTTTTAGGATGGGCGGCAAAGAAAGGCCCGGTTTTGTGATTTTTGGAAAAATGACGAAAAGCAAGCGCCGCCCTTGTTGACTTTGCCAGTCGAAGGCGTATAATAGACATATGTCAAGACAGATACGCAGACAGGCACGGCCTGGCAGCAAAAAAGGAGACGGGGATATGCAGAGAAATCAGCGGGTATTCAAATTGGTAGTGGCGGCGCTGCTGTGCGCCGTGGGCATTCTGGTGCCCATCATCAGTCCGGTGAAGATCAATCTGGAGCCGGCCAGCTTTACTTTGGCCAGCCATGTGGCCCTGTTCATCGCCATGTTTCTCTCCCCCAAGATCACTTTGGCGGTGTGGCTGGGCACCACGGTGGGCTTCCAGCTGGCAGGGTTTGCCCCGGTGGTGGTGGCCCGGGCGGCCAGCCAGCTGGTGTTTGCTCTGGCCGGGTCTATCTGGCTGCAGCGGCACCCCCACACTTTGGACAAGCCCGCGTCCAATCTTTGCTTCGGGCTGGCCACCGGCCTGCTCCACGGCGTCATGGAGGTGGCAGTGGTGCTGCCCTTCTATTTTTCCGGCAGTATGGCCCAGGCCAACTACGACAAGGGCTTTGCCGTGAGCGTGCTGCTGCTGGTGGGGCTGGGCACCGTGGTGCACAGCATGGTGGACTGCTGGCTGGCCCAGGTGATCTACAAGCCGGTGAGCCATATGCCCCAGGTGAAGCAGATCGCCGCCGTCCGGCTGTAAAAACGGAATCGTGAAAAATAAAAACGGGCCGCCGGCCCCCACTGGGGGCCGGCGGCCTGTGCTGTTTTGGCAAGCGTTTATACCGTATAGTTCCGGGGCCCAAAGATGGAGCTGCCCACCCGCACCAGAGTGGCCCCTTCCAGGATGGCGGCCTCAAAATCACTGCTCATACCCATGGACAGCACCTCCATGCGGCTGCGGGCATAGCCCCTCTCCCCTGCCTGGCAGAACAGCCGGTACATCCGGGCAAACATAGCCCGGTTTTCGGCCTCGGTGTCAGCCTTGGGGGGCACCGTCATCAGCCCCTGCACCAGCAGGTTGGGGCAGTCCTCGGCGGCCTCCAGCATGGGCCAGAGCAGATCGGCGGCGGCGCCGGTCTTGCTGGCTTCGCCTCCGATGTTGATCTCCAGCAGCACCGGCTGCACCAGCTGCTGCCGGGCGGCCTCAGCCTGGATGCAGCGCAGCAATTTTTCGCTGTCCACCGACTGGATCATCCCCGCCCGGCCCACGGTCTGGCGCACCTTGTTGGTCTGCAGATGGCCGATCATGTCCGCCCGCTTGCCGCCGTAGGCCCCCTTGTCGAATTTGTCCACCAGCTCCTGCACCCGGTTTTCCCCGAACAGGTCGATGTCCAGCCCTGCGGCCAGGGCCACGGTCTCGGGGGATTGGGTCTTGCTGGCGGCGCAGAGCAGCACCTGCCCCGGCTTGCGGCCGGCGGCCTCCATGGCCCGCTGCATCCGGCTGCGTACCTCCTCCAACCGGCGGGCGATCTCCTGTTGCGTCATGGCTGTCCCCTCCTTTACAGCTCGGCGTAGACGGCCCGGCCGCCGCCGATGTACTTGGGCCGGGTGCGGGCGCAGAGCAGAATGGCGCTGCCGATGTGGTCCAGAGAAAGGCGCACCGGCACCGCCACCGGCCGCAGATGCATGCCGATGAGGGTGCCCCCGATGTCCATGCCGGCGTCGGCCTGGATGCTCTCCAGTACCGCCGGGTTTTCCAGCCGGTTCCAGGCGGTGGTGGCAAAGCTGCCCCCGGCCTTGGGCTGGGGAATCACATTCACCGGCTGCTGCCAGGGTTTCACCGCTGCCGCCGGCAGTACAATGGCCCGGTTGAGGTGCTCGCAGCACTGGGCGGCCAGAAAGATGCCCTTGGGGGCCAGCACCGACTGGATGCCCTCGTAGGCGGCCTGGGCGGCTTCCAGGCTGGAGGCGTGGCCGATCTCCCCTCCGATGATCTCGCTGGACGAGCAGCCTACCACAAAAATATCCCCGGCCTTCAGCCCGGCCTTTTCGGTGAGTTCAGCGGCGGCCTGGGCGGCCTGCTGCCGGATGATTTGCAAGTCTTCCATTGTCTGTCCCCTCCTTGTGTATCTGTATGTATTGTAGTCTCATTTGCCCCAAATGACAAGCGGGCCGCATTGCCAGCGGGGGCCGGAATATGGTAGGATAAAAAAAGGGCGGCGGTGCGCCGCGCCCCGAAAAAATCCAATATGGAGAAGTGAACAGACTATGGAATGGACCGATTTGAAGATCAGCGCACCCCGGCAGTACGCCGACACGGTGGAGGCCATCGCCACCGGCATTTCCGGGGGCGGCATCTATATTGAAGACTACGCCGACCTGGAGGCCCAGGTGCAGGCCATTGCCCATGTGGACCTCATCGAGCAGGAACTGCTGGAAAAGGACCGGGAGACGGTGATCGTGCACATGTACCTCTCCCCCGACGAAAACCCCGCCGAGGTGGTGGAGCTGCTCAACAGCCGGCTCACCGCCGCCGCCGTGCCCTATACCCTGGCCCTGGACGGGGTGGAGCAGGAGGATTGGGAAAACGCCTGGCGCAAATACTACCACGCCATGGAGATCGGCAGCCGGCTGGCTATCTGCCCCAGCTGGGAGGAATATGAGGGCGACCGCACCGTGATCCGTCTGGACCCCGGTATGGCCTTCGGCACCGGCACCCACGAGACCACCAGCCTCTGCCTGGAGCAGCTGGACCAGCGCATTCAGGGCGGCGAGCGGGTGCTGGACATCGGCACCGGCAGCGGCATTCTGGCCATTGCGGCTCTGCTGCTGGGCGCCGGCAGCGCCGAGGGTGTGGACATCGACCCCATGTGCGTGCGCACCGCCGGGGAGAATGCCGCCCTCAATGGGGTGCAGGACCGGCTGAGAGTGCTGGTGGGGGATCTGTCGGACAAGGCCACCGGCACCTATGACCTCATCACCGCCAACATCGTGGCCGCCGCCATCATCAGCCTGGCCCCCCATGTGCCGGCCCTGCTGGCTCCGGGTGCGGTGTTCATCGCCAGCGGCATCATCGACACCCGCAAGGACGAGGTGATCGCCGGTGTCACCGCCGCCGGCCTGGATGTGGTGGAGATCCACGAAAAGAACGGCTGGGTGGCGCTGGTCTGCCGCCGGAAAGGGGAATAAAATGGCCCACCGGTATTTTACCAGCGAAATCCAGGGGGACCAGGCCTTTCTCCGGGGCCAGGAGGCCAACCACCTGGCCCGGGTGCTGCGGGCCCAGCCGGGGCAGCAGGTGCTGCTCTGCGACGGCCGGGGCACCGACTACCAGGCCGAGATTCTGGCCGCCGACCCCGCCGAGATAAGCCTGCGGATTCTGGAAAGCCACCCCAGCGACAGCGAGCCCGGTGTGGCGGTGACCCTCTATGTGGGCTATCCCAAGCAGGACAAGCTGGAGTGGATCATCCAGAAGGGTGTGGAGCTGGGGGCCGCCCGGATCGTCCCCTTTTTCTGCCGCAGCTGTGTGGCCAAGCCCAAAAAGGAGGAGGACAAAAACCAGCGCTACCAGCGCATTGCCCTGGAGGCCGCCAAGCAGAGCGGCCGGGGGATGGTGCCCACGGTGGAGCTGCCTCTCTCCTATAACCAGCTGCTGCAGCGGCTGGCGGGCCACGACGCCGCTTTGTTCTGCTACGAGAGGGGCGGCCGGCCGCTGAAAGACTGCATCGCCGGCGCCAAGGACATCGCCATTATCACCGGCCCCGAGGGGGGCTTTTTCCCCGAGTAGGCCGAGGCTGCCCAAAACGCCGGGGCAAACTGGATCGGCCTGGGGCCCCGGATTCTGCGCTGCGAAACCGCCCCCCTGGCCGCTTTGGCCGCCGTCATGACTCTGGCCGGTCAGCTGGAGTGAGGATCGGTTGACAAAAAAGCCCTTTCTTTTGCCAAATCGGATGCCTGCGGGAATTGGCGGACGATTGTGCAAATGAAAAACAGCTTTCACTATTGGAAAACTCCACCCCAATAGGCTACAATGGAGGTAACAAACGGGCCGGGATACGCCCCGCCCGCGTCTGGGGGATCAACCCCCGCACACATACAGGAGGTACCGTTATGAAAAAACCGATTCTGGTAGTTCTGGCAGCGGGTATGGGCAGCCGTTACGGCGGCCTGAAGCAGATCGACCCCGTGGGCCCCAATGGCGAAGTTATCATCGACTATTCCATCTTCGATGCCCGCCGCGCCGGCTTTGAGACCGTTGTCTTCATCATCAAGCACGAGATCGAGGACGCCTTCAAGGCTGCCATCGGCGACCGTCTGTCCAAGGTGATGGAAGTCCGCTATGCCTTCCAGCAGCTGGACGACCTGCCCGCAGGCTTCACCGTTCCCGAGGGCCGCGAGAAGCCCTGGGGCACCAGCCATGCCATCCTGGCCGCCCGTGATGTCATCGACGCTCCCTTCGCTGTGATCAACGCCGACGACTACTACGGCCCCGAGGCCTTCAAGGTCATCTACGAGTACCTGTCCACCCACAGCGACGACGACAAGTACCGTTACGCCATGGTGGGCTACCTGCTGAAGAACACCGTCACCGAGAACGGCCATGTGGCCCGCGGCGTCTGCGTGGAGAACCCCGACCACACTCTGGCCGACGTCACCGAGCGCACCAAGATCGCCACCTACGAGGGCGGCATCCACTTCACCGAGGACGACGGCGAGACCTGGACCGACCTGCCCGCCGACACTCTGGTGTCCATGAACCTGTGGGGCTTCGGCGCCAGCGTGGTGCCCGAGATCCAGAACCGCTTCGCTGCTTTCCTGGAGTCCGCTCTGCCCACCAACCCCCTGAAGTGCGAGTACTTCCTGCCCCTGGTGGTCAGCCAGCTCATCGCCGAGGACAAGGCCACCGTGCAGGTGCTGCGCAGCCACGACAAGTGGTACGGCGTGACCTACAAGGAGGATAAGCCCACCGTTGTGGCTGCCATCCGCGAGAAGATCGCCAGCGGCCTGTATCCCGAAAACCTGTGGGGGGAGGCATAAACCATGGCTCTGAAACCTGCTGAGGAAATGCTCAACGAGGCCCTTGCCGCCTGGAACTGGGGCGGCATCGTGGTGGGTGCTGTGCGCTATGGCGCCGGCCACATCAACGACACCTTCTGCGTCTACACCCAGGACGAAGCCGGCGACTGCGTGCGCTTCATCCTGCAGCGCATCAACACCAACACCTTCACCGATCCCGCCGGCCTGATGGAGAACATCTGCGGCGTCACCAGCTTCCTGCGCAAGAAGATCGAGGAAAAGGGCGGCGACGTCACCCGGGAGACCATGAACGTGGTTCCCACCGCCGAGGGCAAGCCCTACTACGCCGACACCAACGGCGGCGCCTGGCGCGTGTACACCTTCGTGGAGGGCACCGTCTGCCTGCAGAAGGTGGAGAGCCCCGAGGACTTCTACGCCAGCGCCTATGCCTTTGGTCAGTTCCAGCAGCTGCTGGCCGATTACCCCGCCAGCACTTTGCACGAGACCATCGCCCGCTTCCACGACACCGCCAACCGCTACGCCAACTTCGAGAAAGCTCTGGAAGCCGACGTCTGCGGCCGCGCCAAGGAAGTGCAGGCCGAGATCGAGTTCGTCAAGGCCCACAAGGCCGACTGCAGCTACATGGTGGACCTGCTGGCCGCCGGCAAGCTGCCCCTGCGTGTCACCCACAACGACACCAAGCTGAACAACATCCTCATGGATAAGGCCACCCGCCAGGGCATCTGCGTCATCGACCTGGATACCGTCATGCCCGGTCTGGCTGCCAATGACTACGGCGATTCCATCCGCTTCGGTGCCAACGACTGCGCCGAGGACGAGAAGGACCTGACCAAGGTGAACTTCAGCCTGCCCCTCTTCGAGACCTACACCAAGGGCTTTTTGGCCGCCTGCGGCAGCGCCCTCACCGATCTCGAGAAGGAGACCCTGCCCTGGGGCGCCAAGCTGATGACTTTGGAGTGCGGTATCCGCTTCCTCACCGACTACCTGGAGGGCGACCACTACTTCAAAGTTCACCGCGAGGGCCACAACCTGGACCGCTGCCGCACCCAGTTCAAGCTGGTGCGGGACATGGAGGCTGCCTGGGACGAGATGGCCGCCATTGTGAAAAAATACAGCTGATTTCCTCTCCCTCTTTTCCTATCAAAAACCGCCCCGGAGCCATACGGCTCCGGGGCGGTTTTGCATAAAGGGTTTGCGGTGGAATCTGCCGGAAAAATATGCTATAATGTGCATATGTAGGCTCTGGGGCCGCCGGAGTTCTCTGAACGAACTTGAAGCGGCCGGTTTCCCGGGCCGGGCAGCCGCCGGCGGGCGGTATCCTTTTCCGAAGCGAGCAGGAGGAAATTTTCATGAGCAAATATCTTCTTTATACCGATTCCAATACCGACCTCTCCCCCGAACTGGTACAGCAGATGGATGTACAGGTCATCCCCATGCTGTTCGATATGGACGGGCAGAGCTACTATAACTATCCCGACAACCACGAGATGGACCCCCACGACTTCTACCAGGCTCTGCGGGGCGGCAAGGTGTGCACCACCAGCCAGGTGTCCATCAACCGGTTTGTGGAGATCTTCGAGCCCGAGCTGCAGCAGGGCAACGACATCCTGTATCTCGCCTTTTCCTCCGGCCTGTCCGGTACCTATAACTCCAGCCGTCTGGCTCTGGAAGAGCTGCGGGAAAAATACCCCGACCGCCGCATCCGCACGGTGGACACCTTGGCTGCCAGCATGGGCCAGGGCCTGCTGGTCTACCTGGCCGCCCAGAAGCGCCAGCAGGGCATGGACCTGGATGAGCTGGGTGACTGGGTGGAGGAAAACCGCCTGAAACTCTGCCACTGGTTTACCGTGGATGACCTGATGTTCCTCAAGCGGGGCGGCCGTGTCAGCGGCGCCGCCGCCGTGGTGGGCACCATGCTGGGCATCAAGCCGGTGCTCCATGTGGACGACGAAGGCCACCTGATCCCCATGGAAAAGGTCCGGGGCCGCCGGGCCAGCCTGGACGCTCTGGTGAAGCATATGGCCGAAACCGCCATCAACCCCGCCGAGCAGACCATCTTCATCAGCCACGGCGACTGCCAGGCCGACTGCGACTATGTGGCCGACCAGATCCGCCAGAAGCTGGGCACCAAAAACATCGTCACCAACTTCATCGGCCCGGTGATCGGCGCCCATTCCGGCCCCGGCACCGTCGCCCTGTTCTTCGTGGGTGAAAAGCGGTGAGCCGCCGCATCCGCGAGAGGGGCGTTGTCATCGGCAGCCTGCCCCCCGGCCCGGGCAACCGCATCACCGATGTGCCCGGCGTCACGGTGGGCCACTGCACCGTCCGGGAGGGGGACGCCTGCACCGGCGTCACGGTGATCCTCCCCTGCCCCGAAAACCCCTTTGCCCATAAGCTCTGCGCCGCCAGCTTTGTCTGGAACGGCTTCGGCAAAACCGCCGGCCTGGTGCAGATCGACGAGCTGGGCCGGCTGGAAAGCCCCATCGCCCTCACCAACACCCTCAATGTGGGGCTGGTGCAGGACGCCCTGGTGGAGTATATGCTCCGCCGCTGCCAGGCCGAGGGGGTCAAGATCACCAGCTTCAACCCCGTGGTGGGGGAATGCAACGACAGCGGCCTCAACCACATCGCCCGCCGGGCGGTGGGATTGGACCAGGTGCTGGCGGCCATTGACTCCGCCGGTACCGACTTTGCCCTGGGAGATGTGGGGGCCGGCGCCGGCACCCAGTGCCACGGCCTCAAAGGCGGCATCGGCAGCGCCAGCCGCGTTTTGGAGATCGAGGGGCAAAAATATACTCTCGGTATACTTGTGCAAAGCAATTACGGCAAGCTGGAGGACCTGCGTCTGGACGGCGCGGCCATCGGCCGGGACATTGCCCGCCGTCTGGCTGCTCCCGATGCCCCCGACCAGGGCAGCATTATGATGATCGTGGCCACCGACCTGCCGGTGAACGAGCGGCAGCTGGGGCGGATCATCCGCCGTGCCAGCGTGGGCCTTGCCCGGCTGGGCAGCTATGTGGGCCACGGCAGCGGCGAAGTCATGATCGGTTTCACCACCGCCTGCCGGTTCGACCACGAAGGCGCACCGGCGGTGTGCAGCCAGCCGGTGCTGCGGGAGGAGCTGCTGGACGGCGCCTTCCGGGCGGTGGCCGAGTGCTGCGAGGAGGCGGTGCTGGACAGCATGGTCTGCGCCGCCCCGGCCCGGCTGCCGGAGGGCGAAATACTCCACAGTCTGGACGAATTTATCTGATACATCCATAAGGAAGGAAGAAACAGCCAATGAAATCCACCCCTGTCAAGGGCACGGCCGATTACCTGCCCTCCCAAACCCTGCTGCGGGATTATATGCAGAGCGTCATTCTGGACACCTACCGGGCCGCCGGTTTCGAGCGCATCCTCACCCCTGCCATCGAGCACATGGAGAACCTGGAAAAGAGCGAGGGCGGCGACAACCTCAACCTCATGTTCAAGATCCTCAAGCGGGGCGAAAAGCTGTCGGCCGCTCTGGCCGCCGGCGGCGGGGAGTCCACTCTGGCCGACCTGGGCCTGCGGTATGACCTGACTTTGCCCCTGAGCCGCTTCTACGCGGCCAACCGGGCCAAGCTGAGCAGCCCCTTCAAGTGCATCCAGATCGACAAATCCTACCGGGCCGAACGGCCCCAGAAAGGCCGCATGCGGGAATTTGTCCAGTGTGACATCGACATCCTGGGCAGCGAGTCCCCCCTGTGCGAGCTGGAACTCATCGACACCACCGCCGCGGCCCTGAACCGGCTGGCCATCGGCAGCTTCACCATCCGCATCAACGACCGGCGGCTGCTCAAGGGCTGTCTGGCCGCCTGCGGCGTGGCCGAGGACCAGATGGACACCGTCTGCATCAGCCTGGACAAGTGGGACAAGATCGGCGCCGCAGGCGTGCGGGGCGAGCTGGAACAGAAGCAGCTGGACGCCGCCGTTGTCGACCGCATCTGCACCTTGCTGGAGGGCGACCGCAGCCTGGACAGCGTGGAGAGCCTTTGCGGCGACGGCGAGATTTTGCAGCGCACCCGCAAGCTGATCGCCGATGTGGAGACCCTGGCCGCCGGCAGCTACCAGGTGCGGTTTGACCTGCTGCTGGTCCGGGGCCAGGGCTACTACACCGGCACCGTGTTCGAGATCGAGAGCGACCAGTTCAAGGGCAGCATCGGCGGCGGCGGCCGCTACGACGGCCTGGTGGGCAAGTTCACCGGCGAAAATGTGCCGGCGGTGGGCTTCTCCATCGGCTTTGAGCGGATTTTCGCCATCCTGGAACAGCAGAACTACCAGATCCCCAGCCGGCGGCGCCGGGTGGCGGTGATCTGCAACGAGGAGGAGTCGGTGCCGGCCATGCAGCTGGCGGACAGCCTGCGCAAAAACGGCGACGAGGCGGGGCTGTATCTGCGGCCCAAAAAGCTGGGCAAGCTGCTGAACCGCCTGGAAGAGCAGGGCTTCGACGGCTACCTGGTCTACGGCGAGGGCGAGGAGCCCAAAATGTTCCGCAAGGACTGATTTTTACCCAAACGCAAACCGGGCCTTTCCCAAAGGAAAAGCCCGGTTTTTTGTGCGTTTTTTACTGGAAAATGGGGGCGATGAGGACGATGGCCGACAGCACCGCAAAGAGCAGAATGTAGCAGATATTGCCCAGATTGCCCAAGGCGCCGGCCACAATCCGGGTGGGCCGGGGCTGGCCCGCCGGGACGGCGAAAACCTTCTGTCCCAGCCACCGGAACAGGAATACCAGCGCCCCGACAAAGATTGCCAGCACCAGCCCGGAGAAGACCAGCGTAAAGACGGGGCTTTCCAGGGCCAGGGGGGACAGCAGAGAGCCGAAAATGTTGATGATGGCGTGGACCACCATGCCCCACACCACCCGGCCGGTGGTAAGGTAGAGCCAGGCCAGCACCATGCCCAGCAAGAAGGCGTAGACGAACTGGTTCAGGTTGCCGTGGAACAGCCCGAAATACAGCCCTGACAAAAAGATGTAGGCCCGGTCGCCGTAGCCGCCCAGTTTGGTATAGAGGTATTTGCGGAATACCAGTTCCTCCAGAATGGGGGGCAGCACGCAGAGCAAAATCAGCCGGGAAGGCAGGCTCATGCCCAGCACCACGTCGGTGGTGGGCTGCGAGTTCAGAGGTAGGCCGGTGAGCTGGGTCAGGGCAGTCATGATCCCCAGATAGAGCATGTTGGAGCCGTACATCACCCCAAAGGACAGGCAGACGGCCCCTGCCATCAGCTCGGGGTTCATCTTCCGCCGAGGGGCGGGAGATGCGGGCTGGGCCGTGGGCAGCGACCGGCAGATGAGCACCAGCACCGGCAGGCCCAGGCAGTAGATGGCCACATCGGACAAAATCAGGCTCAGGGAAATATTGCCCACCAGAGAGGGGGCAATCTGCGCCAGCACCAAAGGCGCAGCCAGGGTCAGGATGCTTGCCATTGCCTGCCCCGCCAGGAAGAAGGCGGCCATGCCCCAGCCCAGCCGGGAAACGGTGCGGCGGTAGGATGTGTCGAGATCGGTATACATAGTGTTCCTCCTTTCCCTCTTGTCCGGGAAGACGGGATGTTTGCTTATACTATATCATTTCCCCGTCCCCCGGCACAAGGGGCGGGCCGGCTGTCAGGCCATGCCCTCCTTGACGTCCATATGCAGAATGGACCAGACCGCCCAGACCAGCAGCCCCAGAGCGGTCACTGCCCCCAGCACCCCCCAGCCGGCGGCAGGCAGCAGGCCCGCCAGGCCCCGCAGGGCCGCCGAGAACAGGCTGCCTCCGGCCAGCAGGTCGGAGAAATTCACGCTGAGCAGCATGGTGCCGAATACCAGACAATAGAGAATGGCCAGCCCGGCCTTGCCCAGCCAGACAATGAGCATGCCGGCCACCAGATTGAAGAGAGCGAAGGCCACCGCTGTGGCCAGTACCGTGAGCAGACAGGGCCAGAGCAAAGAGGTAAAGCCTGCGTGCAGGACAATGAGCTCCAGCAGTTCAAACAGCTTGGAGGTACTGGCTGTGGGCATGAAAAAGCGGCAGACCACCCAGTCCAGACCCAGAGCGATGGCGCTTGTGGCCAGCCAGAGCAGGGAGAGCAGCAAAGATGTCACCAGCATCCCCGGCAGCAGCCGTCGGCGGGGCATGCTGAACTGCAGTCCCCGGCAGAGGCCCACCGCCACCATGCTGCTGCCCACCAGAGGGGTGAGCATGCCGCCGATGATCAGCACCATGAGAAAGCCCAAAGGCAGCATCTGGTTGTTTTCCATGGGAGCCAGATACATCCAGATCCCCAGCAGGATCTCGGAAAAGACCAGCAGTCCCGCCAGCAGCAGGAACATGCTCCAAAAGTCGGACCCGTGGGCCCGCAGAATACGCGGAATGGATTTCACAGCCTTGCACCTCCCGTTAAAATTGCAGGTCCATGTTGCGCAGCAGCCCCCAGGCCGCCGCCGTGACGGCCACCGCCCCGGCCAGACTGGCCAAAGCCACTGGCACAGCCCCCAGCAAAACCGCCAGATCGGCCAGGAAGGGGAAAAAGCTGCTCATGGCGCCGGCGGCGCCCAGCATTCCCCCCAGCAGGGCACAGAGGATGACGAAGATGGCGCTGGCCTTGCTGCCGAACCGGATGCAGATGGTGCCCAGCAGTTCGGCCAGGCAGGCGGCCAGCAGTCCGGCGGCAATTCCGCCGGCCACAGCGGTCAGTCCCCCGGCCAGCCAGGCCAGCACCCCTGCCAGCAAAGCGCAGGGCAGCTTGGTGATCTGGGATGCCAGGAAAAAGCCCCGGCGGGTGGCCCCCATGCCCGCGGCCATGGGCAGGCCGCTCATATAGAGGGTGGCGGGCAGCAGCATGGCCACCAGCCAGACGATGATGCCCGTATATTGCCGCAGATTTGTCCACAGAGGGCTGACGTTGGTGGGGTCGTAGAGCAGCACCAGCAGCAGGGCCAGCACCGCGACAAAACCCAGGGCGGGCACTCCCTGCCGGCCCAGCCACCACAGCACAAAGCGGTTACTTCTGGTCATGGCTGTCCTCCTTGTGTCCCGTCAGGGCGATAAAGGCGTTCTGCAGGTTCAGCCGGCTGGCGTCCACCGGCCGCCCGGCCACCGCCCGCTGCAACAGGCTCTCCTCGCAGCGCACCACCACGGTTTTGCTGCGGCCGGTCTTGCGGCTGGAAATCAACTCCATGCCCTCCACGGCGGCGTCCACCTCATCCTCCAGGCCGGATACCTGGTGCAGGACGCTGAGCAGGTGGTCGGTGTTGTCCATGGCGATGATGTTGCCCTCGTCCAGCACCACTACCTCCTCAAAGATCGGGGAAGCCTCGTCCAGAATGTGGGTGGACACCACAAAGGTGCGGCCGGTCTGCTCAAAATCCTCCAGCAGCAGGTCGTAGAACCGCTGCCGGGCCACCACGTCCAGACCCGCCACCGGCTCGTCCAGAATGGTCACCGGGGCCCGGCTGGCCAGGGCCAGCACAATGGTCACCATGCTCAGCATGCCCTTGGACAGCTTGCTGATCTGCTTTTTCACATTCAGCCCGAACTCCGCCACCAGCTTCTGGGCGTATTCCTCGTCCCAGCCGGGGTAGTAGGCCCGGGCCGCCCGCATGTAGTCCCGGATCTTGTAGGTGTTGGGACCGGCGAAAAAGGTGGTGCTCATCTCCCGGGAAAAGCAGATGTTTTCCAGGGCTTTGGCGTTTTCCCACACCAGATCCTCCCCGTAGAGCACCTGGCCGCCGGTGGGCCGCAGCTGGCCGGTGAGACAGCCCAGCAAGGTGGTCTTGCCCGCCCCGTTGCGGCCGATGAGCCCGTAGATGCAGCCGGGCCGGAACTCGATGTTGATGCCGTGGAGCACCTGTTTTTTGCCGTATGCCTTCACCAGGCCCTGGGCCTTGAGAGTCTTGTGTTCCATAGTTCTTTCCTCCTTTACCCTTCGCTCTGGGCTTTGCCGATCATTTCCAGCAGCTCGGCCTTGTCGATGTGCAGGTTCTTTGCTTCGTTGACCAAAGTCTTGACATAGTCCTCGTAAAAGGCGGCCTTGCGCTTTTGCCGGATGGCGGCCACCGCGCCGGTGGATACAAACATACCGATACCCCGTTTCTTGTAAAGGATGCCTTCCTCCACCAGCAGGTTTACCCCCTTGGCGGCGGTGGCGGGATTGATGCGGAACTGCCGGGCCAGCTCGTTGGTGCTGGGCACCTGTTCCTCCTCCTGGTAGATGCCCCGGAGGATGTCGTTTTCCATCATCTGGGCGATCTGCAGATAGATGGAGGTCTGTTCGTTCAGCATTCCATTCAAATACTTCGCCTCATTTCTATTGGTTCACTGGTTGTATGGTTCATTACTTGTGTAACTAACTATAACACCTTCCCGCCAGGCTGTCAATAGCCCGAGGCGAAAAAAGACAAAAGGCCCCCTTCTGCCGAGGGCCCAAAATGGCAAAAAACCAGGATTTTCCGGGGAAAAAGGGGGATTGTTTCCGTTTTGTTCTTTACATGGATTTTACAATTTAGTGTACTAAAACCCGATACGCACACCCAAAACAGTGCCGCGGGCCGGGAATTTCCCGGCCCGCGCTGTATTGGGTCCACAGGATACAAAGGAGATTTTTCCATGCTGAAACAAAAGGCCAAGAGCCTGTTTGCCCGTCGGGCTTTTCGCCGGGGCGTGCTGGCGGCGGGGATGCTGGCCACCCCCTTCACCGCCTTTATGCTGATGCAGTTTGTCTATGGCGCCCCGGTGTGGGGCTATTCCGCCGGCATCTGGCTGGCCAACGCCCTCTGTCTGGCGGTGGTGTACGCGGCCCTCTGCGCTGTGCTGGCCCGGCCGGTGGCGGCCAGCCTGGTCTGTCACCTGCTGGCGGGGCTGTGGGGCGCGGCCAACTACTTTGTGGCCGCCTTCCGGGGCACCCCCATTCTGCCCTGGGACCTCACGGCTCTGGGCACCGCGGCGGCGGTGGCCGGCAGCTATGACCTCACCCCCACCCTGCGGATGCTGGCGGCCCTGGCCCTGCTGGTTGCAGGAGCTTTCCTGCTGCGCCGGCAGCTGGGCTGGCGTTTCCGCCGCTGGGGCAATCTGGCTTTGCGGGCGGCCAGCGGCATCACCGCGGCGGCTTTGGCCCTGGCGGTGTCCGGCCCCTATCTGCTGGACGAGCTGGGAGTAAAAACCGACGTCTGGGACCCCAGCGCCTCCTACCGCACCGGCGGCGCCCTGGCGGTATTTCTCCAGAACACCCGGTTCATGGAGGTGGAGCAGCCCGACGACGTTTCGGTGGAAGATCTGGAGCAGCTGGTGGACAGCCTGCCCGATGACACCGCTCCCCTGCCGGCGGCCGATGAGGTGCCCAACGTCATCGCCATTATGAACGAGTCCTGGGCGGACTTTGAGGAGTGGGGCAACCTCTCCCTCAGCGAGAGCGTGGTGGACTACATCGCGGGGCTGGATAACGCCGTTTACGGCCACACCTATACCTCGGTGTTCGGCGCAGGCACCAGCGCCAGCGAGTTCGAGTTCCTCACCGGCAACTCCATGGCCTTTTTGCCCTCGGGGAGCATCCCCTACCAGCAGTACATACTGGGACCCAGCGATTCTCTGGCCAGCCTGATGAAGGAAAACGGCTACCGCACTTTGGCCATCCATCCCGGCGAGCGCAGTTCCTGGCAGCGGGACCAGGCCTATCCCCGGCTGGGCTTTGACGATTTCAAGTGCGCCGACGATCTGGATGTGCCGGTGAGCGAGGAGCACGGCTATATCAGCGACGAGACCAGCTTTGACCAGGTCATCTGGGAATACGAGCACAAGGCGCCCGGAGAAAAGCTGTTTGTCTTTAATGTCACCATCCAGAACCACGGCTCCTACACCGTGGCCGACTACCCCGCCGAGGTCACCCTCACCGACTGCCCCGGCCGGTATCCCATGGCCGAGCAGTACCTGACTCTGGCCAACAAGAGCGACGAGGCTTTCCAAAAGCTGGTGGAGTATTTCTCGGCCTGCGAGGAGCCCACGGTGATCGTGATGTTCGGCGATCACCAGCCCTCGGTGGAGCAGGAGTTTCTGGATATGGCCTACGGCCTGACCCCGGACGGCATGACCATGGAGCAGTACATGGGCAAATACCGCACCCCCTTTGTGCTGTGGGCCAACTATCCCCTGCCCGAAACCACCATCCCCGACACCAGCCTGAATTTCCTGGCCCAGTACCTGGTGCGGGCGGCGGGCATCGCCCCCACCACCTACGGCCGGTATCTGTGGGACCTGCACCAGACCATCCCGGCCCTTACCTTTGTGGGCTACACCGACGCCGAGGGCAACGCATACAGCCATCTGGAGACCAACGACTTCACGGCCCTGATCCGGCAGTACCAGGCCATGCAGTACAACAACCTGTTCGGGGAAAACCAGCGGCGGAGCGATTGGTTCTCCAATGCCCCGGCCCTGGCCTGATTTGTTGACAAATCCCGCTCCCAGGCCCTATAATGGACAAAACGAGGGCGGCGGGCAATAGGGGGCCTGCCGGCCGGAAAAAGGGAGTGGGAAAGTATGAACAAAGTCACGATTCCCCAGGGATATGTATCCCGTCTGAGCCTGTACCAGACCCAGAAGGCCATTGAGGTGCTGCGGGGAGCTTTTCAGGAGGAATTCCGCCGGGAACTGAACCTGGTGCGGGCCACCGCCCCGCTGTTTGTAGAGGCGGACAGCGGCCTCAACGACGACCTCAACGGCGTGGAGCGGCCGGTGGGCTTCGACATCCCCGCCGCCGGCTGCCAGGCCCAGGTGGTGCACAGCCTGGCCAAGTGGAAGCGTCTGGCCCTGTACCAGTACGGATTCCAGCCCGGCAAGGGCATCTACACCGATATGAACGCCATCCGCCGGGACGAGGAGCTGGACAACCTCCATTCGGTCTATGTGGACCAGTGGGACTGGGAAAAGGTCATCACCCCCGAGACCCGCAACGCGGAGACCCTGCAGGCCGCCGTCAAGGGCATTGTGGACTGCATCCTGCGGACGCTGGAGCGGGTGAAGCTCCACTTCCCCGCCGTGGACGTCAAGCTCTGCGGCAAGGTGACCTTCGTCACCGCCCTGGAACTGGAAGAGCGCTGGCCCGACCTGACCCCCAAGCAGCGGGAGGACGCCATCGCCAAGGAGTGCAAGACCGTGTTTATCATGGGCATCGGCGGGCCGCTGAAAAACGGCAAGCCCCACGATGGCCGGGCTCCCGACTACGACGACTGGTCCCTCAACGGCGATCTGCTGTTCTGGGACGAGGTGCTCCAGCGGTCCATTGAGATCTCCTCCATGGGCATCCGGGTGGACGCCGACGCCATGGACCGCCAGCTGGCCGCCGCCGGCTGCGACGACCGCCGGCAGTATCCCTTCCACAAGATGGTGCTGGACGGCACCTTGCCCCTGACCATGGGCGGCGGTATCGGCCAGAGCCGGCTGTGTATGCTGCTGCTGGGCAAGGCCCACATCGGCGAGGTGCAGGCCTCCATCTGGGACAGCCAGACCCGCCGGGTCTGCAAGGCTGCCGGGGTGGCGCTGCTGTAAAAAGTAGATAACAAAAAGGGCCCTTCCCGCGGGAAGGGCCTTTTTTTGCGCGCTTTGTGGCGGGCAGTCTGCCCGCCCCAGAGGAGAATCATTCTTCCGGCTGGGCGGAGGGGGAAGGAGAAGCCGATGCTGCCGGGGCAAAAGCCGATGCGGAGTCCGACGCAGAATCTGCCCCGGATTCCGGGTCTATGGCTTCTTTGCTCCCCAGCAGCCGGGCCGCCAGGGCCGGAGCCTCCTCGTCCAGTTCAAACCGCGCCCCCACCATCCGCCCGGGCAGCCGCTGGGTCTGCAGTTCGGGCTGCCGGGTGGAGAGAAAGCCGCAGATGCGGTCGATGGAGGCAAATTCCGCCGAGGTCAGGGTGGTGAGCAGCCCGCTGCTGGTGTCCCGCAGCAGCTGGCCGGGCAGAGTGCCGTCGGTCTGGATGGCAGCCAGCAGCAGCTCTCCGGCGATGTTGGCCAGCATCCCCGCCTGCTGGTCGGCGTCCAGGTCCCATTCGGCCAGCAAAACGGCGGCCTGGTCGGCGGCGATGGCCTGCACCGGGGCCTTGCCCACCTGGGCCTGGGCTCCGGGCACATCGTAGCCCGACAGGTTCACGGTGGCGGGGGCGAACAGCTGGGCGGCGGCCTGGGCCAGATCCTCCTGGTCTCCCAGCAGGTAGTGGGAGATCTCCACCCCCAGAGTGTCGGCCAGCAGAGCGGCAGCCCGCCCCGGCCCGGCTCCGGTGCAGGCTTCGGCCAGGGTTACGGCGCCCCCTTCGGGGCTGCGCACCGCCGTTTGACCGGGCAGGCCCAGAGAGGTGACGGTGTTGTTGTAGGCGTCCAGCCGCAGAAGCAGAAACCAGTCCTCCGTCTCGGTGCGCACCACCGCCAGACAGGTGAGGGCGTCGTCGGGGCCGGGCAGGGCGATGGGCACCCCCGAGGCCGGGGCGTCCACCTGGGCCTGGCGCTGCTGCTGGCGGCCCTGGAGCAGCAGCAAAAACAGCACCAGGGGCGCCAGAATGCCGGCGGTGAGGAAAAAACTCAGCAAAAATGCGCGCATTCGCGGCATGGGGCATCTCTCCTTTTCGGGAAGTCTGCATACAGTGTGGCCCAAAGACCCATACTGTATGCGAAAGGAGGGACAGCCCATGATCCCCAACGGAACCAACCAGAACAGCCGCCGGCTGCCCGGTCGGCGCAGCGCCAAAGAGGTGGTGGAGAGCATCGCCCATCCCCATCCCAGCCCCGCCGACCCCGAGGGAAGCTATACCGGCCTGCCCAAGGACCCCTTCCAGCAGCCCCAGCAGGACGCCGATGATCTGTAAACCAAGCGAAACAAAAAGGGCCTTCCGCCCAAAAAGCGGAAGGCCCTTTGTCATGAAAAGCGCAGGACTTAGTTGTGGCGATGGAGATAGGCCAGCACCGGCTTGCAGACAGCGGTGGCCACTACGCCGGCGGCGATGATCTCCAGCGAGCCGTTGAGGCTGACGATGGTGAGCAGAATGGCCATGAGGCCCACCCCCAGATCAGCAAAGCAGACAGCCAGCAGACCCAGCACCACAACGGTGTGAACCAGGCTGGCCAGCACGGCGGCCAGGGCGATGGAAACGGTCTGGGGCACCTTCAGCTTGATGAACAGCCGGAACAGCAGAGCAGCCACGATGCCCAGCAGCACCCGGCCCACCATGGCTACCAGCAGACTGCCCAGAGGGTTGCCGCTGAGGAAGGGGCTGAAGGCCATATCCACCGGGGAAGTGGCGGCGGTGGTGGCTCTGAAGATGCTGATGCAGCCCATGACAACACCCAGCAGAGCGCCGTCGGTGGGACCCAGCAAAATGGCGCCGATGATCACGGGGATGTGCAGCACGGTGATGGACACCGGGGGCACGGTGATGAAGGACAGGGGGGTCAGACCTACCACCAGCTCGATGGCGATGAGCAGCGAAAGCTGGGTGAGGTGCAGAGTGCGCTGACGATTTTTCATAGTGTAAACTCCTTTACTGCTGTTCGGCCTCCAAACGCCGATACAGCGCAAACTAGATTTATGTACACGCCTCAAAGGGCGCGGACACCAAAGGGAAATGGCCGGCTCAGCGCCGGTTTTTCTGGTAGATGCGCCAAAGTCCCCGCAAGATCAGATCCTGGTCGTATTCCAGGGGGGTGGCGCAGGCGGCCAGGATGCTGCGGTGCATCCGCCCGGTGCAGACGGCGGTCACCGGCCCGCCCATCTCGGCGGAAAACCGGGCCAGCATGCCGTCCAGCAAAGTGGCGGTGCCCAAAACGGCCCCGGCCTGCAGGCTCAAGGTGGTGTTGGTGCCGATCACCCCGGCGGGGGCGGCCTCCAGGTCCACCTGGGGCAGCTGGGCGGTGCGCCGGATCAAAGCTTCCAGCGATACCTCCGGCCCCGGCAGGATCACCCCTCCCAGCAGCTGCCGGCGGGCGTCGATGGCCATCATGGAGATGGCGGTGTCCATGGTGATCACCACCAGGGGCGGCTGGAAGGTCTCCAAAGCGCCGATGGCGGCGCAGACCAGCTCGCTGCCCAGCTGGGCGGGGTTGTCGATGCGGATGGCCAGGCCGCTTTTCAGGCCGGGCCCCACCGTCATCACCCGCAGCTGACACAGCTGCTGCACCGCCTGGCGCAGCCGGGCCGTGAGAGAAGGCACCACCGAGCTGAGGATGGCCCCCTCCAATTGATCGGGCCGCAGCCCGTGGAGGGAAAACAGCGACAGCAGCTGGATGGCGTATTCGTCGGTGCTGCGGCTGGTCTCGGCCGAAAGGGTGGCACGGAAAAGCAGCTGGTCCTGCTGCCATACCCCCAGCAGGATGTGGGTATTGCCGATGTTGAGGGCCAGGATCATGCAAGCCGCCGCCTTTCTGTGGAAAAATCCGGTTCTTATTGTACCCTAAAATCTGCCGCCGCGCAAGGGAAATGCCCCGCCGCGGCCGGAAAAAAGCCCTCGGCTGGGGGCCTGGAAGGCGCAGCCGGGAGCAAAGGAAAAACAATCAGAAGTACAGGTCCTTGCTGGGGTATTCGGGGTCGCAGGTGAGCCGCAGGCCCAGCTTGCGCAAAGTTCCCTCGTCGCCGTTGTGCAGCATCTGGCTGGAGTGCATGTCCAGATCCCGCAGGTTGGGCAGCTGCTCCATGGCCAGGGCGGCGGGGGGATTCCGGGTGGCGGTGATGGACAGAGCCGCCAGCACGTCGTCCACCTTCAGCACCGAGGACCGGCTGCCGAGGATGTTGATCTTCAGCTTCAGGATGGGCTCCAGCACTTCGGGCTGGATCAGCAGGGCCTCCCGGTCGATGCCGGCCATGGCCTTGATGGCGTTGAGGATGGCGGCGCTGGAGGCGCTCATCAGGTTGCTGGCGCGGCCGGTGACGATCTCCCCGCTTGCCAGCTGGATGGCGGCGGCAGCGGCCCCCACTTCTTCCCGGCGCTTGCGGGCGGGCAGCACGCAGGGACGGTCTTCGGGGGACAGGTTCAGCTGCTGCATGATCATCTCGATCTTGTGCCGGGCGGCCTTGGTGCCCTTGCCCTGCTTGTAGTCGCAGGCGGCCTTGTAGTACCGGCGGATGATCTCCTGGCAGGCGGCCTCCCGCACCACTTCGTCGTCGGAAATGGCGCAGCCGGCCATGTTCACGCCCATATCGGTGGGGCTGCGGTAGAAGTTCTCGTCGCCGGTGATCCGGGAGAGAATGTTCTTCACAATGGGGAAGGCCTCGATATCCCGATTGTAGTTGACGGTGGTCTCGCCG
>DXDW01000033.1 GCA_019115305.1 Candidatus Anaerofilum excrementigallinarum
CCACTGCCAGCCTGGTGGTGGCCCAGCTGCTGTACCTGGAGGGGCAGGATCAGGAAAAGGATATCAGCCTGTATATCAACAGCCCCGGCGGCTCCATCAGCGCCGGTCTGGCCATCCACGACACCATGAAGTATATCAAGTGCGACGTGTCCACCATCTGCATGGGCATGGCGGCCTCCATGGGTGCTTTCCTGCTGGCCAGCGGCACCAAGGGCAAGCGTCTGGCGCTGCCCAACAGTGAGATCATGATCCATCAGCCCCTGATGGGCGGTCTGCAGGGTCAGGCCACCGATATCAAGATCCACGCCGACCACATTGTGCGCACCAAGGAGCGGCTCAACCGCATGCTGTCCGAGTACACCGGCCAGCCCCTGGAAGTGATCTGCCGGGACACCGAGCGGGACAACTTCCTCACCGCGCAGCAGGCGCTGGACTACGGCCTGATCGACGCCGTCATCGAAAAACGATAACCGACGAGGAAGTGACGCAATGGCAAATACAAAAACCGGCAAGGATAAAAATATGACCTGCAGCTTTTGCGGCAAAAGCCAGGATGATGTGGAGCGGATGATCATTGGCCCCGGCGTCAACATCTGCAACGAGTGCATCAGCCTGTGCTCCAGCCTGCTGGAGGAAGAAAATCCTGCCGATCCCCGCGCCCGGCGGCAAAAGCCCACCCCCGGTGTGAACACCGCCGGCATCAACATCCTCACCCCTCAGGAGATCAAGGAGGGGCTGGACCAGTATGTCATCGGCCAGGACGAGGCCAAAACCGTGCTGGCGGTATCGGTCTACAACCACTACAAGCGGGTGCTCAGCGGCGCCGACAGCGGAGTGGATATCCAGAAGAGCAACGTGCTGCTGCTGGGTCCCTCCGGCGTGGGCAAGACTCTGCTGGCCCAGACCCTGGCCAAGATGCTGAATGTTCCCTTCGCCATCGCCGACGCCACCACCCTCACCGAGGCCGGCTATGTGGGCGAGGACGTGGAGAACATCCTGCTCAAGCTGATCCAGGCGGCCGATTTTGACATCGCCCGGGCCGAGATCGGCATCATCTATGTGGACGAGATCGACAAGATCACCCGCAAGAGCGAGAACCCCTCCATCACCCGGGACGTGGGCGGTGAGGGCGTGCAGCAGGCGCTGCTCAAGATCATCGAGGGCACCGTCAGCAATGTGCCGCCCCAGGGCGGCCGCAAGCACCCCCAGCAGGAGTTCATCCACATCGATACCAAGAACATCCTGTTCATCTGCGGCGGCGCCTTCGACGGCCTGGAAAAACTCATCCAGCGCCGCACCGACAACTCCTCTCTGGGCTTCGGCAGCCAGCTGAAGGACACCAGCGAGAAGGCCCGGCAGGATCTGCTGCATAAGGTGGAGCCCGACGATCTGGTTAAGTTCGGCCTGATCCCCGAGCTCATTGGCCGTCTGCCGGTGGTCACCGTGCTGAACCAGCTGGACGAGGAGGCCCTGATCCGGGTGCTCAAGGAGCCCAAAAACAGCCTGCTCAAGCAGTATCAGGCCATGCTCAAGCTGGACAACGTGGAGCTGGAGTTCACCGACGAGGCCCTGCACGCGGTGGCCGCCCGGGCTCTCAGCCAGAAGAGCGGCGCCCGCGGTCTGCGCCGGGTGCTGGAGCATATCCTGATCCCCATTATGTACGAGATTCCCAGCGATCCCACCATTATCAAGGTGATCATCGACAAGGAAGCGGTGGAAGGCGGCAAGCCCACGCTGGAATACGGCGCGGTGCGCCGGCGTTACAAAAACGCCCTGCCTCCCCGGACATAAGCCCTCTGCGGCAAAAATATGCAGCGTCCCCCTTTTGACAGGAAAAGGGGGACGCTTTTTTGCGTCTGGGGGCAATATTGCGAAAAAACTGTGCAAAAGCAATAAAAAATAGAAGATTTACGAAAAAAACATTGCATATGTTGCTTGATTTTAGATGCGTAGAAATGAAGCGCTCCCAAGAGAAAAATGTATGCTATAATGGAAAAAATGGCTTAAAAGGAGCTTGTGTATGGGACAGTTTTCAATCACGCTGAAAAAACTTGCCGAGGATGTGCGGCTGGAGGTTTTGTACTCCCCCGCGCCTTTGGAGGAGATCCATATACACTCCGCCGACGTCAACCGGCCGGGCCTTCTGCTGGCCGGCTACGACAAATATTTTGACAAGGAGCGCATCCAGATCCTGGGCAACGCCGAAAAGGGATATCTGGCCACCTTGCCCCTGGAGGAGCAGATCGCCCGGGCCGAGCGGCTGTTTTCCTGCCATCCGCCGGTGCTGGTCTATTCCCGGGGGCTGCCGGTGGGGGACTTTGTGCTGGATGTAGCCAAGAAATACCAGGTGCCGGTGCTGCGCAGCCGGGAAAACACCTCTCTGCTGGTAAATAATCTGGTGTCGGTGCTCAGTGTGGCCCTGGCACCCCGCATCACCCGCCACGGGGTGATGGTGGAGGTATACGGCGAGGGCATCTTCATCACCGGCGACAGCGGCGTGGGCAAAAGCGAAACCGCCATCGAGCTGCTCAAGCGGGGACACCGGCTCATCGCCGACGATGCCGTGGAGCTGCGCCGGGTATCCGACCGCTCCATCGTGGGCTCCAGCCCCGAGAACATCCGCCATTTCATCGAGCTGCGGGGCGTGGGCATCCTCAATGTGGCACGCACCTTCGGCACCGGCGCGGTGAAGGTGAGCGAAAAGGTGGACATGGTGGTCCATCTGGAACACTGGGACCCCGAAAAACATTACCAGGATCTGGGCCTGCGCCCCGAGACCACCGAGATCATGGGATTGGAGATCCCCATGGTGGTGCTGCCGGTAAAACCCGGGCGCAATCTGGCCATCGTCATTGAGGCGGCGGCCATCAACAACCGCCAGCGCAAGATGGGGTACAGCGCCGCCAGCGACCTGATGCAGCGGCTGGGCTTCGGCGACCCGACCAGCCAGGGCTGATGCAGGAGAGAAAGACGCCCTGACTGCCGGCGGACCGTTGGATTTGAGGAGAAATTTGCCAGAAAATGCAGTTTTTTTCTTGCGAGGCGAGAGAGATTGTGCTACAATATGCAAGGAAAAAAGGCAATTGTAC
>DXDW01000034.1 GCA_019115305.1 Candidatus Anaerofilum excrementigallinarum
ATGACGATAATATAAAATTATACTCTACCTGATGCGAAATGGCAATGAACTATAGGTATTGCTAAAAATAACAACAAAAAAGCCACCAGTCAAATGACTGATGGCTCTTGGTCGGAGTAGAGAGACTTGAACTCTCGGCCTCTGCGTCCCGAACGCAGCGCGCTACCAACTGCGCTATACCCCGATATGAAAAAATGGCAGCAGCGGTGGCTGCTGCCATTTTATGGTTGGGGAAGAAGGATTCGAACCCTCACAAACAGAGTCAGAGTCTGTCGTGCTACCCTTACACAATTCCCCATTGCTGGCTGGCCGCCGGTGTTTCCCGGCTGCGTGATATATTATAGCGCGGTCTGTGCGGTTTGTCAACACCTGATTTTAAAAAAATTTGATTTTTATTTTTGGGCATATTTTTTGCCGGCCCCTTCATTGACAAAGGCTTTTGCAGGGGATACTCTTATGGTATAGCAAAATCCGGCCGGTGCCCCCGGGCAAAGGGGCCGCGGGCTGTGTCTGTGTGCAATAAAAAGGAGGAATCCACTATGAAACGTCGAGTTGGCATTCTCACATCCGGCGGCGACTGCCCCGGCCTCAACGCCACCATCCGCGGTGCCGCAAAGGCGCTGTACGAGCGCATGGGCGACGACGTGGAGATCGTCGGCATCGCCAACGGCTATTCCGGCCTCATCAACGGGGAATGGCGGGTAATGCAGCCCCACGAGTTTTCCGGCATCCTCACCGTGGGCGGCACCATTCTGGGCACCAAGCGCACCCCCTTCAAGCTGATGCGTGTGGTGGGGGACGACAATGTGGACAAGGTGGCCGCCATGAAGGCCAACTATAAAGAGATGAAGCTGGACTGCCTGCTCTGCCTGGGCGGCAACGGCACCCACAAAACCGCCAACCTGCTGGCCCAGGAGGGCCTGAACATCATCGGCCTGCCCAAGACCATCGACAACGACATCTGGGGCACCGACATCACCTTTGGTTTCCACACCGCCGTGGACATCGCCACCGAGGTCATCGACCGCATCCACACCACCGCTTCCAGCCATCGCCGGGTGATGGTGATCGAGATCATGGGCAACAAGGCCGGCTGGCTCACTTTGTACAGCGGCATCGCCGGCGGCGCCGACATCATTTTGATCCCCGAGCTGCCCTACGACATCAACAACGTCATTGCCGCGGTGGAAAAGCGGGCCGAGCAGGGCAAGACCTTCTCCATTCTGGCTGTGGCCGAGGGCGCCTTCGACACCGAGGAAGCCCGCATGAAGCGCAAGGAGTGGACCGCCCGCCGCGCCAAGAACGGCGACACCACCGCCACCGCCCGCATCGCCCGCCAGATCGAGGCGGCCACCGGCTTCGAGACCCGTGTCTGTGTGCCGGGCCATATGCAGCGGGGCGGCAGCCCTTCGGCCTACGACCGTGTGCTGGCCACCCAGTTCGGCGCCCACGCCGCCAAGCTGGTGGAAAACGAGCGTTATGGCGTAGCCGTGGCCATGAAGAACCACGCCGTCACCGAGAATCCCCTGGAGGAAGTGGCCGGCAAGACCAAGCGCGTACCCGAAAGCTGCGATATGCTCACCGTGGCCCGTCGCATGGGCATCTGCCTGGGCTGATAAACTGTGCCAAAACGCCCCAAATTCCGCCGGCTGTCGGTTGACAAATCCCCGGCCGGCGGATACAATATATAGATATAATGCTGAGAAAAAGAGGGCGCTTTGCACAGCGGGCCGCCACAGAGAGCCGGGCAGGGTGAAAGCCGGCGCGGGTCGGCAGAGCGTTGTCGCTTTGGAGCAGAAAGGGTGAGGGGCCGCGTCCCGCCAGCCCTTTCCGTATTCCCTGCGTTAAAGGGGCGCGAGTGCGTCGGCATTGCCGGCGAATTTGGGTGGTACCGCGACTTTATCTGTGTATAAAGCCGTCCCATGAACAAACATTCATGGGGCGGTTTTTTATTTTGCCGCCCCGCCGATTTTTAGAAAGTGAGGGAAACACCGTGAAAGAGCTGGAAAAGCAGTATGACCCGGCCCGGGTGGAAGACCGAATCTATCAGTCCTGGATGGACGGCGGCTACTTCCACACCGAAGCCGATCCCGACAAGAAACCCTATACCATCGTGATGCCCCCGCCCAACGTCACCGGCCAGCTGCACATGGGCCATGCTATCGACAACACCTGGCAGGACGTCATCATCCGCCACAAGCGGATGCAGGGCTACGCCGCCTTGTGGGTGCCCGGCACCGACCACGCCTCCATCGCCACCGAAGCCAAGGTGGTGGCCAAGATGAAGGAAGAGGGTCTCACCAAAGAGGACCTGGGCCGGGAAGGCTTCCTGGAGCGCGCCTGGGACTGGAAAAACCAGTACGGCAACCGCATCGTGGAGCAGCTGAAAAAGCTGGGTTCCTCCTGCGACTGGAGCCGGGAGCGCTTCACCATGGACGAGGGCTGCAGCAAGGCTGTGCTGAAGGTGTTCAAGCAGCTGTATGACAAGGACCTGATCTACCGCGGCAACCGGATGATCAACTGGTGTCCCCACTGCCGCACCTCCATCTCCGACGCCGAGGTGGAATACAAGACCCAGGACGGCAACTTCTGGCACCTGCTCTACCCTGTCAAGGAGACCGGCGAGATGCTGGAGCTGGCCACCACCCGTCCCGAGACCATGCTGGGCGATACCGCCGTGGCCATCAACGGCGCCGATCCCCGGTATGCCCATCTCCACGGCTGCCATGTGATCCTGCCTCTGTTGAACAAAGAGATTCCCATTGTCTGCGACGACCACGCCGACATGGAAAAGGGCACCGGCGTGGTGAAGATCACCCCCGCCCACGACCCCAACGACTACGAGGTGGGCGAGCGCCACAACCTGCCCCGGGTGCGGGTGTTTACCTACGACGGCCGCATGACCGGCGCCGCCGACAAGGCCGCCGCCGACGAGCTGCTGGCCAGCGGCCGGGCTGCCGCCGGCGAGCCCGAAGTGCTGGACTGCGGCAAATACGCCGGCATGACCGCCCAGGAGGCCCGCAAGGCCATTGTGGAGGACCTGAAAGCCGGCGGCTTCCTCAAGGAAGTGGAGCCCCTGCAGCATGAGGTGGGCGTCTGCTACCGCTGCGGCACCACCATCGAGCCCATGGTTTCCAAGCAGTGGTTCGTGCGCATGGAGCCCCTGGCCGGCCCCGCCATCGACGTGGTGCGCAGCGGCAAGGTGCGGTTCGTGCCCGAGCGGTTTGACAAGAACTACTACCACTGGATGGAGAACACCCGGGACTGGTGCATCAGCCGTCAGCTGTGGTGGGGCCATCGCATCCCCGCCTACTACTGCGAGGACTGCGGCCAGGTCCATGTGAGCGTGGAGCATCTGGACACCTGCCCCGCCTGCGGCGGCAAGGTCCAGCAGGACCCCGACACTTTGGACACCTGGTTCTCCAGCGCCCTGTGGCCCTTCAGCACTCTGGGCTGGCCCGAAAAGACCAAGGACCTCGAGTACTTCTATCCCACCAATACTTTGGTCACCGGCTACGACATCATCACCTTCTGGGTCAGCCGGATGATCTTCTCGGCGCTGGAATACACCGGTCAGGCTCCCTTCGACACGGTGGTCATCCACGGTCTGGTGCGGGACGCCCAGGGCCGCAAGATGAGCAAATCTCTGGGCAACGGCATCGACCCCCTGGAGATCATCCGGGACTACGGCGCCGACGCCCTGCGTCTGGCTCTGGTCATCGGTTCCACCCCCGGCAACGACATGCGCTTCTCCGACGAAAAGGTGCGCTCTGCCCGCAACTTCGCCAACAAGCTGTGGAACGCCGCCCGGTTCGTAATGATGAACCTGCCCGAAGGCTTTGAGGCCGGCATGCCCGCCGCCGAGGCTCTGGACCTCAGCGACCGCTGGGTGCTGTCCAGCCTGAACACTTTGGCCAAAAACGTCACCGAGAATTTGGATCGCTTCGAGCTGGGCCTGGCCGCCCAGAAGGTGCAGGACTTCATCTGGGATGTCTACTGCGACTGGTATATCGAGATCGCTAAGGTGCGGCTGAACAGCGAAAACGCCGCCGAGGCCGACAACGCCCGCAAGGTGCTGGTGTATGTGCTCAGCCAGGCCCTGAAGCTGCTCCATCCCTTCATGCCCTTCATCACCGAGGAGATCTACCAGGCTCTGCCCGGCAGCGCCGCCACCATCATGACCCAGCCCTGGCCGGAGTACGACGAAAAGCTGCACTTCGCCGCCGACGAGGAGGACTTCGACAAGATCGTGGACCTCATCAAGGCCGTGCGCGCCGTCCGTGCTGAGATGAATGTACATCCCACCAAGCGGGCCAGCCTGATTCTGGAAACCGCCGACGGCTCCGCCTTTGAAAAGGGCGGCCAGTATCTGGCCAAGTTCGCCTTTGCCACCGACGTCACCGTCACCCCCAAATACGAGGGCGACACCGCCGGCATGGTGCAGGTGGTCACCCATGCGGCCCGTGGCTTCATCCCCCTGATGGAGCTCATCGACCGGGACAAGGAGCTGGCCCGGCTGAACAAGGAAAAGGCCGCCGCCGAAAAAGAGATCGCCATGTTTGAAAAGCAGCTGGCAAACGAAGGCTTTGTCAGCAAGGCCCCCGCCGCCGTGGTGGAGGGCATCCGCCAGAAGCTGGCCAAGAGCCAGGACAAGCTGGCCATGATCCAGGATTCCCTGGCCGCTCTGGGCTGATTGCCCGGCTGCCGGCCGCTGCCGTGGGGGCGGGCGGAAAACTCTGCCCGGCCCCGCGGCTTTTTTGCATATTGCCCTCTGGGCAAAAACAGGAAGGAAGGCAAACCATGGACCATATCCAGGCCGAAGCATGGCTTCACAGCCTGCCCCACCGCACCCGGATGCCCGGGGTGGAGTCGGAACGGCAGCTGCTGGCCCGGCTGGGCAACCCCGAAGCCAGCCTGAAATTTGTACACATCGTGGGCACCAACGGCAAGGGCAGCACCGCCGCCATGCTGTCCAGTATCCTGCAAAAAGCGGGGTACAAGGTGGGCTGCACCATTTCTCCCTTTGTGCTGGAGTTCCGGGAGCGGTTCCAGATCAACGGGGAGATGATTCCACCCGACCAGCTGGCAGCCGTCACCGACCAGGTACGCCGGGCTGCCGAACAAATGGAAGCCGAGACCGGCGAGCTGCCCTGTGAGTTCGCGGCGGTGACGGCGGTGGCCCTTGTCTGGTTCGCCCAAAGCGGCTGCGACATCGTGGTGCTGGAAGCGGGCATCGGCGGCCGTCTGGACGCCACCAACGCTGTGGAAAACACCGAGGCCGTCTGCATCACCCACATCGGCCTGGATCACACCGATATGCTGGGGGAAACCACCGGGGCCATCGCCGCCGAAAAGTGCGGGGTCTTTCGCCCCGGCCGGCCGGTGATCTGCTACCCCGAACAGCCCCAGGACGCCTTTGACGAGATCGTGGTCCGGGCCCATGACATGGGCTGCGAGCTGGTGGTGCCCGAGCTGGAGGACCTCCATCCCCGCCGGGGCCGGCCGCTGGAAAACCGGTTTGACTACGGCGGCTACGAGGTGGTGCTGTCCCTGCCGGGACCCCACCAGCAGCGCAACACCATGGTGGTGATCGAAACGGCCCTGGCCCTCTGGCGGCGGGGCTGGGATATCTCCGACGACGCCATTCTCCAGGGCCTCTACGCGGTGCATTTCCCCGCCCGGGTGGAGGTGGTGCGCCGGGACCCCCTCATCATCATCGACGGCTGCCACAACCCCGACGGCGCCGCGGCCCTGGCTCTCACTTTGCGCCAGGCCAAGCTGGAGGGCATGGCCTGCATCATGGGAATGATGAAGGACAAGGACTGCACCGGCGTGCTGCGGCAGCTGACCGACAGCTTCGATCATCTCTACACCGTGGCCCCCGCCGGGCCCCGGGCCATGGACCCCGACCAGCTGGCCGACCTGGCAAAGCCCTTCTTCGGCCGCGCCACCGTCTGCGACAGCCTGGCCGATGCCCTGGAACTGGCCTGGGAGGACGGCTTTGAGGGCTGCGTGATCTGCGGCAGTCTCTACCTGGCCAGCGAGGCCCGGGCCATGCTGGTTCCCGCCAAAAACTGAAAATTTTTCGGGCTGCGCCCCTTTTCTTTCCCTCGCCGGGATGGAAAAGGGGCGCTTTTTTGTTTTCTGCGCAATCCCCGACAGACAGCGCCAGCTTTTGCAGATCGGTTGTGGTACAGTGGGACAAAGACGGGACAAGCCCGCGGGTTTTGGAACAGGAGGAAGCAGATATGATGGCAACTGTGGAGTTTATGGCCGGGGAGGGAGTGCTCACCGCTGCCCTGGCCGGAGAGATCGACCACCACACCGCCGCCCGGCTGCGCCAGCAGATCGACGAGGAGATCGACCGCCGGATGCCGGGGATGCTGGTGCTGGATTTTGGGGGTGTGGGGTTTATGGATTCCTCGGGGATCGGGCTGATTCTGGGCCGCAGCAAGCGGATGCAGGCCGGCGGCGGGCAGCTGCAGGTGCGGGGCACCTCGGCCCAGATCAACCGGATGCTGGCCCTGGCCAATATCCGGGTACAGCAGTGAAGAGAATTGCAGGAGGATGCGCAAGATGAACAACAAAGTAAAGATCACCTTTCCCAGCCGCAGCTCCAACGAGGGTTTTGCCCGGGGCGCGGTGGCGGCCTTTGTCACCCCGCTGGACCCCACGGTGGCCGAGCTGTCCGACATCAAAACCGCCGTCAGCGAGGCGGTGACCAACTGCATCGTTCACGCCTACCCCGACGCGGTGGGGCCGGTGGAGCTTTCCGCCGAGGTCAAGGGGGAGAACCAGCTGGTGGTGACGGTGGCCGACAAGGGAGTGGGCATCGAGAATCTGGAGCGGGCCATGCAGCCCATGTACACCACCGGCAGCCCCGACGAGCGGGCCGGACTGGGATTTGCGGTGATGAAAACCTTCATGGACGAGGTGAAGGTGCGATCCCGGCCCGGCAAGGGCACCCGGGTGACACTGATTAAATACATCCGCAGCCGCTGATACATACCGCCGCCCTTTTCTGCGGGAGGGGACGGCGGCCTTTTTATCCGGCTTCTTCTTATATATAGGAAAGGGGCGAAAACGGAGGTTGGCAGAAAGGGGGATGTCTGTGGCAAGTTCGCTGGGGCCGCGGGACGAATTTATCCAAAACAATCTGGGGCTGGTCCACGCCTGTGCCGGGCGGTTCCGGGGCAGGGGAATTGAATACGACGATCTCTACTCGGCGGGGTGCGTGGGGCTGCTCAAGGCCTACGATGCCTTCGACACCGGGCGGGGAGTGTGTTTTTCCACCTACGCGGTGCCGGTGATTCTGGGGGAGATAAAGAAGCTGTTCCGGGACGGGGGCACCGTCAAGGTGAGCCGCTCGGTGAAGGAGCTGGGGCTCAAGCTTACGGCTGCCCGGGAAAAGCTGCTCAAGCAGAACGGCTGTGAGCCCACCGTCAGCCAGCTGGCCGACCAGGTAGGGGCCAGCTGCCAGCAGGTGACCAACGCTCTCTGCGCCTGCATGCCGGTCATTTCCCTCACCGGGGCGGCGGGCGACGGGGAGGAGGGAAGCCGGGGGCTGGAGATACCGGTGGAGTCCCCCGAGGAGGAGATTGCCGATCTGCTCAGTCTGCGGGAGGTGCTGCACGGTTTGCCGCCGGAGGAGAGGAAGCTGATTTATTTGAGGTTCTTCAAAAACAAGACTCAAAGCGAAACGGCCAAGGTGCTGGGGACCACCCAGGTACAGATATCCCGCCGGGAGCGCAAGATCCTCGCCCGGCTGCGCCAGCAGCTTCTGGAATAGCTTTCCCAAAGGCGCTGCCTTTGGAATCCGCCGCCTTTGAAAAGGCGGGCGAAACTTTCAACTACAGATTGTAAAGTTTGCGCGTCTTTTAAGGGCTGCAAAAACAGCTTGTATAAATGCAAAGGCTTTCAGCCTAGAAGTTGCACAAGCCCCTCGAGAAATACTGTACAAAACGCCAAAGACGGAAAAAATGTCGAATTATAGTTGACTTTTGCACATTGCGTGTGGTATTATATACGAGTCGCAAGCGCCGCGGCAAACACCGCAGCGAAACA
>DXDW01000035.1 GCA_019115305.1 Candidatus Anaerofilum excrementigallinarum
AAGTCACCAGCTCGCTGTCGGCAGACAGCTGTTCCCCGGCCTGGGGACGCTGGTCCATCACGACGCCTTTTTCATAGCTGTCGCTGTAAGCTTCCTCCACGCGGAACATATACCGGGAAACATAGGTGTCGTTCTGGTAAACATCGCTGTACCGCATCCCCACAAAATTGGGAACCACCTGCCCCGGCTGGCTGGAAACCGACTGGGACTGGCTGGAACTGCTGGAAGACGGCGCCGGCTCACTGGAAGGCAGCAGCAGGAACGCGCCCAGCAGCGCCAGCAGGATCACCCCTCCCGCGATGCCCGCTATCAGGGCTACCGGGACCTTTTTGCCGCCGGTATCCTTGGGCTGTTCCGGCTGTTCCGGCGCCGGGGATGTGAGGGCGCTGACCAGCTCGGCCATATTCTGCAGCCGCTGGGAGGGCTGCAGCTGCATGGCTGCCTGGAGAACCCCGGATATATAGGCGGGAACGCTGTCGTTGACAGCCCGGGCTGCGGGCATGGTGTCGGAAATGCGCCGCTCCCCGGCCGCCATGGGCTCTGTGCCGGTAACGGCCCGGTAGAGCACCGCCGCCGCCCCGTAGACATCGGTAAAGCGGCCGGTGAACTCGGCGGCCGAATACTGTTCGGGGGCGGAATAGCCCTCGTACAGCTGGCTTTTCAGTTCCCCGCCTGCGGTGCGCAGACCCTGGGTGCCGAACCCTTCCAGCCGCGCTTCGCCCCCTGAGGTAATGCGGATGTTGCGGGGGCAGATGCCGTAGTGGACCACGCCCTGCTGGTGCAGCATCGCCACCGCCTGGAGTACCGGCAGCAGCAGATTGGCCGCTTCGGTCACCGACAAGGGCTGACCCCGCTTTTGCAGGTAATCGGCCAAAGAGATGCCGTCCAGGGATTCCATCACGGCATAGACGCTGTCGTTGCGCTCCACCACGTCCTTTACCCAGGCAAGGCCGGGCTGGCGGCCCAGCTTCTGCAGCGCCCGGTACAGATCGGCAAAATCCATGCGGGTGGTCTTGAACAGCACCTCGCTGCCCTCTTTGGGGCAGATGCGGCCGTCGGCGGCTCGGCTGGCGCAGAGGGTGACCGGCATATATTCCTTGATCACCACAAAGGTGCGGGTCTCGTGCTCCACGGCTTTGTACAGAACGCCTTCTCCGTCCACCGCCAGATAACTGCCGATGGTGTACCGTCCGTCCAGCTGGGCCCCCAGAGGCAGACAGCCGCCGGGATTTCGATTTTGCAGGCTTGCGCCGCAAAAGGGACATTCCTGCTGGCCGGGCTCGATGCCGGACAGGCAAAAGGGACAGATGCTCTGCTCACTCATCCTTGATTTCCACCTTTAATCTTCAGCTGCCCGCCGGGGATACCGGCGGGCAGTTCTCTTTTCCGGGACGCAGTGCCCGGATCAGCGATCCAGGTCCTCTTCGTTTTCCAGATTGTGCCAGACGTTCTGCACGTCGTCGTCCTCGTCCAGGGCGTCCAGCAGCTTGGTCATGTTCTTCATGTCCTCTTCGTCGGTCAGACGGGTCTCGGTAGAGGGCACGTAGGCTACCTCGGCGCTGATGAAGCTGTAACCCTTGTCTTCCAGGGCCTGCCGCACGGCGCTGAAGTCGTCGGGGCTGGTGGTCACTTCCACCACGTCGTCGCCCATGTCAAAGTCCTCGGCACCGGCGTCGAAGCAGTCTTCCATGACCTTCTCCTCGTCCAGGCCCTCGCCCTCCAGCAGGATGACGCCCTTCTGGGTGAACAGGAAGCCCACGCAGCCCACGTTGCCCAGATTGCCGCCGAACTTGTCGAAGTAGTGGCGCAGGTTGGCCGCGGTGCGGTTGCGGTTGTCGGTGAGGGTCTCCACCATCATGGCCACGCCGCTGGGACCGTATCCTTCGTAGGTGATGGACTCGTAGTTGTCCTTCTCGCCGCCCTCGGCCCGCTTGATGATGCGCTGGATGTTATCGTTGGGCACGTTCAGGCTCTTGGCCTTGGCGATCAGGTCGCGCAGCTTGCCGTTGGAGTTGGGATCGGCGCCGCCCTCCCGCACGCAGACCGAAATCTCACGGCCTACCTTGGTAAAGATCTTGGCCTTCTGACCGTCGGTTTTTTCCTTTTTGCGTTTGATGTTGTTCCATTTGCTATGCCCGGACATACAGATCCTCCTAGAAATTTTGATACGCCTTCGCGTTTTTAGTCTTGTAACCTTTTTATAGTATCACATTTTTTCGCCGATTTCAAATTCATTTGAGGTTTCGGAGGGCTTTTGGGTAATGATTTTTGATTTTTTCCCCGGATTTTTTGCCAAAACCCACCGGAACGCCGTCCACCAGCACCGCACACCAGCCGTTTTGAGCAGTCTGGGCCTGGATCTCCTCCCCCCGCAGCCAGGCGGCGGTGCGGGGATCGGCCAAAGTCAGCTCTTCTCGATTGGCACACAGGGCGCCGAAGACCATGAACAGCTGGTGGGCCGGCACAAATCTTCCCTTCTGCACCGTGCCGGCCATGACGCCGCTGCGCAGCACCCGCAGCTTGTGGGGCGGCAGCTCCACGGCGGGCAGCAGCCAGACCGTGTCTCCGGCCAGAACAGCCGGGCCGGTGGCAGGCAGATCGGGGAACAGGGATTTGCAGAAGCTCTCCCACTCGGGGCAGGGCTTGGGGGGACGGCCCGCCTTTTTGCGGCTGGGAGCACTGCCGGTAGCTTGCTGCCGCTGGCCCGCCTTCTGCATCCGGGCCATGAAGTGCCCTTCCCCGCCCTGGCAGGGCCAGATGCGGCGCACCTTGCTCACGTCCAAAGGCAGCCCGCCGCAGCGGTTTTCCTCCCCCGGCGCGCCGAAATCCCCGGGGCAGTCCAGCAAAGAAAACTCCGGGTGCCGGGCCAGAAAGGCCGCCGCCTGTCCCTCGTCCTCCTCGGGGGAAAAGGTACAGGTGGAAAGCACCAGCATTCCCCCGGGGGCTACCATGGCCGCGGCGTTGTCCAGAATCTCGGCAGCCAGCTGGGCGCAGTGGCGCACCAGACCCTCGCAGTGCTGGTCCACGGCCTGGGGCTCCTTGCGGAACATCCCTTCGCCTGAACAGGGGGCGTCCACCAGCACCCGGTCGAAAAAGCCCGGGAATGCTGCGGCCAGACGGCCGGTGTCCTCGTTGGTGATGACTGCATTGGCCACCCCCATCCGTTCCAGATTGCTTTTCAGGATCTGGGCCCGGCGGGAGTCGTATTCATTGGCCAGCAGCAGTCCCTGCCCGCCCAGGGCGGCGGCCAGCTGACTGGTCTTACCCCCCGGCGCGGCGCAGAGGTCCGCCACCTTCATCCCCGGCTCTACCTCCAGCAGCGGGGCCGCAGAGGCCGCCGAGGGCTCCTGCACATAAAAGGCCCCGCCGTGGTGGTAGGGGTGCAGACCCGGCTTCTGGTCCCCTTCCAGCAAAAAGGAATTTTTGCAGAAGGGCGAGGGCCGCAGCGCCATCCCCGCCTGCTGGGCGAGTTTATCGGGCTCCATCCGCAGAGTGTTCACCGTAATTCCCCGGGCCGGGGCATCGGCAGCGGCATAGAGGGCGTCGAACCGGTCGCCCAGCAGCTCTTTTTCCCGCTGGATGAAATAATTGCTTGCATTCACAAAAAACACCACCTGTATCCTTTGCGCATAATGCCGCACCCGGCGGCGCATACTAGCAGCAGACCAACCGAAAGGAGGAATGGAACATGGCCAAGAATGCACAGAACAGCAAGACCAACACCAAGTCCAGCAACAAGACTTCCAACAAGACCACTTCCAGCACCGAACAGTCCAGCCGCAACTGCAAATAATCCGGCCTGATTTTCCCATTCGGTCTGCCTATCTGCAGACCTGACAAAACGACAACAGATCCGCATCCATTCGCAAAAAAGGAAGGCGGCGCAGCTTTCGACCCACAAGGCAAAAAGCGGCGCGGCCTTCCTTTTCCTTTTGTGCGGGAGACTTTCAGTTTTTATCCCCGAGAAACTCCGGTGCGAAGGTTTCCCACACCACTTCGAACAGCTCCAGAATCCGCTCCTGCTTTCCCTGCAGCTGCAGCCAGCCCAGCAGCGACTCAAAGGCCGTGCTGGCTCGGTACTGCTGGGGGGTGGCGTGTTTGGCCACCGACGCCTTGCTGGAGTTTTTGCCCCGCTGCACCACCGCGGCTTCTTCCTCGGTGAGCAGGGGCAGAATGGCCTCCAGCGCCCGGCTCTGGCCGGCGGCGCTGACGAATTTTACTGCCAGGCCGTGCAGCCGGCCGGGAGCCAGCCGGGTACGGGTGACCAGGCGCTGGCGCACCAGCACCTCGTAGACCCCGTCCCCCACAAAGGCCAGGGCCACCGGGGAGACCTCCCGCAGATCCCGGTGGTGGGGCTGCCAGGGCAGCTGGATGTTCTCTTGTTTTTCCTCAGAACACATAATCGAACTCAAAATCTCCTATGCGGATGGTATCGTTCTCCTGCACGCCCCGGTTGATGAGCTCCTCCAGAATGCCGCTGTCGGCCAGCTGGCGCTGGAAGTACTGCAGGCTTTCGTAGTCGTCCACATCGCTGCCCAGCAGAATGCGCTCCAGCCAGGGAGCTTCGATGACCCAGGCTGCATCGTCGGCGCGGGTGATGGTAAAGCTGCGGCCGCTTTCTGCCACCGGTTCGGGCCGTACATATTCCGGCTCGTAGACAGTCACCGGGGGCAGCTGCTGCAGCTGCTGGTATACCTCCCCCACCAGGCCGTCCAGACCCTGGCGGGTGGCGGCGGAAACAGCCCGGAAGGGCAGGCCCTTGTCCCGGATATAGCTTTCAAACCGCTCCACCTGCTCGGGGGTAGCCACGTCGCACTTGTTGCCCAGCACGATCTGAGGACGGGCGGCCAGCTCGGCGCTGAAGCCCGCCAGCTCGGCGTTGATCTTTTCAAAATCCTCGATGGGGTCCCGGCCCTCGCTGCCCGAAACGTCCACCAGATGCAAAAGCAGCCGGCAGCGCTCCACATGGCGCAGGAAATCGTGGCCCAGGCCCACCCCTTCGCTGGCCCCTTCGATGAGTCCGGGGATGTCGGCAGCCACAAAGCTGGCTTCGGGGCCTACCCGCACCACGCCCAGCACCGGGGAAAGGGTGGTGAAATGATAGTTGGCAATTTTGGGCTTGGCGGCGCTGATGACGCTGATCAGGGTGCTTTTGCCCACGTTGGGGAACCCGATGAGCCCCACGTCGGCAATGAGCTTCAGCTCCAGCTGGATTTCAAATTCTTCTCCCGGCAGACCGGGCTTGGCAAAGCGGGGAATCTGACGGGTGGGGGTGGCAAAATGGCTGTTGCCCCAGCCGCCCTTGCCGCCCTTGGCCACCACCACCGGCTCGTCGCCGGAAATGTCGGCCATGACCAGGCCGCTGGCGGCGTCCTTGACCAGAGTGCCACGGGGTACCCGGATCACCAGGTCCTCGGCGTTTTTGCCGCTGCACCGCTTGCCGCGGCCGGGCTCGCCGTTGGGGGCCACATATTTGCGCTTGTACCGGAAGTCCATCAAAGTGGACAGGTTGTCGTCCGCCTGGAAGACCACGTTGCCGCCACGGCCGCCGTCGCCGCCGTCCGGCCCGCCGGCCGCCACAAATTTTTCCCGGTGAAAGCTCACGGCGCCGTTGCCGCCGTCGCCGGCTTTGATCTTGATTTTGGCTACGTCTACAAACATGGCTTATCTCCTTTTAGCGGGCAGGAAAACCTGCCAAACAAAAAGCCGGGCCAACCGGCCCGGCCTTACGCTTTTAGCAATTACTGCTTGATGCTGACCTGCTTGCGGTCACGGCCCAGACGCTCGAAACGAACGGTGCCGTCTACCAGAGCAAACAGAGTGTCGTCGCTGCCGCGGCCCACGTTTTCACCCGGATGGATGTGGGTGCCACGCTGACGGACCAGGATGTTGCCGGCCAGAACGTACTGACCGTCGGCGCGCTTGACGCCCAGACGCTTGGACTCGGAGTCACGGCCGTTTTTAGTAGAACCTACGCCTTTTTTATGTGCCATTGTGTTACACCTCCATTAACCGTTGATCTCGGTGATCTCCACCTTCGTGTAGGGCTGACGATGGCCCATACGGCGGGCGCTGCCCTTCTTGGGACGATAGGTGATGATGTTCAGCTTCTTGCCCTTGCCGTTCTTCAGGACTTTGGCCTGCACGGAAGCGCCCTCCACGGTGGGAGCGCCGACCTTCACATTGCCTTCCTCGCCCACGACCAGAACGGAATCGAAGGTGACGGTGGCGTCCTGCTCGGCGTTCAGCTTCTCGACGAACAGCACGTCGCCTTTTTCCACGCGGTACTGCTTACCGCCGGTAACGATTACTGCGTACATAGTTTTCCCTCACATTGTAAGTCTCGCTGGACACAGGGCGGTCTTTGCAGACGCTTAAGGAGCCCATACCAAGCGGCTTTAATACTATACCACAAATTCCGGACCATTGCAAGGGCTTTTTGCCATTTTTCCCGGCAAATTCCGGGTTTATTTTTCCAGACGGGGCATCTCCCGGCAGGCCACAAAGTCCACACCGCAGCCGCACACGTCGGCCAGCACCACCTGGCCCAGCTTTACCGGGGCCTGCAGCACCAGGCCGTCCAGGCTGGCCACCGCCTGCCGCACCAAGGCCTTGGGGATGGGAGCGCTGGTTTTCACCGGACAGCGGCTGTGGACCGCACCTTCCACCGCCGCGGTGGTGGTCACCACCCGGGTGGGGGCGGTGAGTTCCTCTTTTCCGTACACCGCGCCCCGGGGACAGGCGTTGCCGGTGACAGCCCAGTCTTTTTCCTCGTCCACCTGCAGCCGGCAGCCTCTGGGACAGACGATACAGACAAGTTCTTTCATTCCGCTTCCTCCTCTACACGCAGCTGCAGGCTGCCCTGGACCTGGGTCAGCAGCGCCGGCGCCAGCCGAATCTTTTCCATCTCGCCGGGAGCCATCCGCTGCCGGGGGAAGGCGGCGATCTGCTTTCCTTCGCTTTCCACCACCAGACGGCAGCGGCCAAAGATGCCGGTGGGCCGGAAGAAGATCTCCAGGGGCCCTTCCAGGCCCTCGGCCCGCAGCTTCTGAGGCACCGTATACCGTACCCCGCTGCCGGCCTCCACCCGCAGTTCCTTGCCCGCGGCCCGGCGGCCCTGGGCGTACAATCCCGCGGCGGCGCCGGCCTTCTGGCTTTCGGCGGTGACATAGTCCACCAGATCGTGAACGTGGAGCACATTGCCGCAGGCGAATACACCCGGCAGGCTGGTCTCCATATTTTCATACACCAGCGCCCCGCCGGTGCGGCTGTCCAGCTGAATGCCCGCCGCCCGGGAAAGCTCGTTTTCCGGCAGCAGACCCACGCTGAGCAAAATGGTGTCGCAGTCGAACACCATCTCGGTGCCGGGGATGGGACGGCGGTTTTCGTCCACCTTGGCCACCACCGCCTGTTCCACCCGGTCCTTGCCCCGGATATCCACAATGGTGTGGGAGAGGTACAGCGGAATATCATAGTCCTGCAGACACTGGACGATATTGCGGGTCAGGCCGCCGGAATAGGGCATGACCTCCACGCAGGCCAGCACCTTGGCGCCTTCCAAAGTCATGCGGCGGGCCATGATCAGCCCGATGTCGCCGCTGCCCAGAATCAGCACCCGGCGGCCGGGCATCCAGCCCTCCATATTCACATACCGCTGGGCGGCGCCGGCGGTGAGAACCCCGGCGGGGCGGCTGCCCGGAATGCCGATGGCGCCCCGGGTGCGTTCCCGGCAGCCCATGGCCAGCACGATGCTCCTGGCCTGCAAAATCTGGTAGCCGTACCGGCTGCTCACCGTCTCCACCTGCCGCTGCTCGGTAATGGAGAGCACCATGGTGTCCAGCTGTACCTCGATGCCGCTGCCCTCCAGCTGGGCGATAAACCGCCCGGCGTATTCGGGACCGGTGAGCTCTTCTTTAAAATAGTGCAGACCGAAGCCGTTGTGGATGCACTGGTTGAGGATGCCTCCCAGCTCCTTGTCCCGCTCCAGGATCAGCACCTTTTCCGCCCCCGTCTGCCGGGCTGCCAGGGCAGCTGCCAGCCCCGCCGGCCCGCCGCCGATGACGATTACATCGTATTCGCTCATTGCACGTCCCTCCCCTGCTTGGTCTGTTCCAGCAAAATCTCGCTGCCGGCGTTTTCCTGCAGGATATCCCGGGGGCTGCGGCCCAGCCGCTTGGCCAGGATCTCCAGCACACGGGGTCCGCAGAAACCGCCCTGGCACCGGCCCATGCCGGCGTTGGTGCGGCGCTTGACGCCGTCGATGCTGCAGGGCGGAATGGGTCCGTCGCAGGCGGCCAAAATCTCCCCCTCGGTGATGGTCTCGCACCGGCAGATCACCCGTCCGTAGGCGGGCCGGCTGGCCACCAACTGGGCTTTTTGTTCGGCAGACAGCTCCCGGAACCGCACTTTTTTGCGGGTTTCCACCTTCCGGGGACGGGGCTGCATGGCAAGGCCTGCCTGCTCCAGCAGCTGGCAGGCATATTCGCCCACGGCAGCGGCGGCTGTCAGGCCGGGGGACTTCATCCCCGCCAGGTCCAAAAATCCTTCTGCTGCCCAGCGGATGACGAAATCCGGCTGGTCGGTGTTGGCCCGCACACCGGCAAAGTTTCGGATGGAGGTGCGCAGATCCAGCCCCGGCAGGCTCAGCCGGGCCTTTTCGGCCACCTCGGCCAGGCCCTGGGCGGTGGTGGCGGTGTCGGCCTGGGGCAGGTCCTCGGCATTGGGACCGACGATGATATTTCCGTGGGCAGTGGGAGCCACCAGCACACCCTTGCCTGCCTTGGAAGGGCACTGGAAGATCACATGCTTTACCAGATCTCCCTGGCTTTTGTCCAGCAGATAATACTCACCCCGGCAGGGAATGGTGGTGAAATCCAGGGGCGCGGCCATGGCGTGAAGCTGGCCTGCCTGCACCCCTGCGGCGTTGATCACATACAGGGCCTCCACTTCGCCCTGGCTGGTGATCAGTTTCCAGCCGGCTTCGGTCTTTTGGATATCCTCCACCCGGGTATTCAGCTGCAGCTGCACCCCGTTTTCCACGGCATTTTCCGCCATGGCCAGAGCATACTCCCAGGGGCTGACCACTCCGGCGGAGGGGGCCAGCAGTGCCCCGCACACCGATTCCGAAAGGGCGGGTTCCATCTGGCGGACTTCTTCCCCCGAAAGCAGCCGCAGCCCCGGCACGCCGTTGGCCGTGCCCCGCCGGTACAGCTCCTGCAAAGTATCCAACTGGGCGGGGTCCAGGGCGATGACCAGAGAACCGGTGCGGCGCATGGGCACATCCAGCTTTTCGCAGATCTCCCCCGCCAGCCGGTTGCCTTCCAGGTTCAGCCGGGCCATGAGGGTGCCGGGCTCGGGATCGTAGCCGGCATGGAGAATGCCGCTGTTGGCCTTGGTGGTGCCGCAGGCCACATCGTTTTCCGCCTCCAGCACCCGGACCGTCAGGTCGTAGCCGGCCAGGGCATAGGCAACTGCCGCCCCCACCACGCCACAGCCGATAACTGCCACGTCTGTCATACTCTTTCCTCCTTGTACAGCGCCTGTAAAAGTTCTTGGCAAAAACGCGGTTGCGCGTTGTTTTCATCCATAGATGCAGGCAAAATCACGGGCAAATCTTTCCTTTATTTTACCATGCCAACCCCCACAATACAAGAAACGACCCCGGCAGAAGAGGGCGGCATTTTCCACAAAAAAGCGCGCTGCCCTTGTGAAAAACGCCCGAATCTGGTACAATCGTTGGGGCAATCCGTGCACCGAAAACAGGCACGGCAGCACAGTCTTTTGCAGCGTCCGCGCCGGCTTCGGCGCACCCAGCCACAGGGAGGTTTTTCATCTTGCCAAAACGCATTCTCATCCTCACCACCGGCGGCACCATCGCCAGCATGCCCACCGCTCAGGGCCTTGCCCCCACCGGGGACGGCCACGCCCTGCTGGACTACATCCCCCAGGCGGCGGAGTTCTGCCAGGCCCAGGTGGAAGAGGTTTTCAACCTGGACAGCACCAATTTCCAGCCCGAACACTGGCTTCGGCTGGCCCGGCGCATCCGGGACAATTTTGAGAAATACGATGGCTTTGTGATCACCCACGGCACCGACACCATGGCCTACACGGCGGCGGCGCTGTCCTATCTGATTCAGAATCCGGAAAAGCCCATCGTTCTTACCGGCTCCCAAAAGCCCATTTTCGCCCCTATTTCCGACGCCCGGAAAAATTTGCTGGACAGCCTGCGGTTTGCCGCCCAGGATGGAGTACAGGGGGTGTATATCGTCTTTGACGGCAAGGCGATCCTGGGCACCCGGGCCCGGAAGGTGCGCAGCAAAAGTTACAGCGCCTTCGACAGCATCAACTATCCTGTGGCCGCCTTTATCGACGACAAGCGGATTCTGCGCTACACCGACACCGAGCCCGCCCACCCGGGGGTGCGCTTTTTCGATGCGCTGCATCCCAAGGTGTTTCTGCTCAAGCTGATCCCCGGCATGGAACCGGAAATTCTGGAATATCTGGCCGACCACTACGACGCCATTGTCATCGAAAGCTACGGCGTGGGCGGCATCCCCTTCCACAACAAGCGCAACTTTCTTCAGAAGCTCCAGGCCCTCACCGAAAAGGGCAAGCTGGTGGTACTGGCCACCCAGGTGATGCTGGAGGGCAGCGATGCCGAGGTATACGAGGTGGGCGCCCGGGCCATCCGGCAGTACAACGCCCTGCAGGCCTACGACATGACCGTGGAGGCCGCCGTGGTGAAGCTGATGTGGATCATGGGCCAGACCCGTGACCCCGAAAAGATGCGCCAGCTGTTCTACCAGCCGGTACAGCACGATATTCTGGTTTGATACAAAAACAGCCGGTCCGCCCCAGGCAGCTGCCTGGAAAACGGACCGGCTGTTTTTTCGTTTTGGTTCCCGGGGATTACCGGCGCCGGGAGTATCCGCCGCCGCGGCGGGCCTCGGTGACGCGCTTGAGGTCGGAGATTTTCTCCTCGCTCTGGCTCTTGAAGCGGGCCATCATATCCTCAAAGCTCATCTCGGCAGGCCGCTCGGTGCGGCGGGGCTGCCATACCCGACCGGTGTCGTTGCGGGGGGCGCGGGGAGGCCGTTCCACCGTGCGCTTGATGGACAGCGCGATCTTGCCGTCCGGCGCGATGTTCAGCACCTTCACCTTGACCACCTGGCCCTCGCTGAGGACAGTGGACAGATCCTTGATATACTCGTTGGACACTTCGGAAATGTGCACCATGCCGTTTTTGCCGCCCGGCAGCGCCACAAAGGCGCCAAAGTTCTTCACTCCGGTGACTTTTCCTTCAACAATACTTCCTACCTCAAACTCCATCTAACGGAAAAACTCCTTTACCCAATGATGATTTGAAAATTGAATATTCTTCAAATACAGAGCCGCGCCCTGTTATTTGCCACTTGTGTCCACAAAGACCCGCTCACCGGGCTTAGCGTAACCCAGATTGTCCCGGGCGATGCGCTCGATGATCTCCTCTTCGGTGCCGCTTTCCAGCACACGCTGCAGCTCGGTGTTTTCTGCGATCTGCGCTTCCAGCTGGGCCTGCACCGCCTCCAGTTCCTGGCGCTTGCTGGCAATCTCCACCTGATTCTGGATAAAGGAGATCATCAGCGAGCAGAGCACAATTACAAAAGTGCCCCAGCCCATCAGGCGGGAGATATGAAACTTCTGGGTCGATTTTGCCTGTTTCATAGAGCAGTTCCTCGGCTTCGTGGAATCCAAGAATATCCCGGGAGGGATACTCTTATTTGGAATTATACAACATTTTTGCCGGAGTTTGCAACCGTTTCCCAGCATTTGACCTTGGTTTTTTGCAGCTTTTTTTCGCGGCCCGGCCTGCGTTCCGCCCTGCCCGCACCGCCAGACGCCCCAAAGGCCGCAGCAGCCGGCGCCAGATGACCCGGAAGGGCAGCCCCAAAAGCCAGACAAGAAACCGCCGCACCCCCCAGGTGACGGGGGCCAGAACCTGGTAATAGGCGGCCAGACCGGCGGCCATCCCCGCAAGATGATACCACCGGGGCACCCCGGCATAGCTGCGGGAGGCGGCATAGCTGCACACCAGCATCCCCGCCAGGGCAAAGAAGAGCAGATCCAGCACAAAGCACACCAGCCTGGCGCGGCCCAGCACAAACCGGCAGCCGTCGTAACCCGCCGCCAGCACCAGGCCCAGCCCCAGGCAGCACAGCACATCCGCCCCGGCCTGGGGCAGCGGCACCGACACCGGCATCAGCGCAGCAGCCGGGCCCAGAGTCCGGCCTTCTTCTCCTGCTTCTGGGAATACTGGATGTACTCGATGGAGCCCGCAATGCGCACCTGGCCGCTCTGCACCGACAGTTCGCTCACCGACAGCCCCTCGCCGCCGATCTGCAGGCGGCCCAGGGGGGTATCCAGCACGGCGGTGTACTCGTCATAGCTCACAATGCCGGTCACCCCGGTGGCAACCAGGTTCCGCCGGTTTTCCATGGTGAGATTGTGGGGCATTGCCGGGGCGGCGGGTTGGGTTTGTTGGGTCAAGGCCAATCACCTTCCTTTTGCCAACAGCCTATGCGCCCTGCCGCCATAACAGAACCCCCGGCGGGCTTTTTCAGCCCTCCAGCACCTCGTACATTTCCCGGGCAACGTCCTTGCCGGGGGCGGCTTCCACCGCCAGCACCCGCACCTTCACCGGCTTGTTGCCGAAGGTGATCTCGATCTCGTCCCCCACCTTGACGGCATAGCTGGCTTTGACGGGCTTGCCGTTGACCACGATCCGGCCGGCGTCGGCCACGTCGTTGGCAACCGTGCGCCGCTTGATCAGGCGGCTTACCTTGAGATATTTGTCGATACGCATGGCATATCCTCCTTTTATTCCGGCGGCATCCTCTGCCGCTTTCCTTTCTTGCCTAAAAAACGCAAAGCGGAGGACCCGCCCGCCGGGCCCGCGGCAGCTTGCCATGGGCACCGGCAGACGGACATCCTCCGCGGCCATTCACAAAATTTCCCGTTTGCTGAAAGGGCCCAGCTTATTTGGCCAGAGCTTCCTTCAGAGCCTTGCCGGCCTTGAAGCCGGGCACGGTGGTGGCGGGAACAGAGATCTCCGCATGGGTGCGGGGGTCGCGGCAGATGCGGGCGGCGCGCTCCCGGGCCTCGAAGGTACCAAAGCCCACCAGAGCAACTTTATCGCCGGCAACCAGAGCGGCGGTGATAGCGTCCAGAGCAGCGTTGACGGCCTTTTCGGCGTCCTTCTTGGTCAGGCCGGCATCGGCGGCCACCTGGGCGATCAGATCAACTTTAGTCATTGTGAATTTCCTCCAATTCTTTGCGGGTGTACTCGGGTCCATAAAGCCGCGTGCTCTGTGAAGCCCGAGTGATGTTTCCTGTTTTTCAGCTTGTCCCGTTCCGGGCCAGGCCAATCAGGCAAGACAGGG
>DXDW01000003.1 GCA_019115305.1 Candidatus Anaerofilum excrementigallinarum
GCCTGTTGACGCGTGATATTTTTTTAACTATAATAATAAGAGTCATTAGCAACCACTTATCATTTGCACTTTTGTTTTCATTATCACAAAAGTGCTCTCGAGGTGTAACCTGATGCAGTATCTGCGTGCTCACGCAGCCGAGACCGCCAGCGTGCTCAAGGTGCTGGCCAACGAAAATCGGCTGCTGATCCTCTGCCAGCTGGTGGATGGGCCCTGCAATGTGCGGAAGCTGAACCAGACCGTTCCCTTCCTCAGCCAGTCGGCTCTGTCCCAGCACCTGGCCCGTCTGCGGGAAGCGGGGTTTGTCTCCTGTTCTCCCCAGGGGTCCAATATGGTGTATTCTCTGTCCGACCCGCGGGTCCGGGAATTGCTGGCTCATCTGCGGGATCTGTACAGCAGTCTGGACCCGGGGGAAGAACGCCCCTGCCGTCCCTGCCGCCCCGGTACGGAATAACAGGCGCTCCCCCGGCGCCGCCTGTGTATTTTAGCCCTCTTGGGGGCTGAAATAGATCTAAGGGATACGAGAGGAGATTTTCGTTTTGAAAAAAGTTTTTTCTTTTGCGCTGGCCGCTGCGGTGGCCTGTGCCCTGTTCGCCGGCTGCACCACCGGCGGCCCCGCCCCTTCCAAGAATAACAACGTGGAAGCCGAGGGAGCCCTGAAGACCGGTCTGGGCGTCATCACCAGCACCAAGGCCACTGCCGCGGCCGACGGAGCCGAAGGTTCCTTCGCCCCCACCTTCACCGCTGCTGCCGTGGTGGTGGACGAAAACGGCACCATCGTGGACTGCAAGCTGGATGTGCTGCAGGCCAGCGTGGCCTTCGGCGCTGACGGCCAGATCACCACCGACACCGCCGCCGCCATGCCCACCAAGCAGGAGCGCGGAGACGACTACGGCATGAGAGGCGCTTCCGGCATCGGCAAAGAGTGGTACGAGCAGGCCGACGCCTTCTGCAGCTACGCTGTGGGCAAGACCGTGGACCAGCTGGCCGCCGGCGCTGACGAGACCGGCACTCCCACCGACGCCGACCTCACCGCCGGCTGCACCATTGGTGTGAGCGACTTTATCAAGGCTGTGGCCGCTGCCGCCGAGAACGCCACCGTGCGCGGCGCTCAGGAGGGCGACACTTTGGCCCTGGCCCTGCTGCCCGATGCTTCCGGTTCTGCTTCCGCCACCGCGGATGCAGCCGGTACCGCTTCTGTGGATGTGACCTTTGTGGCCGCCACCCAGAACGCCGAGGGCGCTTTCACCAGCATGTTTGTGGACATGCCCCAGACCGCCGCCACCTTTGACGCCACCGGCGCCATCACCGACGACGGCTCCGCCGATGTCCGCTCCAAGTACGAGAAGAAGGAAGACTACCACATGAAGGGCGCTTCCGCCATCGGCAAGGAGTGGTACGAGCAGGCCGACGCCTTCTGCAGCTACGCCGTGGGCAAGACCATGGATCAGCTGGCCGCCGGCGCTGACGAAACCGGCAAGGGCACCGATGCCGACCTGACCGCCGGCTGCACCATCAATGTTTCGAATCTGATGCAGGCCGCCGCCAAGGCTGCCGGTGCCGAGGCCTGATTTTTCAGACCAACGCAGAGAGCAAATCCGGGGAAAGGGCCGGTCGGGCCCTTTCCCCTTGTTTTTTAGACAGTATATCATCGCCCGCAAAGGAGGAGCGCCGCCATGCGCCTTTTTGGATTTTTGCGCCGGCTGGCCCCGGCGGGGCTGGCAGGCTGCCTGCTGGCCGGTCTGGCCGGCTGCGCCCAGCCCCAGCGCCAGTCGGTGAGCTGGTTCGACGTTTTCGACACCGTCACCATCCTGCAGGGATACACCACCAGCGAGGAGGAGTTTTCTGAGCAGGCCGCGGCCCTGAAAGTCGATCTCACCGAATACCACCAGCTCTACGACATCTACAACAGCTATCCGGACATGAACAACCTGAAAACGGTGAACGACAACGCCGGGGTTGCCCCGGTACAGGTGGACCAGAAGATCATCGACCTGGTCAAGCTGGGCAGGGAGATGTACGAGCTCACCGACGGCCGGGTGAACATCGCCATGGGCAGCGTGCTGTCCCTGTGGCACGACGCCCGGGAGGCGGGCCTGGCCAATCCCGAAAGCGCCGCCCTGCCTGGCATGGAGGCTCTGGAAGAGGCCGCCGCCCACACCGACATCGACCAGGTGATCCTGGACGAAGAGGCCGGCACCATCTATCTGGCCGACCCCGAAATGCGGCTGGACGTGGGCAGCCTGGGCAAGGGCTATGCCGTGGAGATGGTCTGTCAGGCCGCCCAGGCCCGGGGGCTGGAGAGCGCTTTGCTCAGCGTGGGGGGAAACCTGCGGGCCATCGGCGAAAAGCCCGAAGGCCCCTGGGCCGGCGGAGTGGAAAATCCCTGGGACAGCGAGGCCGGTTCCCTGTTCACCGTGGAACTCACCGACTGCGCTCTGGTGACCAGCGGCGACTACCAGCGCTACTACACCGTGGACGGCAAGCAGTACCACCACATCATCGACCCCGACACCTTGATGCCGGCGACCTATTTTGATTCGGTGACGGTGCGCTGTCCCGACTCCGGCATGGCCGACGGCCTGTCCACCGCCCTGTTCAACATGCCTCTGGAGGAAGGACTGGAACTGGTGGAGAGTCTGGAAAATGTGGAGGCCGCCTGGATGCTGCCCGACGGCTCCACCCGGACTTCTTCGGGATTTTCCCAGTGGTGCCGCTGACCGCCCCGCAGCCCTTTTATCTTTACCTGCGGCTCAATTTGTTGTAAAATAAAAGCTGTCCCGGCCTCCTTTGCCTATGGAGCAAGGGAGGCCTTTTGTGTTTTTTTGCCGTCCCTGCCGGGGCGTTTTAGAGGAGGTCGTTGCGTTTGTTTCGTCTGATCCGGTATCTCAAGGGATACGAAAAAGAGAGCATCATAGGCCCGCTGTTCAAACTGCTGGAAGCTTGCTTTGAGCTGGTGGTGCCGCTGATCATGGCCGCCATCATCGACGTGGGCATCCACAACCGGGATACCGGCTACATCCTGCGCATGGGCGGGCTGCTGGTACTGATGGGAGTACTGGGACTTTCCTGCTCCATCACCGCCCAGTATTTCGCCGCCAAGGCCGCCTTTGGTTTCGGCACGGCCCTGCGTCGGGATATGTTCCAGCATATCAACCGGCTGTCCTATGCCGAGCTGGACTCCATCGGCGCTTCCACTCTGGTCACCCGGGTCACCGGCGACATCAACCAGGCCCAGTCGGGGGTAAACCTGGTGCTGCGGCTGTTTTTGCGCTCCCCTTTCATCGTGGCCGGCGCTCTGGTGCTCTCCTTTGTCATCGACGCGCGGCTGGGTCTGATCTTCCTGGTGGTGACCCCGGTGATGGCTCTGGTCATCTTCGGCATCATGCGCATCACCATGCCCATCTACAAGCTGGCCCAGAAGCAGCTGGACCGGGTGCTGCTGCTCACCCGGGAAAATCTGTCGGGCGTGCGGGTGATCCGCGCTTTTTCCCGCCAGCAGGAGGAACTGGACCGGTTCGCCGAGGCCAACTCCGCTTTGCGCTCCACCCAGCTGCGGGTAGGCGGCATTTCGGCGCTGCTCAATCCCCTGACCTATGTGCTGGTGAACCTGGGCATTCTGGTACTGCTGCAGCAGGGCGCCGTGGCCGTGGACGGCGGGCGCATCTCCCAGGGCGATCTGGTGGCCCTGGTGAACTACATGAACCAGATTCTGCTGGCTCTGGTGGCCCTGGCCAACCTCATCGTATCCTTCACCAAGGCCCTGGCTTCGGGCAACCGCATCAACGAGATTCTGGACACCCAGCCCTCCTTTACCGACGAAAAGGCTACCCGCAGCCAGCCGGTGGAAGGTGCGCCCCGGGTGGAGTTCCGGGATGTGTCCTTCGGCTACGGCGGTTCCAGCGCCCTGTCCCACATCTCCTTTAAGGCCTGGCCCGGCCAGACCATCGGCATCATCGGCGGCACCGGCGCGGGCAAATCCAGCCTGGTGAACCTGATTCCCCGGTTTTACGAGGCCAGCGAGGGCCAGGTGCTGGTAGACGGCATCGACGTCAAGGACCAGCCCTTCCACCAGCTGCGCCACCACATCGGCATCGTGCCCCAGCGGGCGGTGCTGTTCCGGGGCACCATCCGCTCCAACCTCCGCTGGCGGGATGAACAGGCCGGCGACGAAGAGCTGTGGCGTGCCCTGCGCATCGCCCAGGCGTCGGAATTCGTGGAGCAAAAGCCCCATAAACTGGACACTACCATCACCCAGGCGGGTAAAAACCTGTCCGGCGGACAGCGCCAGCGGCTCACCATCGCCCGGGCTCTGGTGGGCAATCCCGACATTGTGATTCTGGACGACAGCGCATCGGCCCTGGACTACGCCACCGACGCCCGGCTGCGCCATGCCCTGGCCACCGAGCTGGCGGGCTGCACCGTGTTTGTGGTGTCCCAGCGGGCGGCCAGCATCAAGCACGCCGACCTGATTCTGGTGCTGGACGATGGGCAGCTGGCCGGCGCCGGCACCCACAGCCAGCTGCTGAAAAGCTGTCCGGTATACCGGGAGATTTGTCTGTCCCAGCTGTCCAAAGAGGAGGTGGAAGCAGAATGAACCGCAAAAAAACTCTTTCCCGTCTGCTTTTGATGCTGCGGCCCTATCTGGGGGTACTGATTCTTTCCATCCTGCTGGCGGCAGTGAGCGTGGTTCTCACCCTGTATGCGCCGGTGCTCATCGGCGACGCCGTGGATCTGGTGATCGGCCCCGGTCAGGTATCCTTCCAGCCCCTCACCGCGCTGCTGGTGCAGCTGGCCATTGTGGCCGGACTTACGGCCCTGGTACAGTGGCTGATGGGCGTGTGCAACAACCGTCTTACCTATCACATTGCCAGCGATCTGCGCAGCCAGGCCTTTTCCCGGCTGCATGAAATGCCCCTGAGCGCCATCGACAAGAGCAGTTTCGGCGACACCATCAGCCGCATCACCACCGACGTGGACCAGATTTCCGACGGCCTGCTCATGGGCTTCAACCAGCTGTTCACCGGCGTGGTGACCATTCTGGGAACCCTGGGCTTTATGCTCAGCATCCATGTGGGTATCTCTCTGGTAGTGGTGGTTCTCACCCCCCTCTCCTTCTTTGTGGCCAGCTTCATCGCCCGGCATACCTTCCAGTATTTCCAGGAGCAGTCCAAGGTGCGCGGCGACATGACCAGTCTGGTGGAGGAGATGGTGGGCGAGCAGAAGATCGTCAAGGCCTTCTGCTACGAGACCCGGGCCGCCGAGCGGTTTGAAGTGCTGAACCAGCAGCTGCGGGATTGCGGCAGCAAGGCGGTATTTTACTCCTCCCTCACCAATCCCTGCACCCGGTTTGTCAACGGCCTGGTCTACGCCGGAGTTGGCATCGTGGGCGCCTTTGCGGCCCTGTCGGGCAACCTGTCGGTGGGCGGACTGAGCTGTTTTCTGACCTACGCCAACCAGTACACCAAGCCTTTCAACGAGATTTCCGGTGTGGTGACCGAGCTGCAGAACGCTCTGGCCAGCGCCGACCGGGTATTTGCCCTCATCGACCAGCCGGCCCAGACCCCCGACGCCCCCGATGCGGCGATCCTCACCCATCCCGACGGCACCGTGAACCTCTGTCACGTCGATTTCAGCTATACCCCCGAGGTGTCTCTCATCGAGGACCTGAACCTGGACGTGGCCCCCGGCCAGCGCATTGCCCTGGTAGGTCCCACGGGATGCGGCAAAACCACCATCATCAACCTGCTGATGCGGTTCTATGATGTCAATTCCGGCAGCATCCGGGTATCGGGCCGGGATATCCGGGACTACACCCGCAATAGTCTGCGGGGCGGCTGGGGCATGGTGCTCCAGGACACCTGGCTGCGCAGCGGCACCATCCGGGACAACATCGCCTATGCCGATCCCGACGCCACCGACGAACAGATCATCGCGGCGGCCAAAGCGGCCCATGCGCATGGATTCATCACCCGTCTGCCCCAGGGCTACGATACCCCCATCGGGGAGGACGGCGGCAGTCTGTCGGCGGGTCAGAAGCAGCTGCTTTGCATTGCCCGGGTGATGCTGCGGCTGCCCCCTATGCTGATTTTGGACGAAGCCACTTCCAGCATCGACACCCTCACCGAGATCCGCATCCAGAAGGCTTTCGACCGGATGATGGAGGGGCGCACCAGCTTTGTGGTGGCACATCGCCTTTCCACCATCCAGAACGCCGACCTGATTCTGGTGATGAAAGACGGACACATCATCGAGCAGGGCAGTCATCTGCAGCTGCTGGAAAAGGGCGGTTTCTACGCCCAGCTGTACCAAAGCCAATTCGCCACCGAATAATTTCTTCGGTCTTGCCTCCGGTTCTCTGCGAGCCGGAGGCTTTTTCTTTTACCTTCGGCTCGCCAAAGGCAATAAGAGTTGGCCTTTTCAGCGTCATCGTGCCTTTTTCGGCGGTCTTGCCTTCGGTTCTCTGCGAACCGGAGGTTTTCTTTTCCCCTCCGGCTCGCCAAAGGCAATAAGAGTTGGCCTTTTCAGCGCCAGCGTGCCTTTTTCGGCGGTCTTGCCTTTGGTTCCCTGCGAGCCGGAGGTTTTTCTTTCCCCTTCTGCTCGCCAAAGGCCAAAAGCGTTGGTCTTTTCAGCATCAGCGTGCCTTTTTTGCTCCCCGTTGGCTGCCCCCGCCCCGGGCGGGGCCGGTAAGCAGTCCCTCCTACCGGCCGGGACTGCGTCCGGCTCTGCCCGGGGCACCGTCCAGCCTGCCCGTTCCCCTTCGCCGCCATCCCGCTTTTCCTCTTTGCACAACAAAAAGCCCCTGCCTTTGGGCATTTTCCCAAGACAGGGGTGTGTTTTCATCGGCTGCCGCCGGTTTTCCACAAAGTTTTCCACTTTTCCTTAACGGCATGTTGAAAAGTTCCCGCTGTTCACAGCAGCATTGCCAGCGTACCAACTACTACCAAAACAAGGCCCGCACCCGACCGCCGAGTGAGCTTTTCCCCCAATACCAGCCGGGAAAAAGCCACCGTTACCAGAATGCTCAGCTTGTCCATGGGCACCACCACGCTGGCGGGGCCGTCCTGCAGCGCCCGGTAATAGCACAGCCAGGAAGCCCCGGTAGCCAGACCCGACAGGCAAATCAGTGCCAGTTCCCGCCGGGGAATCCGCTTCACCTCTTTGCCGTGTCCGCTCACTGCCACCATGAGCCAGGCCATGGCCAGTACCACCACGGTGCGGATGGCGGCGCCCAGGTTGGACTCCACGTTTTGAATCCCCACCTTGCTGAGAATGGCGGTCAAGCTGGCAAATACCGCGGACCCCAAGGCGTAGAGCATCCAGCCCTTTCCCGCTGTCCCGGTGCCGGCAGGAGAATTCTTTTTCTCGATCATCCAAAAGGTTCCCCATGCGATAAGTACCACGCCTGCGCCTTTAAACAACCCGATAGGTTCGCCCAGCAGTACAAAGGCCAGCAGAATGGCGAGAATGGTGCTGGATTTGTCAATGGGCACCACCTTGTTCACATCTCCCAGCTGCAGCGCCCGGAAATAGCACAGCCAGGATGCCCCGGTGGCCAGGCCCGACAGAATCAGAAAAGCCACTGTTTTGCCGTCCAGCCCGGCCAGCTGCTTTTGGGAGCCCACCACAAACACCATCAGCCAGGCAAAAACCAACACCACCACGGTGCGCACCGCTGTGGCCACGGTGGAATTGGTCTGCCGGATGCCGCATTTGGCCAGAATGGCCGTCACGCCGGCAAAAAAGGCCGACCCTGCCGCAAACAAGACCCACATTGTTATTCCTTCCTTCTTTTCAGCCGCGCTGTATATCCGCATATAGGAAAGCCGCCGCCCCTTTTGGGCGCAGCTGCTCTTTTCCGCGGCCATCCGCTTTTTTTATAGCATACCACAACCCGGCAGCGGGAAAAGCCCTGCACAGATACAGCAAAAAGCCCCGGAAGCAAAAGCTTCCGGGGCATGGCGGAGCAGCAGGGATTTGAACCCTGGCGGCGCTATGAACGCCCTACGAGATTTCGAGTGCTGCGCTCTCCATTCACCTTGATGGAATTTCGCGCCTTTTCGTTCCCTGTCGTGGAAGTGATTTTAAGCGACATGGCGTCGCTTTCTTCCGACCTCTCAGACAAAAACAACGTACACTCGAACCCAATTCTGTTCTTTCCCACAGAGCCCAAAAA
>DXDW01000036.1 GCA_019115305.1 Candidatus Anaerofilum excrementigallinarum
AGGAAAAGGACAAAAAAGAGAAATAATCCCCTGCCCCGCAGTCTAAATGATATACCCCCGTGCATACCATGAAACCAAAATGGATGCACGGGGGTGTTGTTGTTTTATGGCAGAGGGAAAAGCAAAACGAAGGAAGGCCGGTCCGGCTGCACAGCAGAAAAAAGCATTTGCCGGCGGATGGGCGGCGACGCTGGTGGTGAGTCTGCTGGGCAGTGCCGCTTTGTGCGGCGGACTGCTGTGTGCTGCCGCCGCTGTTATGCTGAAAACAGACGCCTCTCCCCAGTTGGCCGAGCCGGTTTCCATGCTGTGCAGTTGTGCCGGAGCCGCTTTCGGAGGCTTGCTGCTGGCCCGGCTGAGCCGGCTGCCGGGAATCCTGGGCGGTATGGCCATAGGGCTGTGCCTGTTTGGGTTGATAGCGGCAGCGGCGCTTCTGGAAGGACCCCAGGAAATCACCATGCACAGCGCCTTTCTGGCGATTGCCCTTGTGTGTTCCGGCGGTCTGGGTGGTGCAGCCGGCGTGCATCTGCGGGAAAAAAGCAGAAGGCAGCGGGGATAGAACCCTTTTGTTTTGCCATATAAGAGAAGAAAACCGGCGGGCCTTTGCAGGACTTCGCCGGTTTTCCTGTATCTTGTGTTCCGGGCAGTTCGAGAGGGCATATCCCCTGTCCTGCCGCGCATAGAATAGGGACAAACCTGTTTCCGCTTTGCTGCGGCTTTTTGGAAAGGAGAAATCTGCCGATGTTAAAATCTGCTGTTCGCCAGAAAATGGGGCGGTTTGTGCCCCGGTCAGCCTTCCGGGCGCTTTTCCGGCAAGCCCGGAATCGCCATCCTGCCAAGCAGCTGCGAAAGCAGTGGCCGCTGGCGGTATGTCTGGCCCTGTACTGTGCCGGCCTGCTTGCAGGGGCGGCCAGTCTGTCCGGCGCCGCCCAGCAGGGGTATTTTGGCCTGTTTGCCGCCCAGTATATTTCCAGCCATCTCAGCCAGCCGGTCTCCACGGTGTGGCAGGTGGATTTTCTGTCGGGGATGCTTTCCCTTACGGTTCTTTTGTTCGGTGCGCTCTCCTGTGCAGGGGCGCCTCTTGTGTGCGCTGTTCCGCTGTTTCGCGGTCTGTGCACCGGGCTGCTCACCGGCTGGCTGTATACCAATCTCGGCGGCGCGGGTCTGCTGATGAATACGTTGATCTTTTGGCTGCCCAATACGGGGATATCGGCTCTCACTGTGTGGCTGGGCGGTGTTTGCCTGAAAAACAGCGTTCTGATGGGAAAATGCCTTTCGGGTGCGGTTCGGCCGCTTCCGGCAGGAAAGCTTCGGCAGCTGGTGTGGCAGTATTTTATGGTATGTCTGGCCTGCCTGGGCTTCTGTCTGCTGCAGGCGGCGCTGCTGGCGGTGTTCGGGCCTGTTTTTCGGGGATAACCTTTAATAGATGTGATTGTACACCTGCTGAACATCGGTTTTTCCGCTGCCGCGGTACACAATGAGATAGCACAGTACGATATTCAGCACAGCAAAGAAAAGCACGCATGCCGGGGCGGGGAAAATCTCTCCCACAGCGCCGATGAGAAGCCGGAATACCACCACGCTGGCGCCCATGAGTATGGAAAAGAAGCTGTTGAGTTTGGCCCGCATGTGGTCAGGAATATAGTTCTGCACACTGCTCTCCCGCAGGGTGGCGCTGTTAATGCCCAAAAAGCCGCATATCGCCCGGTTGAGCATCATCAAGGGATAAGGCAGCAGCAGAAGTATGCCGTCCATCACCGAATACAGCTGATACACAAAATAGGCAAAGGAGAACCGCCGCTTTGCCGGAATCTCAAACCGGTAGTGAACCACTCCGCCCAGGGTACGGCCCACAAATTCCGCCGCCGTAAACAGCGAATACCGTTCGGCGCCCAGCCCGGGTGTGGACTGGAACCAGGCCACCAGCAAAGTGCTGCAGCCCATGCCGATACCCTGGGTGATGGGCATATAGCCATAGATGCGAAGCAGGCCTTTCTGCTTTTTCAGATACTGCCAGGCCTGGGCCAGATCATTTCGGTATTCCTGCCAGCAGAAGCTGCGCCGTTCTCCCACTTTTTCTTTTACCCGGATCTGGGTCTCCAGCAAACTGGAGAGAAGCAGCAACACCCCTTCCCCCAGGCAGATGGCCGGCAGACCGAACCGGACATAGAAAAAGGCGGCCGCCGGGGTGATCAGTACCGTGACAGTGGGATAGATCATGCCGGAAACGGTATAGCCCTTTTGGGAAAAGCCTTCGGGAATCAGATTGGGATACAGACTGGTATAGGCCAGTTCGTATACCGCGCCGATACAGCCTACAACAAAGGCAAAGATCAGATACAGGGAAAACTGAAAGGGAGCTCCCAGCAGGTAGGCACCGAAGATCAGGTACAGCAGGCCGGAAAGGAAGTCCAGCCCCACAATGATGGGCTTGCGCCGAAAGCGGTCCAGCCAGGGGCCGGCCACCAGGGGGAGTACCAGCTGAGGCAGCAGTGCCACGGCGGAAAAGAGACCTGTGAGAAAGGTGCTTTGGCTTTGGTCGTACACCACCAAAGAGAGGGCGAAGTTCATGGCGCTGCCGCCAATGGCGCTGGCCACGGTGCCCAAAGTGATGATGGTAAAGTTTTTGGTCCAGAGCGTAGGTTTCAAAGAAAATTCCTCCTCTATAACAACAAGGGAAAATGCAGGCTTTGGAAAATTTTCCTTGAAATTATTATATCATGCCGGGAATTCTTAAAAAAGACGGTTGTTTTTAGAAAAATTTTACGAGCAACAGGGCGTTACACCGTCATGGGACTGTCGATGGAGGAAAATTGCAGCAGAAGCTCCGCCAATTCCTTGTAGCGCCGCCGGTGCTGCAAAAAGCGGATCAGCCAGACAAGTTCAAAGCGGGCATGCCCCTGCAGACCTTTTCGCTGCAGGGTGTAAAAGCAATCCATCAGCATGGATTCGTAGGCGTCGCTTTGCAGATAATCGGGATGTTCCAGCCGAAACCGCACCAGTTCCAAACGCTGGCGCAGACAGAAGTCGTACGAGGATTCTTCGCAGTACTTCATTCCGCGCTCTATCCAATCCAAAGCTTCCGCAGTTCTGCCAAGAGCCTCAGCTGCCACAGCCATTTTGTGGCAGTGCAGCCCGTCCTGCCGGGTGCATTGGGAAAGCTGCTGCCAACCCTGGGCGTATTGCTGCCGTTCCAGAAGGGTGGCGCCTACATTGTAGTGGATGGAGCTGATATATTCTTCGGTCCAGGGCTGATTGACCTCTTCCAGCATGCGCAGCGCCGCCTGATAACAGCGGTCCATCTGCTGCCAGTCCTGCAGTTCGGAGTAGGTGTTGCCCAGCATGGTTTTGGCAAGGATCATCAGCCGCAGATTGGCTTCTTCGGCCGATTGCTGCCAGGCCCGTTCCAGCAGCCGAAGAGCAGCGGCATATTCTCCTTTTGTACATTGGTTGGACCCTGCCTGCAACAGCACAAAACCGCAGGGATCGCACTGCACCGCTTCTTCATAGCGGCCCTCCAGAAGCAGGAAAATGGTGTATTGCCGCGGCTGCATACAGTGGACAAGTTCGCGCAGTTTGGGCAGATTCTTCTGGCTGTTTTTTTCCAGCAGCAGTGCGTCCAGCAGGTAGGGGCCGTGCAGCAGCCGGCTGCGGTTGGCCTGAATAAAAGCCTCCGCCCGGGGACAGTCCCCTTGGCAGAAAACCTGCTGCCACCCTTCCTCCATGATCTGCCCCGCGGGCTCCAAAAAGGACGGGTCATCGTCGAAACTTTCCCCCAATCGGTGCAAAAGCCCCTGCAGGATTTCGGGGCTGGCTTCCACACTGCCCTGTTCGATCTTGGATAAATAGGAAACTGCGCACACGCCTTTGCACAGTCCTTCCTGGGAATAGTTTTTCTCCAAACGGTATTTGCGGATCATAGTGCCGATCAGTTTATTCATGGCTGCTCCTTATTCGTTGACCGAAAGGGACAGGCTTTGGAAAGCCCATTCCAAATAATTGTAGCTCCAGTCGGTGCTTTCCTTTTCCAGGTCGCCTTCCAGCATACCCGCTCCCCGCAGATAGCCCAGATACAAGTCCTCCTGGCCCAGGGCGAGGATCTCGCACAGTCCGTCTCCGCCGGTAACGGCATAGATCCGGCCGTTGTACCACAGCAGATCCTCTGCGTACCAGGTGTTTCCGCGGGTGCGGAAATAGGAGGACTGTTTTTCGGCAGCTTCGTCGCCGGCCAGCAAAACCAGACGTCCGCCCTGTTCGGTAAGTTCCACGGCCAGGTATTCGCTGGACGCTTGCTGGGCGGAATCCAGCGAACCTTTGTACAGCTTGGCCAGCAGCATATTTCCCTGTACTTCCAGCTGGGCACTGCCGATTGCATCGGCGGTACAGGCGGCCAGCTTCTGCACCGTGTGGCGGCCTTCCAGCGGCCAGAAGCTGTGCAGCTGATACCAGCCGTCTTCCACGGTCAGCACGGCCAGACGGTTCTCCCCTGCCTGGCAAAGATTCAGCAGATGGCTGCCGGTGGGGGTACAATCCAGCTGCCACAGACATTCGGCCGACTGGGAGCCCTCCTGCTGGGGTGTAAAGCAGAAAAGGCCGGTGGTGAAATTGTATTCCAGCGGTTCGGATATTTCCAATTCCCAGCTTCCAGCGCTGCCGTTTGCGGTGATTTGGGTTTCCTCCTCCTGCCAGCCGCCGGACCAAAAGCAGGTGTCGGAGACAGTGCCGTACAGGCTGTCCCCGATGCTGTACAGCGGGCCGGTGGAAGTGGCGGAAATACGCAAGCCCTCCACCAGACAGCCCTGATCATTTTCGGTAAAGATCGGCTGCT
>DXDW01000037.1 GCA_019115305.1 Candidatus Anaerofilum excrementigallinarum
GGTACAAGCAGCTGTTCGGCGAGAGCGAGGGCAAGGACCAGAAGGGCCTGATGCCCACCAGCGTGATCTTCTCCACCGATCTGCACTCCATGGGCCAGTTCGTACAGGACGGCGCCCGCATCATGTTTGAAACGGTTGTGGACATCAAAAAGCCTCACACCGAGCTGCATATCCAGCAGGACCCCGAGAATCTGGACGGCCTGAACTTCCTGGCCGACCACGATATGAGCTACGTCAACCGCAAGGCCATGGAGGGCACCATTCTTGCCCACACCGACGGCGGCGTGCCCAACATCGTGCTGGAAGTGGACAGCCTGGGCGAGTTCGATCTGGGCTATCTGATCTATTTCTTCGAGCGCGCCTGCGCCATCAGCGGCTATCTGCTGGGTGTCAATCCCTTCGATCAGCCCGGCGTGGAGAGCTACAAGAAAAATATGTTCGCGCTGCTGGGCAAACCCGGTTACGAGGCCCAGAAAGCTGAACTGGAAGCAAAACTGCGTTAATTGCGCCGAACAAAATTTTTGGACGGTGTAAAATAAAGGAGGGTGTTCCCTATGATTAAACTCATTGTTGGTACCAAAGGCTCCGGCAAGACCAAGGCTATGATCGAGCAGATCAACGCCGCTGCCGAAACCACCAACGGCAATGTCGTCGTTATCGAGAAATCCATGAAGCTGACCTATGACATCACCCATAAGGCCCGCTTGATTGATGTTGACGAATATAAGATCGCCGGTTATGATATGCTGTACGGCTTCATGGCTGGTCTGCTGGCCGGCAACTACGACATCACCGAGATGTTCGTGGACGGCGTGCTGAAGCTGGGCAACCACGACCTGGACGGCCTGGGCAAGCTGCTGGCCGAGGTGGAGGCTCTGGTGGGTGACAACGTGAAGGTCACCGTCACCGTTTCCGCCGATATGTCCACCCTGCCCGAGAGCGTCAAGAAGTACGCCTAAGGCAATTTGTACGCAGCCAGATTGCGGCCCGGCTGGTTCGGGCCGCAATTTTGTGCCGTTTGCGGCCGGAAAAAATAAAAAAACGCTCTTGACAAATATCTGGAAACTGGGTATAATAGCAGAGCGACCTTTTGAGGTGACCTATGCAGTTTGACCTGAACCGATTTCTGACCAAAGGCAGCGAACCGGTCCGGCGCGAGTTTGCGCTGGAATGCGGCGGGGAAGCATTTCCCGGCTACACGGTGGACAGCCCCTGCACCGTCTGTTTTACAGCGCGGCTGGAGGGGAGCAAAGCCATTCTGGAGATATGTCTTTCGGCCATGGTCCGGGCTGAATGTGCCCGTTGTCTTGCTCCGGTTGCACAATCGTTTGAGATAGCCCAGCAATATGAGGTGCGTCTCAGCGAGCTGCAGGGAGAAAATTGCGATCTGCCGGTATCCGACCGGGGCATGCTTGATGTGGATGAGTTTGCCCGCAGCGAGATACTGCTGCAGGTGCCGCAGGTTCTTCTGTGCAGCGATTCCTGTAAAGGGCTATGCCCCGTCTGCGGCAAGCCCCGCATATTGGGTTGCAGCTGCGAAACGCAGCAGGCAGACGAAAGGCTTTCTGTTTTTGAACAACTGTTAAGCTGAAGATTCACACAATGAGGAGGTGCTTACAGTGGCAGTACCGAAGAGAAAGGTTTCCAAGGCACGGCGTGATAAACGTCGCTCCTCCGTGTGGAAGCTGGACGCCCCCGCGCTTGTAAAATGCAGCCAGTGCGGTGAGTACAAACTTCCCCACCAGGTTTGCGGCAATTGCGGCTACTACAAGGGCAAGGAAATCGTAAAGAAGGAAGCGTAAGCTTCCCAAATGAAAGGGGGAGGGGCGACCTTCCCCCTTTTCATGTCTTAATTTCCCCGCAGGAAAGGAGAACCCCATGGCGGTAAAAATTGCATCGGTGCAGCCGGGTTCGGCTGCCCAAAAGGCGGGCCTCACCGCCGGAACGGTATTGCTTTCGGCGGGCGGAAAACCCATCAACGACATTCTCGACTACGAGTTCTACACCGCTGCCCCCCGTCTGGAGCTGGCGGTGAGCCGGGGCGGCAAGCTGGAATATATCACGGTGGAGAAGGAGGAGTACCAGCCCCTGGGCTGCGACTTTGAGAGCTATCTCATCGACAAGCACCACTCCTGCAAAAACCACTGCATGTTCTGCTTCATCGACCAGCTGCCCAAAGGGCTGCGGGAATCTCTCTATTTCAAGGACGACGACGAGCGGCTGAGCTTTTTGTTCGGCAACTATATCACCCTCACCAACCTCAGCGAGCAGGAGGTACAGCGCATCATCGAGATGCACATCTCCCCGGTGAACATTTCGGTGCACACCACCGACCCGGCGCTGCGGGTGCGGATGATGGCCAACAAGCGGGCCGGCGAGGTGCTGCGGTATCTGGACGATTTCGCCGCCGCCGGCATCCAGATGAACTGTCAGCTGGTGCTCTGCCGGGGCATCAACGACGGTGACCAGCTCCGGGCCAGCCTGGACAAGCTGCTGAGCCTGTATCCTGCGGTGCAGAGCATCGCGGCGGTGCCTGCGGGTCTCACCGACCACCGCCAGGGGCTGTACAAGCTCACCGCCTACGACGCCGCCACCGCCGCCGAGACTCTGGATATCCTGGAGGAATACGGCGACCGCTGCGCCGAAAAATACGGGGTGCGGCTGGTCTATCCCGGAGACGAGTGGTTTTTGCTGGCCGGTCGGCCCATTCCGCCGGCTGAATATTACGACGATTATCTCCAGCTGGAAAACGGCGTGGGCATGTGGCGCTCCTTCCACGACAGCTTCCTGGAGGAGCTGGAAGCAAGCCGCCGGCTTTTCCTGCCCCGGAAAATGGACGTGGTCACCGGCACCATGGCCGCCCCGCTGATCCAGGATATGGTGAACGCCGCCCGGCAGCGCCATAAGCTGCTGCGGGTAGAGGTGCATCCCATCCAAAACGACTTTTTCGGCGGCAACGTGGGGGTGGCCGGGCTGGTCACCGGCACCGACATCATCAAGCAGTGCCGCGGCAGGCTGAAAAGCCGGCTGCTGGGTGTGCCCGAGGTGATGCTGCGCACCGAGCAGGATATGTTCCTGGACGATGTGACCATCCCCCAGCTGGAAAAGGAACTGAAGGTAAAGGTACAGATCATTCCCGCCGACGGCGCGGGCACCCTGCGGGCTTTGCTGGGCCAGCAGGCCGAGGCCTGACGGCGCCAAGGCCCCAAGTAAAGGAGGCGTTTGACTATGGCAAAACCCATTGTTGCAGTGGTAGGCCGGCCCAATGTGGGCAAGTCCACCCTGTTCAACAAGCTTATCGGCCAGCGACTGGCCATTGTGGAGGATACCCCCGGTGTCACCCGGGACCGCATCTACGGCACCTGCGAGTGGCAGAACCACAGCTTTTTGCTGGTGGACACCGGCGGCATCGAGCCCTCCATCGACGACGGCATTCTGCTGCATATGCGCCAGCAGGCCCAGCTGGCCATTGAGACGGCCCAGGCCATTATTTTTGTCACCGACCTGCGCAGCGGCGTCACCGCCCAGGACCAGGACATCGCGGCCATGCTGCTGCGCAGCGGCAAGCCGGTGGTGCTGGCGGTGAACAAGGTGGACAGCCTGGGTGCGCCTCCCATGGAGCTGTACGATTTCTATTCTCTGGGCCTGGGAGAGCTGTATCCTGTCAGCTCGGTCCACGGCCATGGCACCGGCGATCTGCTGGATGCTGTCTGCCAGTACCTCACCTTTGAGGAAGAGGGCGACGTGGAGGACGAGCGGATCAGCGTGGCGGTGATCGGCCGGCCCAATGTGGGCAAATCCAGCCTGGTGAACTTTGTGCTGGGCGAGGAGCGGATGATCGTGGCCAACGAGGCCGGCACCACCCGGGACGCCATCGACAGCGAGGTGGAGAACAAGTACGGCAAGTTCATCTTCACCGACACCGCCGGCCTGCGCAAAAAGGGCAAGGTGGAGGACGGCGTGGAGCGGTTCAGCGTGCTGCGCAGTCTGGCAGCGGTGGAGCGCAGCCGGGTCTGCGTTATCATGATCGACGCCACCGAGGGCTTCACCGAGCAGGACAGCAAGGTGGCGGGCTTCGCCCACGAGCAGGGCAAGGCCTGCATCATCGCGGTGAACAAGTGGGACGCCGTGGAAAAGGACGACAAGACCATGGACGTTATGCGCAAAAAGCTGATGAACGATTTCAGCTTTATGAGCTACGCGCCCATCATCTTCATCTCGGCCAAAACCGGCCAGCGGGTAGATCGGCTGTTTGAGCTGATCCAGTATGTGGACCAGCAGAACGCCCTGCGGGTGACCACCGGCGTGCTCAACGAGCTGCTGGCCCGTGCCACCGCCCGGGTGCAGCCCCCCAGCGACAAGGGCAAGCGGCTGAAGATCTACTATATGACCCAGATCTCCACCCGGCCCCCCACCTTCGTCTGCTTTGTCAATTCCAAGCAGCTGTTCCATTTCTCGTATCAGCGGTATCTGGAAAACCAGATCCGGGCCACCTTCGGCCTGGAGGGCACGCCGGTGCGGATCATCCCCCGGGAGAGAGGGGAAGGCAAGACCAACTGACACCCGCCGCGGGGCAGCGGCTTTGTAACGAGGAGGAGTTATCGTGGCAAAGGCATTGGTTCTGGTTTTGTGCGCGCTGCTGGCATATATGCTGGGCAGCATTGATTTCGGTGTTGTGGTCAGCCGCGGGCTGTACCACGAGGATATCCGCAAAAAGGGAAGCGGCAACGCAGGCACTACCAACATCCTGCGCACCTACGGCAAAAAGGCCGCGACCCTCACTTTGGCCGGGGATCTGGGCAAAGGTGTGGTAGCGGTGCTGCTGGCGGATGTGCTGTTCGGGCTGGTGCAGCCCGGCGGCGGTATGTACGGCGGCTATGTAGCGGCCTTTGCAGCGGTGTGCGGACACCTGTGGCCCCTCTGGTTCGGCTTTAAGGGCGGCAAAGGGGTAGCCGTGGCTGCCGGTGCCATTCTGGCCACCCAGCCGCCGGTACTGCTGGCTCTGGCTGTGGTGTTCTTTGCCCTGGCCTTCAGCACCCGCATCGTCAGCCTGTCCAGTATTGTGGTGGCGGTGCTGTATCCCGTCTTTACGGCTCTCTGGTCGCTGCACTGCGGCTACAATGTCTGGTTCACCACCGGCTGTGCCGCAGTGATGGCTGCGCTGGTAATCTGGATGCACCGGGCCAATATCAAGCGGCTTCTCAACGGCACCGAATACAAGTTCGGCGAGAAAAAGAAATAAGCGCGGTTTGCGGCGGAGCGGAAGAGCCTTTGTTTGTCACAGAGGCTCCGGGCGCTCTGCCGCTTTTTGCACAAGAGAGGAGTTTTGTCTATGTCCCGTTCTTCGGCAGCGGTGCGCCCTCTGTCTGCACCGGCTCTGTGGGGACTGCTGGCGGCGCTGTATCTGGTATGGCCCGCAGTAGGGCTGCCTTCCTTTTTGCTTTCCGCCCTGTTTGCCCTTGTGCCCCTGCCGCTGCTGTTTGCCTTTGACTCCCTGCTTTCCTTTGCGGTGTTCTATGTGGGGATGGGGTTGCTTCTGCAGCTGGCTGCCGGCCGCAGACCCACCTGGCGTATGGCGCTGACGGCGGTTCTGGCAGCCCTGGGATTGGTCCTGGTCCAGGCGTTGGTAAGCGATTTGAGCGGCCTTTTCCTTTCCGCCGACAGCGGATTTATAGCCGTGACTGCCCTTTCTCTGGTCAACAATCTGGTCCGTCTGGCCGGTATGGCCCTTGTGCTGTGCCAGGCGCTGCCCGGCGGGCTGGGGCAGGCCCGGCATACCCGCCGGGGCCGCTGGCTGCTGGTGGGCGCCCTTTTGCTGGTGCTGCTCTGCGGGGCGGCAGACTATGGGGTTTTCTTCTGCTTGCCTGTGGGAGAGACGGCATTCGATGGCCAGACAGGCTTTCTCGGTGTGCTGGACAATCTGCAACTTTGGTCAACAGCCAGCAGCATCAGCAGCTGGATCAACCGGGGCTGGCCTGAGCTGCTGCTGTGGTTGGCGGTCTGCTTGCCGGCCCGGCGGCAGGCCGGGAACGAATGATCGGTTTGCGGGAAAGAGGGGGAGTACATACTATGAAACAGGGGCTGCTGTGTGTCAGCTTCGGCACGGCGGTGCCGGCGGGACAAAAAGACCTTGTATCGCTGGAAGCTGCGCTGCGGCAGGCTGCCCCGGCGCTGCCCTTTTACCGCGCCTACACCAGCAGCAATATCTGTGCCCGGCTGGCGGACCAGGGGAGGCCGGTGGACAGTCTGCCCCAGGCTCTGGAGCGTATGGCCGCCGATGGCATCCGGCAGGTGGCTTTGCAGCCCACTCTGCTGCTGCCGGGCAGGGAATACCAGGCCCTGCTGGACCAGGCGGAGCCCTTCCGGTCCCGGTTTGACCGGCTGGAGATAGGCCGTCCGCTGCTTTGGACGGAAACCGACATCCAAACACTGGCCGACGCCCTCTGTGCCGTCTGGCCCTGTCTGCCGGGGCAAAAGACGGTGTTGATGGGCCATGGCAGCACCGGGGGGAACGAGGCCTATATCGCCCTGCAGGGGGCGCTGGAAAGCCGGGACCGCCGGGATCTGCTGGTAGGTACCATGCGGGGAGAACCCGGCATAGACGCCCTTTTGACCCGCCTGGGGCAGGGAGAGAATGCCCGGGTCCTGCTGGCGCCCCTGCTGCTCACAGGGGGCGGCCACACCCTGCGGGAGATGGCGGGGGAAACCCCGGTCAGCTGGAAAAACCGGCTGCTGGCCGCGGGATTTGAAGTAGAATGCAGCCTGCGGGGACTGGCGAACCGGCCCCCGGTGCAGGGGCTGTACCAAAAACGAGTGGCCGAACTACTTTCAATACTGTAAAACACAGGAGGATATCCATGAAACAGGGATGCATGCATCTGTATTGGGGAGAAGGAAAGGGCAAAACCACTGCCGCCATGGGTCTGGCGCTGCGGGCGCTGGGCCGCGGCCGGCGGGTGGTGATCCTGCAATTTTTGAAGGGCAGCGATACCGGCGAGGTCCCGCTGCTGCGGCAGCTGGGTGCCCAGGTGCTGCGCTGTCCCGCGGGACAGAAGTTTGTTTTCCAGATGAACGAGGAGGAAAAGGCGGAGTGCCGCCGGCTGCACACCGAAAATCTCCGTCAGGCTCTGGCCATGGAGGCGGATCTGCTGGTGCTGGATGAGGCCTGTGCGGCCTGCAGCCTGGACATGGTGGATCAGCAGCTGCTGCGGCAGGGCGTGCTGGAGCGGCCGGAGGGCCAGGAAGTGGTACTCACCGGCCGGGACCCTGCCGACTGGATGCTCCAGGCGGCGGACTACTCCACCGAGATGCGCTGCCACCGCCACCCCTACCAGCAGGGCCTTGCCGCCCGGCTGGGTGTGGAATACTGATAACAAAAACAGGCGCTTTCCCAAGGCAAGTCAGCCGGGAAAGCGCCTGTTTTTTGTTTCGTATTGGGAATATCAGAGGAACTGGGCGAAAAAGGAGGCTCCCACCACCGTGAGCAGGCCCGACAGCACGATGGCCAGGCTGCTGATGGCGCCCTCCACCTCGCCCATCTCCATGGCCTTGGCAGTGCCGATGGCGTGGGAGGAGGAGCCCAGAGCCAGTCCCCGGGCTACGGGATGGGTCACCTGGAAAATCTTGCAGAACAGTTCCGCCAGCAGGTTGCCCAGGATGCCGGTGATGACGATCACCGCCACCGTGATGGTCACAATGCCTCCCAGTTCCTCGGCCACCCCCATGCCGATGGCGGTGGTGATGGATTTGGGCAGCAAGGTCACATAGATGCTGTAGTCCAGCTGGAAAAGCCGGGCCATTGCCAGCACGCAGCTCATGCTGGTCAGAGCGCCGGCGGCCACGGCGCAGAGGATGGCGCCGGGGTATTTCTGCAGATAATGCCACTGTCGATAGAGGGGCAGGGCCAGACAGACGGTGGCGGGGGTGAGCAGCAGACTGAGAGGTTGGGCGCCGGCCGAGAAGGTCTCGTAGTCCATGCCGGTGACCTTCAGAAAGAGGATGCAGACCAGAATGCCCACCAGAAGGGGATTGAACAGCCCGCTGTGGAATTTGCGCTTGAGCAGCACTCCCAGCAGATAGCCGCCGATGCAGAGCACCAGGGGAAGGTAGGCCGAGAGGCCCAAAAAATCATTCATCCTCTTTGCCTCCCTTCCGGCTCAGCATCCGCTGGGCTACGATACCGGTGACGCCGAAAACCGCCGCGGTAGACACAAAGGTGACGGCCACCACCGGCAGCAGCACCGGGCGCAAAGCGTCCCAGGAGGCCAGCAGGCCAACCCCGGCGGGCACAAACAGAAGCGGCATGATCTCGATGAGAAAATCGGCGCTGTTGGCGATGCGGTCGGCCTTCAGCAGGCCGGTTTTCAGGGCTGTCAGCAAAAACAGCAGGCCGTAGATGCTGGCCGGCACCGGCAGCGGGATACATTCATGGGCCAGTTCTCCCGCCAGAGAAAAGCAGAGGATCACCAGCAGTTCTTTTACACGTTCCATACACAGCAAATCCTTTCGGTTCCTACGCATCACGGCCAGTCGTTGTGCGGAAAAAAGCGGCCGCCGCAGCGGTTAGATTGTAGCACATCTGTCGGGATAGG
>DXDW01000038.1 GCA_019115305.1 Candidatus Anaerofilum excrementigallinarum
TGTATAAGGAGATGGTGGGCAAGGACTGGTTCATGACCTTGCTGGATGTGAAGGAGTATATCCAGACCAAGGAAGCCATGCTGGCGGACTACGAGGACGAACTGGCCTGGAGCCGCAAGACGCTGGTGAACATCGCCAAGGCGGGCTTCTTCTCCTCCGACCGCACCATCGCCGAGTACAACCGGGACATCTGGCATCTGTGAGGTTGATTGCATGAAAGAAACAGGAATTCTGCTGGCGGTATCCTCTCTCCCGTCCCCCAGCGGGGTGGGGGAGCTGGGCCGGCCGGCCTATGAGTGGATCGACCTTCTGGCCGAAAACGGGGTGAGCATCTGGCAGATCCTGCCCCTGAATCCCACCGGCTACGGCAACTCCCCCTACCAGCCCTATTCCTCCTGCGCGGGGGATGAGCTCTACCTCAGCCTGGAACTGCTGGCGCAGCAGGGGCTTTTGCCCCAGGCGCCGGCGTTTGCCGCGGCCAGACCCGGCCGGGTGGACTACGAGGCGGTGCGCGCCTGGAAGGAGCCGCTGCTGCGGGCCGCCTGGGCCGCTTTTGAGCCGGGGGCGGATTACCGCGCCTTCGCCGACCAGATGTGGGTGAAACATTACAGCGTGTTCCGGGCCTTCAAAAGGGCCAACCAAAGCCGCTGCTGGCTGGAATGGCCCCAATGGCAGCGGGACTGGCCCCAAACCCGGCAGGGAGATCTGGGGGAATTTGAAGAAGAGATCGCCTACCACACCTTTTTGCAGTATCAGTTTTTGCGCCAGTGGAAAGCGGTGCGGGAATATGCCCATGCAAAAGGGGTGCGCATCATGGGGGATGTGCCCTTCTATGTGGGCATAGACTCGGTGGACGTCTGGGCCGGGCGGGAAAACTTTCTGCTGGACGCCGACGGCCGCCCCACCTTCATCGCCGGGGTGCCGCCGGACTATTTCAGCGCCACCGGCCAGCGGTGGGGCAATCCCATCTACAACTGGGACAAGATGGAAAAGGACGGCTTTGCCTTCTGGGTGGAGCGCATGGGTTACAACCAGCAGCTTTTCGACATTATCCGCATCGACCATTTCCGCGCCTTCGATACCTACTGGAAAATCCCAGCCTCCTGTCCCACCGCCATCCAGGGGGAATGGCTGGAAGCGCCGGGCTATGCGGTGCTGGACACCCTGTATGAAAAGATCCCGGGCCTGGAACTGGTGGCGGAGGACCTGGGGGACCTGCGCCCCCAGGTGCTGGAACTGCGGGACCGCTACCATCTGAAGGGCATGAAGGTGCTGGAATTCTCGCTGGACACTGCGGGCAAGTATGCACAGGACATCGAGCCGAACCGGCAGCAGCAGATCTACTACACCGGCACCCACGACAACGCAACCCTGCTGGAATGGTACCACAGCCTTTCTGCGGCGCAGCGCCGCAAGCTGCGCCGCTGGCTCAAGGTGCAGGGCTTCGGTACCGGCAGCGTGGTGGAGCGCCTGAACCGCTGCGCCCTGGCAAGCCCGGCGGATTGGACCATTTTGCCTTTGCAGGATATAATGGAGCTGAACGCTGACGCCCGCATGAATACCCCCGGCACGGTGGGGTCTCCCAACTGGGAGTGGCGTCTTGCAGATTTTGAACCGGCGGCCCGGGCCCTGCACAGGCTGCGGCCCGCCATCCTGCAGCGGAGGAAAGAAAAATGAATTTTGCGGCGGTTTTTCACCGGGCCCAGGCCCCTTACAGTTACGCGCTGAACGAGGATGAACTGGCACTGCGTCTGCAGACCGGCCCCGAGGTGGAGCGGGTTTTTCTCCATTGGGGCGACCCCTTTGAAGCGGGCATTTTGGGGGGCGCCGAGCGCTGGCAGGGACGGCGGCAGGAGATCACCGGCCCCCTTTGTCTGGAGCACTGCCTGTGGTGGGATGTCACCATCCGGCCCCCCTACAAGCGGTGCCGCTATTACTTTGAACTGCACCAGGGCGGCGAGATATGGTTTTACGGGGAAGACGGCTTCTGCACCCCCGAACAGAACCGGCAGGAGCAGCGCCCGGCAGCCTTTCATCAGCCCTGGATGAATCCGGCGGATATCCCCGCCCCGCCCCAATGGGTGCGGGATACGGTGTGGTACCAGATCTTCCCGGACCGTTTCTGCCGCAGCGAGGCCAGCAGCTGCCGGACCCCCTGGCGCACCGGCCCGGTTACCAACGAGGAGCGGTTCGGCGGCGATCTGCCCGGCATCTGCGAAAAGCTGGATTATCTGGCCGGGCTGGGAATCAACGGGCTGTATCTGAATCCCATCTTCGCGGCGGACTCGGTGCACAAATACGACACCCGGGATTACGAAACCGTAGACCCGGACTTCGGCACCAACGAGGATCTGGCCCGGCTGGTGCGATGTGCCCATGAACGGGGCATCCGGGTGATGCTGGACGCGGTGTTTAACCACTGCGGGGCCAGCTTCGGCCCCTGGCAGGACGTGCTGCAAAAAGGGCCGGCCTCCCGGTACTGGAACTGGTTTATGGTAAACCGCTGGCCTGCTCCGGCCCCCGGCCGGGACACCCGGGACAGCCGCTACTACTCCTTTGCCTTTGTTCCCAGCATGCCCAAGCTGAACACCAACGAGCCGGAGGTCATGGAGTATATCTGCGGCCTGTGCCAGCGCTGGGTGGCAGAATACGGGGTGGACGCCATCCGCTTCGACGTGGGCAACGAGGTGTCCCACCGGCTGCTCAAGGAGCTGCACCGGCGGCTGCGGGCCATCAGGCCCGACGTCTACCTGCTGGGGGAGATCTGGCACGACGCCTCCCCCTGGCTGGAAGGGGATGAGTACGACGGGGTGATGAACTACCCGCTGCAGCAGGCGGTGAAGGGGTTCTTCGCCCATGCCGACAGAACCGCCCGGACACTGGCCTGGGACCTGCAGCACTGCATGGGGATGTACCGCCGTCAGACCGGGCAGGTGATGTTCAATCTGCTGGATTCCCACGACACCGACCGCCTGTTCACCCGGGCGGGCAGCGAGGATGCCTTTTTCCAGCAGCTGGCCATGCTGTTCACCTTGCCGGGCAGCCCCAGCATCTATTACGGCACCGAGATCGGCCTGCCCGGCGGGCACGATCCCGACTGCCGCCGCTGTATGCCCTGGGATCAGCTGGAGGAGCCGGAAAACCGCCGGCGCATCCGGCAGCTGCAAGAACTGATCCGGCTGCGGCGCACGGCGCCTGCCCTGCGGGAAAGCGGGCTCTGCTTTGTACAGACTGAGCCGGAGAGCCGGAAGGTGCACTACCGGCGGGGAGATGTGGAGGTGCTGCTCAACTGCGGCGGCACGCTGTGGCAGCTGCCCGGAGAAGGGGAGGTCCTGTTCTGCCGGGGCCTGGAGGAAAATACCTTGGCCCCCGGCGGCGTCTGCATCCGCCGCACAAAAGAATAAACACAGAGGGGAGGAAAAACCATGGAAACCATCCGTGCGGTGGTGTTTGACCTGTACGGTACCCTCATCCGCATCCACACCGAGGAAGAGGATCTGGAACGGGTCTGGAAGCCCCTGGCCTATTATTACGGCTACCACGGGGCCGTATACGACAGCCCCGCTCAGCTGTTCCGGGCTTACCGGGCTCAGGTGCGCCGTCGCCAGCGCATGGCGGATGAGCGCTTCGGCTCCGGCTGCGGCGAGGTGGCGCTGGAGCAGGTGTTGGAAGCTCTGTTCCGCAAAAAAGGCGCCCGCTGTGTCACCGGGGAGATGGTGCGGGGTGCCGGAATGCTGCTGCGGGCCTGCTCCACCCACCAGGCGGAGCTCTACCCCGGCGCCCCGCAGCTGCTGGATGGGCTGCGCGGGGCGGGGAAGAAGGTGTTCCTTCTGTCCAATGCCCAGCGGCTTTTCACCTGGCCGGAGATGAATATGCTGGGGCTGTGCGGCCGGTTTGACCTGATTTTTCTTTCCTCCGACTGGGGCGTGAAAAAGCCCTCCCCGGATTATTTCGCCCTGGTCCTGCAGGAGTGCGGCTGTCCGCCCCGGCAGGTGATGATGGTGGGCAACAGCATCCGCGACGACATCGTCCCCGCCCGGACTTTGGGGATGCGCACCTGTTTTTTGAATACCGACGGTCTGCCGGAAAGGCCGGACTGCGACCTGATCTGCCAGGGCGCGGATTACGAAACGTTATGGCAGACAATACTGCCCGGCGCTGCCTGGTTTGCAGCGCGGTAAGGAGGAACCACAATGCTGGACAAAACCAAAAAAGACTGGTGGAAATCCGCCGTTGCCTACCAGATCTATCCCAAGAGCTTCCAGGATACCACCGGAAGCGGCGTGGGAGATCTGCAGGGAATCATCAAACGGCTGGACTATCTGCAAACTTTGGGCATCGATGTGATCTGGCTGTCGCCGGTCTGCGCTTCGCCTCAGGTGGACAACGGATACGATATCGCGGACTACCGGGCCATCGATCCCATGTTCGGCAGCCTGGAGGATATGCGGCAGCTGATCCGGGAGGGCAAAAAGCGGGGCATCGGCATTATGATGGATCTGGTGCTGAACCACAGCTCTGACCAGCACCCCTGGTTTTTGCAGGCTAAGACCAGCCGGGACAATCCCTGCCACGACTACTATGTCTGGCGGGACGGCACCCCCGATGCCTTCCCCAACGACATGCAGGCGGCGTTTGGCGGCCCGGCCTGGGAGTGGGTCCCGGAGGTGGGGCAGTATTACTTCCACCAGTTTGCACCCCAGCAGCCGGACCTGAACTGGGAGAACCCGGCCCTGCGGCGGGAGATTTACGACATGATCCTGTGGTGGATGGAGCAGGGGGTGGAGGGCTTCCGGCTGGATGTGATCGATCAGATCGCCAAGGAACCGGACCGCAAGATCACCAACAACGGCCCCCGGCTCCATGAGTTTTTGCGGGAACTCAGCGCCGAGACCTTCCAGAAGGGCTGCCTTATCACCGTGGGCGAGGCCTGGGGCGCCGATATCCCCCGGGCAAAACTGTACAGTGCGCCGGACGGAAGCGAGCTTTCCATGGTGTTCCAGTTTGAGCAGATGGTGCTGGACCAGCAGCCCGGAAAGGACAAATGGGACCTGGCGCCGCTGCCCTTTGTGAAGATGAAGCAGAGCTATGCCCGCTGGCAGCAGGGGCTGCACGGCTGCGGCTGGAACAGCCTGTTCTTGAACAATCACGATCTGCCCCGCATCGTGTCCCGCTGGGGCGACGATGGAAAGTACCGGGTGCAGTCGGCCAAGCTCCTTGCCACCATGCTCCACGGCATGCAGGGGACGCCCTATATCTACCAGGGGGAAGAACTGGGCATGACCAACGTGAAGCTTCCCCTGGAACAATACCAGGATGTGGAGATCCACAACATGTACCGCAAGCGCCTGGCGGAAGGGTACCCGGAAGAGGAAATTCTGCGTTCCATCTATGCCAAGGGGCGGGACAATGCCCGCACCCCCATGCAGTGGAACGATGAGGCAAATGCAGGCTTTACCACGGGGAAGCCGTGGCTGCCGGTAAATCCCAACTATACCCAGATCAATGCCCAGGCGGCCTTGCAGGACCCGGATTCGGTGTTCTGGTACTACAAAAAGCTGGTCGAACTGCGCAAAAGCTATGCCGTGTTTGCACAGGGGGATTTTACCCTGCTGGAAGAAAACCACCCCCATCTGTTTGTGTATCAGCGCTGCACAGAAAAGGAGCAGATTCTGGTGGTCTGCAACTTTGCGGCCGAAGAAGTGTCCTGGGAACGGCCGGATGAATGGAAAGAGGCAAAAGCCCTGATCGCCAATTATCCCCAGCCGGCACAGGGGGTGCTGCGTCCCTGGGAAGCCATGATTTTGTATCGGGAGCGGTAAAAAACTGTATCTTTTCTTTAACAAAGAGCGAACTGGTTTTGTCAAAGCCGGTCCGCTCTTTTTGCTATTCTCCTTCCGTCACTGGGGAAACCAAGGCGCCTGCTTTGCCGCAGGCAAAAGCGACGGGAAATCGAACGCTCTGTTGAAAAAAGTCGAACAATCCGATATAATCATACATAGTACGATACGGAGGGCCTTGGACGTTGAAATGCGCCCTCCCGAAACCATTATAAGGAGGAACTGCAATGAAGCAGGACATGATCGTCATCCTTGATCTGGGCAGCGAGAAGAACCCTCAAATCGCCCGTGAAATCCGTGCACTGGGCGTGTACACCGAGATTCATCCCCACGACATCACCGAGCAGGAGCTGGCCGCTCTGCCCGGCGTAAAGGGCATCATTCTGAACGGCGGCCCCAACCGGGTTGTGGATGGCGTGGAGATCGACGCATCCGAGGCGGTGTATAAGGCCAATGTGCCGGTGCTCCTGGTGGACCACAAGGGCAATGCCCCCTGGCCCAAGGACGAGGCCGAGCGCAAGGAGAGCCTGCGCCGGTTTGTCTTTGACCAGTGCGGCGCCGAAGCTAACTGGAATATGGAAAACTTCATTGCCGACCAGGTGGAGCTGATCCGCCGCCAGGTGGGCGACGGCAAGGTGCTGCTGGCCCTGTCCGGCGGCGTGGATTCCAGCGTGGTGGCTGCCCTGCTTATCAAGGCCATCGGCAAGCAGCTGACCTGTGTGCATGTAAACCACGGCCTGCTGCGCCAGGGTGAGCCCGAGCAGGTGGTGGAAGTGTTCCGCCACCAGATGGACGCTAACCTGGTGTATGTGGATGCGGTGGACCGCTTCCTGGATAAGCTGGCCGGTGTGGCTGATCCGGAGCAGAAGCGCAAGATCATCGGCGGCGAGTTCATCCGTGTGTTTGAGGAAGAAGCCCGCAAGCTGGACGGCATCCGTTTCCTGGGCCAGGGCACCATTTATCCCGATATCATCGAAAGCGGCACCAAGACCGTAAAGGCCGTGAAGAGCCACCACAATGTGGGCGGTCTGCCGGAGGATCTGGACTTTGAGCTGGTAGAGCCTCTGAAGATGCTGTTCAAGGACGAGGTCCGCGCCTGCGGCGTTGCCCTGGGTCTGCCGGACAGCATGGTGTACCGTCAGCCGTTCCCCGGCCCCGGCCTGGGCGTGCGCTGCCTGGGAGCCATCACCCGGGACCGTCTGGAAGCCGTGCGCGCTTCGGACGCCATTCTGCGGGAAGAGTTTGCGAAAAACGGCCTGGAAGGCAAGGTCTGGCAGTATTTCACCGCCATCCCCGACATCAAGAGCGTGGGCGTGCGGGACGGCAAGCGTGCCGATGAATGGCCTGTCATCATCCGTGCGGTGAATACCGTGGACGCCATGACCGCCACCGTGGAGGACGTTCCCTTTGCCCTGCTCCAGCATATCACCTACCGCATTACCCACGAGGTAAAGGGCGTTAACCGCGTGCTGTACGACCTGACGCCGAAGCCCACTGGGACCATCGAATGGGAGTAAATTCTCGCCGCTGAAAAAGCCTGAATGATGAGATTTCTGCCGTTGGTACGTCCTTTGCGGCAACACAATGGCAACCGTATTTGAAGCGCTGTAAAAGAAAAGAGCTATCAGATTTTCAAACAATCTGATAG
>DXDW01000039.1 GCA_019115305.1 Candidatus Anaerofilum excrementigallinarum
GGACGCCACCACCGTGCTGTCCCGCGCCATTTCCTCCCAGGGTATCTACCCCGCCGTGGACCCCCTGGAATCCACCAGCCGGATTCTGTCCGAGGAGATTCTGGGCAAAGAGCACTACCAGGTGGCCCGGGAGGTGCAGCGCATTCTCCAGCGCTACAACGAATTGATGGACATTATCGCCATCATGGGCATGGACGAACTTTCCGACGAGGACAAACTGCTGGTGCAGCGGGCCCGCAAGATCCAGCGTTTCCTGTCCCAGCCCTTTGACGTATCGGAAAAGTTCACCGGCATCCCCGGCGTCTATGTCCCCCTGTCCGAAACCATCCGGGGCTTCCGCGAGATCATCGAGGGCAAGCACGACGATCTGCCCGAATCGGCGTTCCTGTTTGTGGGCACCATTGACGAGGCGGTCGAGAAGGCAAAGAAGGTTGCAAGATGAAAACTTTCCCCCTTACCATTGCATCCCCCGACGGAAATCTCTTCGACCAGCCGGTGGTCCGGCTGATCCTGCGGGGCACCGAGGGCGATCTGGCGGTGATGGCCGGGCATATCCCCTTCATCACCGCGGTGCGCCCCGGTGACTGCCGGGTGGATCTGGAGGACGGCAGCGAAAAGCTGGGCCGTCTGGACGGCGGCTTGCTCACCGTGGCCGAGGAGAGAGTGACTTTGCTCTCGGGCAGCTTCGTCTGGCAGGACTGACCCCGCCGCCAACCCATACAAAACGCAAAACAGCCCCTGGACGCCGGTATTCCGGCTGCCCGGGGGCTGCTTTTTGCGGAATTTATTCTTTCCAGCGCAAGGTGCGCAGGTACTGCTTTTGCTCCTGGGTGAGCCGGCGGCTCTCCACCGCCTTCTGGATGGCCCGGTTGTGGGTATCCCGGGGCAGACGGCGCTGTTCCAGCCAGGGCAAGGTCTGGCTGTACTGCTTGGCCAAGGCGGTGGCGAAAAACCAGGCCGCCATCATGGACACATAGTATTCCTCCTGCTCCACCTGGGCCGCCCATTCCAGATATCGGGGCGAAAAGGCGTCGTCCAGATAGAATTGCAGCAGCATCCCCACCCCGAATCGGCGGGTATAGAGCAGCGGGCTTTGCAGCCAGCGCCGGATCTGCTCCGGCAGACCGGACGGACGGCTTTGAAAAGCCCGGGGGCTCAGCAGATCGCAGGTAGCCCAGTTGTCCACAAAGGGCAAAAACTTTTCCAGCCTCGCCAGAGTGGCGGCGTAGTCCTTTTGGGCGCAGAGCAACAAACCGTGAAGGTTGTTTTCCTCATAATATTGGTGGGGCAGCTGGTTCAGAAAAGCCTCGGCGGCTTCGGTCCCCGCCAGCTGACGGGCCAGCTGCCGCAGCTCGGGCATCCTCACCCCGATGACCTGTTCTGTGGGCACCGTGGGCATCAGAGCGCACTGGAAATCCCGGTATCCGGTATCCTGCCGGGTCAACAGCATATCCCGCACCCGGCCCGCCGGGGTCTGGGGCCACTGAGGCAGCCCCTGGCGCAGCTTGTCCAGAATCACCTCGTCGGCGGGGCAGAATTCGTACTGTTCGATCTCCTCTGGGGTGATCCAGGCCATGGCCGCGTGTTCCAGCATCCGGGGCGCTCCCTGGCAGATGCGGGCGCAGAACAAAGTGAGATGGACGGTGGTGTCGGGGTAGGTGTGGGTGACCTGGAAATACTCCTGTCCCACCTCCACGCCGATGTCCAGTTCCTCCCGGCATTCCCGGGCCAGGGCCTGCTGGGGTGTCTCCCCCGGCTCCACCTTGCCCCCCACAAACTCCCAGAGCAGCCCCCGGGCCTTGTGGGCGGGCCGCTGGCAGACCAAAAAGTGGCCGTCGGCGCAGATAAGCGCCGCCACGACTTCCATCATATCCTTCTCCCCTTTTCCTTGGTGTGTTTTTGTGATTGGTCTTTCCATTATACCATGAAGCGGCAGCGGAATGGTATCATTCGCTTCCTTTTTCACCCCATTCGACAGCCCCCGCCTTCCGGCGTTGAAATCCGCCTGAGGGAAGGCTATAATAGAAGTATCTGCCCGGATGGACAAATTTTCTGCCTTGGAGGCCCCCTTCATGAAGATCATCGCGCCCCGTATTCCCGAAACTCTGGTTCCGGCCGATCGCCGGCAGCTGGAAGATATGTTCGCCGAGGAAATGGATCTGTGCCGTCTGCAGCTAGAAAAAGCCGACCTGCAGAACATTCTGCTGCCCGACGCCGCCTTTTCCCAGTGCGTCTTTACCGGCTGCCGCCTGGCGGGCGCTCAGCTGCCCAAGGCTGAATTCGTGGATGTGACCTTCAAAAACTGCGATTTTTCCGGCTGCCAGCTGAGTGGGGCCTATTTTTCCCGCTGCACCTTCACCGACTGCAAAGCCGTGGGGGTCCAGCTGCAGGACGCCACCTTCAAGCAGACAGCCATGTTCCGATGCAATCTGGAACTGGCCGATCTGGACCAGGCTCTGCTGGCGGGGGTTGCACTCACCGACTGCCGGCTGTCCAAAGCCTGGATCACCCAATGCCGCCACCGGGGCCTGGAACTGACCCGCTGCGACCTGACCCAGGCCAGCCTCCACCACACCCCCCTCAAGGGGCTGGATTTCACCAGCTGCCAGCTGGACCAGGTGAGTCTGTCCGCCGAGGACCTGAACGGCTCCATCATGAACATCTACCAGGCGGCTCAGTTTGCCCGCCTGCTGGGCATCCAGGTGCGGAGCGAATGAGCCCGGCCTGTTTTCAGCCTTTTGCACTCACAGAGAAGGGATCGCTATGAAAGAGAAAAAAATCGATTGGCCTTATCTGGGCCAGCTGGCCCTGGTCACCTGCGCCCAGCTGGTGCTGCTGTGGGTGCTGCTGGGCTATTTTGTGCGGTGGGGCTTTTTGTTCGGCCAGGCCCTTTCCCGCACCCAGATGCAGCTGTGGGCCTTTGGCTGGGGAGCGGGATTCACGCTGCTTTCCCTGCCCTTCAAAACCCGGGATTCTTTGGCCTTTCTGGCCGTCCTCACCGATTCCATCATCACCGCCCTGCTGGCCTACTGGGTATATTTTCTCACCAGCCGCCCCTGGTACTTTCTGCTTTTCTCTTTGGCGGCGGTTGCGGCTGCCGCAGCCATTTACATCGCCAGCCTGCGGCAGATGCGCCGGATTTCCCGGCAGGCTGCCGCCGAAACCAGCGATCCTCTGCTGTTTCTGCGCACCAGCCGCCGGTTTGACCGCGCCCACGCCTTCGGCCGGGCCCAGATGTTCCTGTTTTACGCCGCGGCGGCGGGGCTGGTTTGCAGCTCCTTTTTCACCAACCTTTCCATCTCCTCGGCGGCTTCGGCCAGCCAGGTGATGACCGAGGACACCCCGGCCCTCCAGGCCCGGCTGGATCAGCTGCAGTCCGAGACGTGGGATGCCCTGTCTCTGGAACAGCGGACCGAGACCCTCCAGGCGGTTGCCAGCCTGGAAGCCGACGCCTGCGGCCTGCCCCGCATCCAGCTGGAACTGGTGAGCCTGCAGGACAACATCTACGGCCAGTACAACAACAAAACCGGTCAGCTGCAGCTGAACCGGGACTACATCACCTACTGCGACGCCGAAACCGCCCTGACTACTTTGCTCCACGAAATGCGGCACTACTACCAGCACTACACCGTGGTACAGCTGGAGGCCGAAGGGCTGTTTGAACAGGGCAGCTTTGTCTACGACTCCCCCTATATGAGCCAGGCGGTGAAATGGTACCGGGCATTTTTGCAGTACGGCGGCATTGAGGACATCCAGGACTACCACCAGAACGTGCTGGAATCCGACGCCTTCTCCTATTCCCACGCCCGGGCGCCTGTTTATCTGGAACCATAATAAAAACTCCGGTGGAAAGGCAAACACCTTTTCACCGGAGTTTTTTATTCAGCAGCCTCTGGAAGCCAATTTTTCCCCTGCTCGTCGGGCGATTTGGCTGTTTCGCAGCTGCACATACCAGCCGCCGCAGACAAAGCGGACCCCTTTGCCCACCCAGGGGCTGCCCAGCAGCACCAGCAGCGCCGCCCACACCAGCAGCACCGCCGGCATACCCCGCAGCATCTCCGGCCGCCTGTGCCGCAGCCACAGCACAAACAGCCCGTGGAGCAGATAGACCGACAGGGTGTTCTGTCCCAGCCGGGTGACCAGGGGAATGGGCCGGCGCAGCTTATCCGCGGCCACAACAAACAGCAGGAAAATCGCCGCCGCGGCACAGCTGCAACTCAGCAGACGCTGCGGCCAGCTGCCGTTCAGGCTGTAATAATCCTGGGCGCCGTAGAGCATTTTTTCCGGCATCCGGCAGCGCAGCAGCAGCCACTCCAGCAACAGCCAGAGAGCGGCCACCACCGCCCCTACCGTCCGTCTGCGGACGGGCGAAGCTGTCTGCCAGCGCCGCAGCAGCTCCGGCTGCCGGCGGAAGTAAAAGCCCATCAAAAACCAGGGCTGAAAAACAAGCACCCGGGAGGCGCTCCAGGGATAGCCGATGGTCCGGTCAAAGCCCGCCAGTAGCGCCAGCGCAAAGGACCCTGCCACCAGCAGCACCTGTCCCTGCCGGCTGGGAGTGTCGTAGATGGGCAGCAGGACATGGTAGACCATCAGGGCAAAGAGATACCACAGCAGCCAGTAGGGCCGGGCAAATTCCAGCTGCGTCTGCTGCTCACCCAACAACCGCGCCCAGGACAGGTACAGCACCTGCAGCGCCAGATAGGGCAGGCAGAGCCCAAACAAAAACCGGCCCCGGTCCAGCCGGGCAAACATACCGCTCAAAAACAGAAAAGCCGGCATATGGAAGGAATAGATCACGTCATACAATATTTTCCGGCCGGGAATGCCGCCGGCAATCTCCAGCAGATGCCCCAGCACCACCAGCGCGATGAGCAAAAAGCGCAGGTTGTCGTACTGGTACTCTCTTGTTTTCATGACACAGCTTACTCCTTTTTTACAAAATAAAGACCGGCGCGAATGCTCTCCGCGCCGGCTTTCTAGCATACCACCCCTGCTTGCCTTTTGCAAGGCGAAAGTCCCCGATGGGACTGTAAATGTCCCCTTGAAGGCCAAAAAACGGGTAAATATGGAATATTTTTCTGTTTGTATACAAATTGTATATCATTTTAAAGGTTCAGGGCCTGTTTTCGCCCCGGTCCAGCCGGGCCAGCAGCTGATCGGTGAGCTTCTCATAGTGCTTATACAGCAGTCCGAACCGATAGGGATAGTTCTTTTTCCAGGGCTTGGACCGGCCGCAGAAATGCAGCACCACGGTGTGGCGCACCACCCAGTCGTTGTCGTACTGGCCGCCGCTGGCCAGCAGATACCCCTGGTAATCCCGGGCGTCGTAGTTCCAGATCACATCCTCCAGGGGCAGGATCTGCTCCCCGAACAGGGCGTTGAGCAGATCCTGGTCGGGCAGCCACAGCTCACTGACATGCTCGGCGGCATAGGCAAACAGGGCCTGGGGGTCGATCCGGCTGCGGCCGGCGGCCAGGTCGATGAGCAGCACACCGGAATTGTAGTAGTCGTGACGGGTCTTGAGCCGGATGCGGTTGACGCTGTTGATCAGATCGGTCTTGCCGCTGTGAGCAGCGGCGGCAAAGAGATTGCCCTGCAGATCAGTCTCCCACAAGGGCCGCAGGGGATTGATGACCAAAGTGTCGGGGTCCAGATAGATCACCCTATCCAATTTGGCGGGCAGCAGATGGGGCGCCAGCATCCGGTAGTACATCTCCTGGGGATACCGCTTGGTCACCGGTGCGCCGGCAAACAAAGTGCCGTCCACCTGCAAGGGAAACAACGTGCAGCCGCAGGCAGCGCACTGCCGGGCCAGACCGTCCAGCTGCTCCTGGGTCAGGCTTCGGTGCATCAGATACAGATGAAAGGATTCTCCGGGATTGTTCAGCTGCAGCGAGACCAGCAGCACCCGCAGCCGGGGCAGATAGTTGCCGTCCAGGCAGACCAGCAGATTGATGGGTTCCATGTGCGCTCCTCCGATTTGGAATCATCCGTTAAGAAAGGTCGTAATTTTTGCGCCGTCGGTATACCCCCGGCGATACAGCCGGCGCAGGGCGTCGGCATCCCGGCAAAGGGTGCTGACGCCGCAGGTGTCCTCGGGGGCCACGATCAGCACCTTGTCCTGGCGGGCATATTCCTTGGCTTTTTTCACCGCCTGGTTATAGCGCAGCGCCCGCAGAACCAGCTGCCGGGCCGCCTGGGGATACCGCCGATAGATCTTCCGGGCCAGACTGCGGTCCCGCTTGGCGGTGCGGATGGTGTCGGCAGGCAAAGTCAGCAGCACCACCACCTTGTCGCAGCCCATGGCAAAGGCTTTTTCCACCGGCACCGGGTCGGAAAGCGCGCCGTCAAAATAGGACACTCCCCGCACCTTGTAGGGGTGGCAGACAAAGGGAATGGCACAGGAGGCCTTGAGCACGCTGTAATCGTCCCGGGGAATGTCCTCCAACCCAAAATACCGGGCCTGGCCGGTGCGGGCGTTGGTGGCCACGGCGTAATATTCCATGGGATTGGCGGCTACGGCAGCGTAGTCCAGGGGATTTTCCCCGTCGGAATTGCTCAGGGTGCCGTAGACATAGTCCATATTGATAAAGGACCGCTGCCGGATGAAATTGCCCAGGCCGGCGTACTCCTTGCGCAGACCGTAGACCGAATAGAAAATGAGATTGCGCCGGGCCTGCCCCGCCGCGTAGGACATGAGGTTGGCGCTGCCCGCCGACACTCCGACGCCCAAATCAAACTGGATGTGATGGTCCAGACAATAGTCCAGTACCCCCGCGGCATAAATGCCTCGAAAGCCGCCGCCCGCATCCACAACACCAATTTTTTCTGCCATTGTATGGGTTCACTTCCTCTTTCTCCATCAACAAAGACCGCCCCGAACAGGCGGCCTGGGA
>DXDW01000040.1 GCA_019115305.1 Candidatus Anaerofilum excrementigallinarum
GCCGGCTTCTACCACCGTGAGCGGCTGCTGTTCAAACAGAGCACTGCCCTTGTCCTCCCCTTCCAGGGAAAAGGCCTGCACGGACTGGTCTGTCAAACAATATGCAGTCTTGCGGCCCATCACCACCGAAACGGCATCGGAAACGGCGGTATCGGTCAGCACGGTCATCTTCTGGTTCAACAGCACCAGCCGGTCATCGGCAAACAGCAGCGCCAGGTTGCTGCCCTCCACGTCGGCCCCTGCCAATGTGCGTCCCGCATAGGAATACCGGGCCTGCTCCTCCCCTTTTTGGTTGAACACCGCACAGAAGCTGTCGGTGATGACGGCAAAGGTGTCCCGGGTGAGCCAGCGCAGCTGGTAGCCCCGACAGCCGGCCAGAGAAACGGTGGCCAAGGGACTGCTGCGGCTGGTGTCCAGAATCACCACATTCATGCCCATGACTCCTCCTGTGGGAGCCAGACAGCCCACTGCCGCCAAAGAGGAATTGCTGGAAAAGTCCAGCAGATAAGGGGTACCGTCGCTCTCGGTGGCGTACCAGTGGAAGACCTCGGAAAACTGGTCGTTATAGACGATCAGCTCGCCGGTATACCGGGCGGAACGGGTGAGCACTCCCACTGTGTGGTCCTTGGCCATGGAGGCGGCCAGAATGGGCTGCTCGAAGGTCTGGGTGTACAGGGTGCGGGTGCGGCTTTCCACCCGCAGCTCGGTGCCGGTGCGGGCATACAGACAAAACCGGGTGCCGCTGGCCGAGACCGCCGGCCGGGCATAGCCGTGCTGGATGCGCCGCAGCTGGTTGCCCTGGCTGGAATAGACAGCCAGATCGGTATCGCCCAGCACCAGAAAACCGCCGGTGAGGGGTTCGGCCTGGGAGACGTCGGCCATACTGGTTTTCTGGGGCCAGCCGGGACCCGGCCGCAAAGCAATGGAAACAGTGTCCATGGTATCTCCCAGCAGGGCGATGGAAGCGCCGTACAGCCCAGTCATATAAAAGAGGGCGGCGGCCAGGATCACGGTGAGGGCCGCGCCCAGCTGGATGCGCCGCCGCTTGCGGCGCTGGCGGATAGCCTCCAGGCGGATGCCCGCACGGGGCGGTCCGGATTGGGGATTTTGATTAGCCATGGCAGCTCGCCTCCTCCTGTTGGTAGCATACCTGTTTCAAAAACAGGCCCTGGGCCGGCAGCGTGGGACCCGCATCGGCCCGCAGACCGCTTTGCAGGGCCCGGTCGATCTTCTCTGGCGGCATCCGGCCGGCGCCGATCTCCACCAACGTGCCGCAGAGAATGCGCACCATGTTGTAGAGATAGCCGTCGGCCTCCACCAGAAACAGCACCATATCCCCTTCCCGCTCCACCGAAAACCGATAGATGGTGCGGACGGTGTCGATGATGCTGCTGCCGGCGCTCATAAAGGCGGCAAAGTTGTGCTTTCCCACCAGACGCTGGGCGGCGGCGTCCATGGCGGCAACGTTCAGCGGCCCCACATAGCGCCAGTACAATCCCTTGTCAAAGGGGCTGTCGATGCCGCTGTTGCGCAGTCGGTAGAGGTACTGCTTGCTGTGGGCCGAATAGCGGGCGTGGAAATCTTCCGGCACCTGACAGGCCCGCAGCACCCGGATATCCTCGGGCAGATAGCGGTTGAGGGCCAGGGGCAGCTTTTCCATGGGAATGGCGGTATCGGCGTGAAAATTCAGCTCAAAGGCCATGGCATGCACCCCGGAATCGGTGCGGCTGCATCCCTTCACGTCCGGCCGGAAGCCCAGCAGAGCCTCCAGACCGTCCTGAAAGGCCTGGCAGACGGTGAGCCCGTTTTTCTGCACCTGAAAGCCGTGGTAGCGGCTGCCGTTGAAGGCCAGAGTCACGCGGATATTCATAGGTGTTGGGCTCCTTTCCGGCGGGACAAAGCCGCCTTTTGAAACAATAAGATCACAGGCCCTGGAATACCAGGTTGGTGGCCAGGATCACCCCAAAGGCAACCAGACAGACCACACAGCCCGCCCAGTCGTTGCGGGTGAGGTGCAGCTGCTTGAGCCGGGTACGGCCTTCCCCGCCCCGGTAGCAGCGGCATTCCATAGCCATGGCCAGTTCGTCGGCACGGCGGAAAGCCGAGATGAACAGGGGGATCAGGATGGGCACCATGGCCTGCATCCGCTGGCGCAGAGTGCCGGAATCCAGCTGGGCGCCACGGGCCTTCTGGGCGTTCATGATCTTGTCGGTCTCCTCGATCAGAGTGGGGATGAACCGCAGGGCAATGGTCATCATCATGGCCAGCTCATGCACCGGCCAGTGGAGTTTGGCAAAGGGAGAAAGCAGCCGCTCGATGGCGTCGGTGAGTGCAATGGGGCTGGTGGTATAGGTGAGCAGGCTGGTGCCGGCAATGAGCAGCACGATGCGCACTCCCATCAGCACCGCATAGCGGATGCCTTCGGCGTAGATTTTGAGGAATCCCAATGCCACCAGGGGTTCGCCTTCGCCGGTGATGAAAAAGAGATTGAGGACGATGGTGAACAGAATGATGGGCAGAATGGGCTTGAGGCTTTTGGTGATGAGCCGCAGCGGAATGCGGGATACCCGGTAGAGCACCGCCAGCAGCACCCCTGCCAGCACCAGACCGCCGGGATTGGCGGCCACAAACAACAGCACGATGTAGCCCATGGTGAGCAGAATCTTCATCCGGGGGTCCATGCGGTGCACCACCGAATTTCCGGGGAAATGCTGGCCGATGGTGATATCTCGGATCATACCTGGGCCTCCTTTTTCGCTTTGGCGGCCAGGATGGTTTTGACCGCGTAGGGAATGGTGTAAACGTCGGTGGGCACATCCACACCCAGCTGGCGCAGCCGCAGGAAGATCTTGGTCACCTGGGGCACGCTGAGGCCCATTTCCAGCAGCTCGGGAGCCCGGGAGAAGATCTTTTCGGTGGTGTCGTACATCCGGATCTTGCTCTGGTCCATAACGATGACCTTGTCGGCGTATTTGGCGATGTCCTCCATGGAGTGGCTCACCAGAACCACGGTGGCGCCGGTCTCCCGGTGATAGTTTTTCACCTGGGAAAGGATGTTGTCCCGGCCTTCGGGGTCCAGACCCGCGGCGGGCTCGTCCAGCACCAGCACCCGGGGCTGCATGGCGATAACGCCGGCGATAGCCACCCGGCGCTTCTGGCCGCCCGACAGCTCAAAGGGGCTCTTTTTCAGCATTTCGTCATCGATGCCGCACAGCCGGGCAGCCTGGGCCACCCGCCGGGCGATCTCGTCGGCCGAAAGGCCCATGTTGGTGGGGCCGTAGGCGATGTCCTTTTCCACCGTCTCCTCAAACAGCTGGTATTCGGGGTACTGGAACACCAGTCCCACCATGAAGCGGAACTTGCGGATCTCCTTGGGATTGGCCCACATATCCTCCCCTGCCACATACAGCTTGCCCGATGTGGGGCGCAAAATGCCGTTGAAGTGGTTGATCAAGGTGGATTTGCCGCTGCCGGTGGAGCCGATCAGCCCTACAAAATCCCCTTCTTCTATCTCAAAGCTCAAATCCTGGATAGCGGTAGCCGCATCTGGCATTCCCTGCCCATATACATGGGTCAGGTGCTCGGCCCGGATGATCGCTGCCATGGTATTCTCTCCTTCCTGTGTGTCGCGCGCCGCGCCAAAGGCGGCTGTGCGCACCGTGTTGCGGGGTTCAGGCCAGCAGGCTGGCCAGGGCCTGGGCGCACTCTTCCTCGCTGATGCAGTCGTCGGGCATATCCAGCCCGGCGGCCCGCAGCTGCTGGGCCAGCTCGGTGGCCTGGGGTACGTCCAGATGCAGCTGGTGCAAAGTGTCCACCTGGCGGAACACCTCCTTGGGCGTTCCTTCCATCACCACACGGCCCTGGCTCATGACCAGAATGCGGTCGGCCTGGGCGGCTTCTTCCATGTAATGGGTGATGGCCACCACCGTGATGCCGAAATCGTGGTTCAGGTGGCGGATGGTCTTCATCACCTTTTCCCGGCCCCGCGGGTCCAGCATGGCGGTGGCCTCGTCGAGGATGAGGCAGTCGGGCCGCATGGCGATGACGCCGGCAATGGCTACCCGCTGCTTCTGGCCGCCCGACAGCTTGTGGGGGGCCTTGTGCCGGTGCTTGTAAATGCCGGCCATCTCCATGGCGTCGTCGATGCGGGTGCGGATCTCATCGGGCGGCACGCCCAGGTTTTCCAGGGCAAAAGCTACGTCTTCCTCCACGATGGTGGCCACGATCTGGTTGTCGGGGTTCTGGAATACCATGCCCACCTTCTGGCGGATTTCGTACAGCTGTTCCTTGTCCCGGGTGTCGATGCCTTCCACCGTGACGGTGCCGCTTTCAGGCAGCAGAATGGCGTTGAAGTGCTTGGACAGGGTGCTCTTGCCGCAGCCGTTGGCACCCAGCACTGCCACAAATTCGCCTTTTTTTACATGCATATCTACCCCGTCCACTGCCAGAGGCAGATCGGCGGCGTAGCGGAAGCGGACCTGGCTGGCCCGCAGCATTTCCTTGTTGTCCATATTCGTTCCTTTCCTGTCGGTCTGCCTGGTCAAACATCTACGCCGTCGGCCAGCCAGAAGGCGGTGGCCCCGCAGGGCACCACGCCGCCGGTGGCGGAAACGGGCAGGCCGATCTCGTCGCAGGCGGTATGGCCGCCGTGCACCGGGCACAGCCGGGTGCGCACCATGTACTCCATCACGCTGGGAGACAGGCCGGTGGTGTAGCTGTTCACCGCGAAAAACAGCGGATTATCGGTGAGAACCTGGGCGCAGAGGTCGATGAGATCGTAGATCTGGTCCTCCAGCTTCCACACCTCGCCCCCGGGGCCCCGGCCATAGCTGGGGGGGTCCATGATGAGGGCGTCGTACCGGCTGCCCCGGCGGATCTCCCGGGCCACAAATTTGGCGCAGTCGTCCACGATCCAGCGGATGGGCCGGTCGGCCAGGCCGCTGGCGGCGGCGTTTTCCTTGCCCCACTGCACCATGCCCTTGCTGGCGTCCACATGGCAGACGCTGGCGCCGGCAGCGGCGCAGGCCAAAGTGGCCCCGCCGGTATAGCCGAACAGGTTGAGCACCTTGATGGGCCGGCCTGTTTCTCCGATGACCTTTTTATACCAGCTCCAGTTCACCGCCTGTTCGGGGAACACGCCGGTGTGCTTGAAGCCGGTGGGGCTGACGATGAGGGTGAGGTCCTCGTATTGGATGGTCCATTTCTGGGGCAGTGTGCGGAAATACTGCCACTTGCCGCCGCCGGCGCTGGACCGGTGGTAGACAGCGTCGGCCTTGGTCCAAAGATGGCTCTGCCGGGGCGATTTCCAGATCACCTGGGGGTCGGGGCGGACCAGAATGGTTTTGGCCCAGCGTTCCAGGCGGTTGCCGCCGGTAGCGTCCAGCAGCTCGTAATCCTTCCAGCCGTCTGCGGCTCTCATGAAGGCATCCTCCTTTTATCTGTGGTGCCGGCAATGCCGGCGGGTTGGTATCAGAACAGGGTCTGCTGGCCGTTGTCCTCAGGCTGTGTCCGGGGCGGCGCAAAGCCCAGATGCTCAAAGGCGGCCGGGGTGGCGCAGCGGCCCCGGGGTGTGCGGATGAGGAAACCCATCTGCATCAGGTAGGGCTCGCAGACGTCTTCCAACGTGACGGCCTCCTCCCCCAGCGCTGCGGCCAGGGTATCCAGGCCCACCGGGCCGCCGCCGTACATCTCGATCAGCGCCCGCAGCAGGCTGCGGTCCAGCTCGTCCAGACCCAGCTGGTCGATGTCCATGCGGGAAAGGGCCAGCTGGGCGCACTCGGCGTCGATGGCGTCTTTTCCCAGCACGGTGGCGAAATCCCGCACCCGCTTAAGCAGCCGGTTGGCCACACGGGGGGTGCCGCGGCTGCACCGGGCGATCTCGGCGGCCCCTTCAGGCAGACAGGGCATGCCCAAAATGTCTGCCGACCGCTGGACGATCATCCCCAGTTCCTGGGGGCTGTACAGTTCCAGCTTGAGCAGCACGCCGAACCGGTCCCGCAGGGGGCTGGTGAGCTGTCCTGCCCGGGTGGTGGCGCCCACCAGAGTGAACTTGGGCAGGTTGATACGGATGCTCTGGGCGGCGGGACCCTTGCCGATCATGATGTCCAGGGCGTAGTCCTCCATGGCCGGGTAGAGCACCTCCTCCACCTGGCGGGAAAGGCGGTGGATCTCGTCGATGAACAGCACGTCCCCCTCCTGGAGATTGGTGAGCAGCGCCGCCAGATCCCCGGGCTTTTCAATGGCCGGGCCGCTGGTGATGCGGATCTGCACCCCCATTTCGGCGGCCACGATGCAGGCCAAAGTGGTTTTGCCCAGGCCCGGAGGGCCGTAGAGCAGCAGATGGTCCAGAGGCTCCCCGCGCAGACGGGCGGCCTCGAGATAGATTTTCAGATTTTGTTTGGCCCGCTCCTGGCCGATGTACTCGCTGAGGGTGCGGGGACGAAGGGAAAATTCCCCCTCGCTGTCCCCCTGGGTCTCCTGGGGGCTCACCAGTCGGGTGGACTGGATATCGTAATTTTCCTCCATGGTTTACCTCCCTGTGGTCATGCTGCGCAGCGCCAGCCGGACGATCTCCTCCACCGGCAAAGTGGGGTCGCATTTTGCCACCGCCGAAGCGGCCTCGGCGCTGGAATACCCCAGGCTGACCAGGGCGGCCACCGCCTGGGCCGAGCCGCCTGCCGCCGGAGCAGGGGCGGCGATGTCCGCTACCGCAAACTCACTGGCCAGGCCCTTGCCCACCTTGTCCTTCAGCTCCAATACGATGCGCTGGGCCAGCTTGGGGCCCACGCCGTTGGCGGCGGTGAAGGATTTGTGGTCGCCGCCGGCAATGGCCAGGGCGATGCGGCTGGGGCTGAGGACGTTGAGGATGGCAATGCCCACCTTGGGCCCCACTCCCGACACGCCGATGAGCATTTCAAAGCAGCTGCGCTGTTCCTCGCTCTCAAATCCGAAAAGGCTTACGTCGTTTTCGGTGATATTCATATAGGTATACAGGGTACCCTCGCTGCCCACGCCGGGCAGCGCCCCCGACACCGACGAGGGAACGCTGGCGAGATACCCCACTCCCCCGCAGCTGATCACCACGGTGTCGGGTGTTTTTTTCAGGATTTTGCCGGTAAGGCAGTAGATCATCTGGGCTTCCTCCCTTGGGTGGCCAGCTGCCGCTGCAGAGCCTCCAGCCGGTTCTGACCGGCATTCACCGGCGTCTGGGCCCGGGCCAGCAGGCTGTTTACATCAAATTGGCGGGACCCCGAGCACTGGGCGTGGGTGATGGCCATAGCCAGTGCGTCGGCGGTGTCGTCGGGCTTGGGGATGCCGGGCAGCTTGAGCATGATGCGGGTCATTTCCTGCACCTGCTTTTTCACAGCTTTGCCGTAGCCGGTCACCGATTGTTTCACCTGCATGGGGGTGTATTCAAACACCGGAACCCCAGCCTGGGCCGCCGCCAGCAGCACCACACCTCTGGCCTCGGCCACGCCGATGACGGTGGTCTGGTTGTGCTGGTAAAACAGCTGTTCCAGACTGATGGCGTCGGGTTTGTAGATTTCCAGTATACGGCTCACACCGCCGTACACCCCCTGCAGCCGCTGGCCGAACTCCATGCCGGCGGGGGTGGTGACGGCGCCGTAATCCACCGCGGTGAACCGGGGCGTCTGGTAGTCTACCACGCCCCATCCCACAATGGCATATCCCGGGTCGATGCCCAATACCCGCATAGCTTCGGCTCCTTTCCTGTCCCGGGGCCAGCCGGCTGACAAAAGGTCGGCTGCCCCGCAGGGTATACTGTATCAGTATAGCACAATCGGTCTGAATTTACAA
>DXDW01000004.1 GCA_019115305.1 Candidatus Anaerofilum excrementigallinarum
GCCCGGGGTGATCTCGTTGCGGAAGCTCTTGCCCACCTGGCAGATGCCGAAGGGCAGCTTGCGGCGGGTGGTGCGCTGGACGTTGGCAAAGTTGACAAAGATGCCCTGGGCGGTCTCGGGGCGCAGATAGACCTCGCTCTTGGCGTCCTCGGTGACGCCCATGAAGGTCTTGAACATCAGGTTGAACTTGCGGATGTCGGTGAAGTTGGCCTTGCCGCACTCGGGGCAGACGATGCCGTGCTCCTTGATGTAGTCCATCATCTGCTCGTTGGTCATGCCCTCGGCATGGCCGCCGTTGTCCTCGATGAGCTTGTCGGCCCGGAAGCGGGCGCGGCACTCCTTGCAGTCCATCAGGGGGTCGGAGAAGCTAGCCACATGACCGGTGGCCACCCAGGTCTCGGGGTTCATGATGATGGCGGAATCCAGGCCCACGTTGTAGGGAGATTCCTGGACGAACTTTTTCCACCAGGCCTTTTTGACGTTGTTTTTGAACTCAACGCCCAGAGGGCCGTAGTCCCAGCTGTTGGCCAGGCCGCCGTAAATTTCGCTGCCGGCATAGATAAAGCCCCTGTTTTTGCACAGGGAGATGATCTGGTCCATGGTTTTTTCGCTGTTTTTCATTTGCGCACCCCTTATTTTTCATCGCGCTGCCGCGCGCAAGGTTTTTACGATTCTTTAATCATATAGCACACCGGCCGGAAAGTCAATGGTTTGTCCTTCCGGCCGGTGTAATTGTTTTTACATGGCGCACACAGGAGCGCTGTATCGGAAAATCAGGGGTGCAAAACAGGGGGTGATCGTCACACCGGGGCCTTTTCCAGCCGCACCGCCTGGACGGTGACGTCGTCGGGATGGCCGGCCCCGGCCGCGGCGGCGCTCTGGGCCAGCCGCTGGGCCAATTGATCCACCGGCAGCTTCCAGAAGGCGGACAGCTGGGCCTCCATCCACTCCTCCCCGGCGGCGAGAGCGCCGTCGCTGCACAGCACCAGCAGGTCCCCTTCCCACAAAGAGGCGTGGCGACAGTCCCCCGTCACCCCGTCCAGAATGCCCACCGGCAGGCTGCCCCCGGACAGCCGCCGGATGCTGCCCTGGCGCACCAGAAAGCTGGCCGCGCCCCCGGCCTTGAACAGGGTGAGCCGCCCGGTGTACAGGTCGATACTGGCCACATCCAAAGCCGCCGCCGATTCCTCGTCGCTTTTCAGCTCCAGGGCCACGTTCACCAGCCGGGCCGCCTGCTCGCTGCCGAAACCCGCTTCCAGCAGCCGGGCGGTGAGGCTGGCGGCCAGTGCGCCGTCCAGGGCTGCGGGGCGGCCGGTGCCCATACCGTCGCAGAGGATGAGATGGCAGTTGCCCTGAACGTCGCAGAAATGCTCGGCGTGATCGCCGCAGGGCTGGCCCTCCTTGGCAGGGATGCAGCATTCGGCACAGACGGCGTCATACACCGCCTTTTCCCCGAAATCCATCTGGGTAAAGGCCCCGTCGGTGGATACCCGGGGCAGTTCAAACTGGGTCTTGCAGCAGCGCCCGGCCTCGATGGTGAGCTGTTCCAGCTCCTCCTGGCTCAGAGCCACCCGCCGCAGCTGGGCCGATGCCCGCAGCCGCCCCGCCCGATCGGCGGCGACGCTCACCCGGGTGGGGGAAAGCCCCAGCCCCCACAAAAGTTCCGTGAGCCGCTGGGTGGCGTCCTCGTCCTCGGTCTGGCCTGCTCCCAGCTGCCGCCCGATGGCCGCCAGGGCACCGGCCACCGCCCCGAACTGCTCGCACAGCGCCCCCCGCATGGCCCGGCTGCGGGCGGCGGCGGCCCGCCGCCCCTGCAAAAGGGCATAGCTGCGGCCCAGGCTTTCGCAGAGCGCCGCCGGCTGCTGGCAGCGGCAGAGCTCCCAGGGCAGCTTTTCCACCGGCACGCTGCCGGTCTGTTCCAGCAGGGGTTTCAGCTTCCACAGCCCTTCCACCGTCTGGCCGAAACCTTCTCCCCAGCACTCGTCCCGGCGGCCGCAGCCCAGACACACCTGCTCGGCGGCCCGGTCGGTGACCCAATCGTAGCCCTCCTCGGGGGCAGGCAGCCTGTCCACCACCTGCTGCACCGTCTGGCCCACCGCTTCCAGTGCCCCCGCCAGAGCCGACAGCCGGCCGGCGGCCTCAAATTCCGCTCCCCGCATCCGGGGTGCGGCGGGAGGCAGGGCCAGCCAGCTCCGGGGCATGCATCCAAACAGCAGCGACGCCGCCCCGCTGCTCACCAGCATAGCCCCGGCTTCCTTGGGTCCCGGGGCCGCCGCCGCTCCCAGACAGCCGCAGGTAAAGTAGACCAGGGCCATGCCCAGCCGTTCCCCGGGCAAAAAGCTGGCCGCCAGAGCCCCCAGAGCCATAAAGGCCCCGGCAAAGGCCTGGTCAGATCCCGAAGCCGCCAGGGCACCCGCCGCCGCAATGGCCGCCGGCAGCACCCGGCTGCGCCGTCCCCGCCAGCCCTCGGCCAGCAGGGCCGCCGCCGGAATGCACCACCCCAGCCGCAGGGGACCCAGGGCAAAGGGAGCCAGCGTCGCCGCCGCGGCCCCGAACACCGCCAGCCGCCCCAGCTCCTTGCCCGCGGCTCCCGGAGGCAGCGCCCAGGCGGCCCAGATGGCCGCGGCCAGTCCGCCGCAGAGCAGCGCCTCGCTGGCGGTGAACAGCATCCGCGCCACCGGCGCGGCGCCCCCCACCGTGAGCATGGCCTGCACCAGGGCCAGAGTGATGCCCCCCGCCGCTGCCGCCGGCCAGACATCCCGGCAGCTGCCTTCCCGGCCCCGGGCCAGCAGCCGCACCGCCGCCACCGCACCCAGGGCTCCCAGATACCGGGCGCTGTCCGGACCGGGCAAAGCGATGAGATAGCCCGCGGCGGCCCCGCCCGCTGCAAACAGAGCATAGGGGGCGCTGAGCCCCATGGCCAGGGCCAGCCCCAAGGGGTACATTCCTCCCAGCAGCTGGCCCCAGGCGGCGGCCGCCCCCGCCGCTGCCCACAAAATCCCCTCTGCCAGAGGGCTCATTGGCCGGGCCGCCGGGGGCGCGGCGGTCTGCGGCGTTTTGGTTTTGGTCATCATGGCCTTGTCCACATCCTTTCGGCTCCAGCATACCCTGGCCGAAGCGCAAAAGATGCCGCTTTTTATGAATCGCGCAAAAGCGAGCTTTTCCCTCTTTGTTCGGTTGCGAAACCTCGCCGGCTGTGCTATGATGGAGCTATCTATCCAAACCGGGCCCATCCCCGGCCTTTGCAAAGGAGAGTCTTTACCATGGAATCCCAGAAAAAACGTATTCTCAGCGGCATCCAGCCCACCGGCACCTTCACTTTGGGCAACTATATCGGAGCGGTGCGCAACTGGGGACTTCTGCAGCAGGAATACGAGTGCATTTATATGGTAGCCAATATGCACGCCATCACCGTGCGGCAGACCCCGGCCGACCTGCGCCGCCAGACCCGGGAGGCTGCGGCCCTGCTGCTGGCCTGCGGCATCGACCCCAAAGAGAGTATCCTCTTTGTCCAGAGCCATGTGCCCGCCCACGCCGAACTGAACTGGGTACTGGCCTGCAACACCCAGTTTGGTGAGCTGGGCCGCATGACCCAGTTCAAGGACAAGAGCGCCAAACACGCCGACAATGTCAACGCCGGCCTGTTCACCTATCCGGTGCTCATGGCCGCCGACATCCTGATCTACAACGCCGATCTGGTGCCGGTGGGAGCCGACCAGAAGCAGCACCTGGAGCTGGCCCGCAACATCGCCGCCCGGTTCAACGGCGTCTACGGCGACACCCTGGTGGTTCCCGAGCCCTACATCCCCAAAACCGGCGCCCGGATCATGAGCCTGCAGGAGCCGGAGAAGAAGATGAGCAAATCCGACACCAACGTCAACTCCTTCATCCTCATGCTGGACGACCCCGACACCATCCGCCGCAAGTTCAAGCGGGCGGTGACCGACAGCGAGGGCCGCATCTACGCCAGCCCCGAAAAGCCCGGCGTCACCAACCTCATGAGCATTTACAGCGTTTTCACCGGCAAGGACTTCGCCGCCATCGAGGCCGAGTTCGAGGGCCGGGGCTACGGCGATCTGAAATCCGCTGTGGCCGAGTGCGTGGTGGAGGCCTTCTCCCCCATCCAGGATGAATACAAGCGCATCCTGGCCGACAAGGCCTATCTGGACGGCGTGCTCCAGGACGGCGCCCAGCGTGCCGCCCACATTGCCAACCGGGTAGTAAACAAAGTGTATAAAAAGGTGGGCTTCCTCCAGCTGTGAGGCAAATGCCCTTCCGGCTGCAAAAAAGGACGGCGGTTGTGCACACCGCCGTCCTTTTTACTAAATATTGCCAAAAAAGGTTTATATTCCCATCTTTTTCCAGATATTGACAATTCTTGCTCTTTCCTGTATACTGTGTGTATTATGAATCCCGCTGGGAAAACAGGAGGTCCGCCTATGAAATCCACCGGCATCGTCCGAAAAATCGACCACCTGGGCCGCATCGTGCTGCCCATCGAGCTGCGTCGGGTGCTGGATATCGATAAAGATTCTTCCCTGGAGATCTATGTTGAAAACGACAGCATCCTGCTGCGCAAGTACCAGCCTGCCTGCGTGTTCTGCGGCAGCAGCGAGGAAGTGGCATCCTACAAGGGCCGCAACATCTGCGCCGCCTGCCGCAAGGAGATCGGCCAGCTGTAAACGAAAATCATAACCCCACGTTAAACGTGGGGTTTGCAGAACGGCCCTATAAGGGCCATTATTCCAGCAGCACCTAAAGGTGCGTAATGA
>DXDW01000041.1 GCA_019115305.1 Candidatus Anaerofilum excrementigallinarum
CCATGGTATAATGGCCGCAAAACAGCCATTATACCACTTATCCAACTCGCCCTTTTTCTCGCCCCTTGCGGGGCAACCGAAAAAGAGGGCGAATTATACCATTCCGCCGTCGCTCCATGGTATAATGGCCGCAAAACAGTATGCCGATAAATCCAGCAACCCCCTGTACCAAACGACAAAATCGCCCCGATTCTTTCATTTTGCGGCAAAAAGGGCGGGGCCGATTGGTCGGCTGTCGGGGAAAAGCCTTTTTTACCCTTAGCATACCCCGCCCGGCGCAAAAAAGCCGCCGGGCGAGCAAATCTGCAAAAAATCCGGTTTTCCTGCACCGCCTTTTTTGCCAATACCCGATAAACAAAAGGAGAAATCATTATGCGCGCCTACGAACGTCTGATCCGCTACGCCCAGGTGGAGACCACTTCCAACGACTCCACCGGCACCCACCCTTCCACCCCGGGCCAGTTTGACCTGGCCCGGATGCTGGTGGAGGAAATGAAGGAGCTGGGCATCGCCGATGCCCGGGTGGACGAGCACTGCTATGTCTACGGCACTCTGCCCGCCACCCCCGGCTGCGAGCGCCGGCCCGCCCTGGGCCTGATCGCCCACATGGACACCAGCGACGCCGCCAGCGGCAAGGATGTCAAACCCCAGCTGGTGGAAAACTACGCCGGCGGCGACATCCCTCTGGGCAGCAGCGGCCGGGTGCTGAGCCCCGAGGTCTACCCGGTGCTGGAGCAGCTGAGCGGCCACACCCTCATCACCACCGACGGCACCACTCTGCTGGGCGCTGACGACAAGGGCGGCATTGCCGATATCCTCACGGCGGTGGAGCGCATCCAGGCCGAAAACCTGCCCCACGGCAAGCTGTGCATCGGCTTTACCCCCGACGAGGAGATCGGCGAGGGTGCCGATCTGTTCGACGTGGCCGGCTTCGGCGCCGACTACGCCTACACCCTGGACGGCGGCGCCGCCGGGGAGATCGAGTACCAGAACTTCAACGCCGCCGCCGCCCGGGTGGAGATCACCGGCGTGTCGGCCCATCCCGGTTCTGCCAAAAACGTCATGGTCAACGCCCTCACCGTGGGTATGCAGTTCAACAGCCTGCTGCCCGCCGCCGAGGTCCCCGAGCACACCGAGGGCACCGAGGGCTTCTATCACCTGGTCCACATGGAGGGCACCCCCGCCGCCGCCCGGATGGACTACATTATCCGGGACCACAGCCGCACCAGCTTTGTGCAGCGCAAGGACCGCATGACCCAGGCCGCCGCCTTCATCAACCAGACCTGGGGCGAGGGCACCGTCAAGCTCACCCTGAAGGACAGCTATTATAATATGGAAGACCGCATCCGTCCCCATTTCCATCTCATCGAAAACGCCCGCAAGGCCGCCGAAGCCGTGGGGCTTGTGCCCGTCACCGTGCCGGTTCGCGGCGGCACCGACGGCGCCCGGCTCTCCTTCATGGGCCTGCCCTGTCCCAACCTGGGCACCGGCGGCTTCAACTACCACGGCGAATACGAATTTGCCAGCGTCCAGCAGATGGACCAGGTGGTGGAGATGCTGCTGCAGCTCATCGCCCTCTACGCCCAGAACTGATCCGCCCTTTGCCATACCTGTCGGCGGCGGCCGCCCTGCCCGGGGCCGGCCGCCGCTGTTGGCAATCCCGGGGCGGATATGCTACAATAAACAGAATACAAGGACTTTTTCGGAAAGGGGGAAAGGGCGTGAAAAACAACGAATCTGCTGAAAATTATCTGGAGACCATCCTGATGCTCAAGCAGAAAAACGGGGCGGTGCGCTCCATCGACATCGTGCGGCAGATGGAGTTTTCCAAGCCCAGCGTCAGCCACGCCATGAGCCTGCTGCGCCAGCGGGGGCATATCACCATGAGCAAGGAGGGCTGGATCGAGCTTACCGATTCCGGCCGGGCCATCGCCGAGCGCATCTACGAGCGCCACTGCCTGCTCACCCAGTGGCTCACCCGGCTGGGGGTGGACCCCGCCGTGGCCGCCGAGGACGCCTGCCGGCTGGAACATGACCTCAGCGACGAGAGCTTTGAAAAGCTGAAAGCCCATATCGCCGCCGGCTCCGCCCGGGTCCAGAACCCCGCCGACTGACAGCCGCGGCCGGTTTTTCAGGCCGCCGGGAGCGGTCGGACGCAATATTTTGTCCCCGGAAGGGCCCCTTAGGCAAAGATGGGGCTTGAAAAACGCGGACAGGTTCTTTATAATGAAAGCGGTAACCCCGTTAAAAATCTATCATGCTTGTAAAGGAGTACTATTATGAACTATTCTCATGAAGTAGAGCATATGTGTCCTCTGACCAAAGGCCCCAACCACGGCCCGGCTCCCATTCCCGAGGAAGGCCGCTGGGTAAAGGCTTATGAGATCAAGGACATTTCCGGTTTGACCCACGGCGTGGGCTGGTGCGCTCCTCAGCAGGGCACCTGTAAGCTGAGCCTGAACGTGAAGAACGGCATCATCGAGGAAGCTCTGGTGGAGACCATCGGCTGCTCCGGTATGACCCATTCCGCCGCCATGGCCGGCGAGATCCTGCCCGGCAAGACCCTGCTGGAGGCTCTGAACACCGACCTGGTCTGCGACGCCATCAACGTGGCTATGCGCGAGCTGTTCCTGCAGATCGTCTACGGCCGCAGCCAGACCGCCTTCTCCGAGGACGGCCTGCCCATCGGCGCCTGCCTGGAAGACCTGGGCAAGGGCCTGCGCAGCATGACCGGCACCATCTTCTCCACCCGCGCCAAGGGCGTGCGTTATCTGGAGCTCACCGAGGGTTACATCCTGAAGGTTGCTCTGGACGACAACAACGAGGCCATCGGCTATCAGTTTGTGCGCCTGGGCAAAATGCTGGAGGACATCCGTCACGGCAAAGATCCGAAGGAAGCCTTTGAGAAGAACATCGGCACCTACGGCCGCTTTGACGGCGCCGCCAAGTATATCGACCCGCGGGAAGAATAAGAGAGGAGGAGACAACTATGGCTAAATTTGAAGGTCAGGAGCGCCGTATGCCCAAGATCGAGGCTTGCCTCGCGGCCAACGGCCTGGAATCTCTGGACGCCTGCCGCGACATGCTGCTGGAAAAGGGCATCGACGTGGAGGCTATTGTCAAGGGCGTGCAGCCCATCTGCTTTGAAAACGCCGTGTGGGCCTACACCCTGGGCACCGCCATCGCTGTCAAGCGCGGCCTGAAGAACGCCGCCGACTGCGCCGCCGCCATCGGCGAGGGCCTGGAGGCTTTCACCGTTCCCGGTTCCGTAGCCGAGCAGCGCGCTGTTGGTCTGGGCCACGGCAACCTGGGCGCCATGCTGCTGCGTGACGAGACCCAGTGCTTTGCCTTCCTGGCTGGCCACGAGAGCTTTGCCGCCGCCGAAGGCGCCATCGGCATCGCCCGCACCGCCAACAAGGCCCGCAAGACCCCCCTGCGCGTTATCCTGAACGGCCTGGGCAAGGACGCTGCCTATATCATCAGCCGTATCAACGGCTTCACCTATGTGGAGACCGACTACGACTTCGCCACCGGCGAGCTGAAGGTCGTCCGTGAGAAGGCCTTCTCCGAGGGCGAGCGCGCCGCCGTTAAGTGCTACGGCGCCAACGACGTGCTGGAAGGCGTTGCCATCATGAAGAAGGAAGGCGTGGAGGTTTCCATCACCGGTAACTCCACCAACCCCACCCGGTTCCAGCACCTGGTTGCCGGCACCTACAAGAAGTGGGCTATCGAGAACGGCAAGAAGTACTTCTCCGTCGCTTCCGGCGGCGGCACCGGCCGTACCCTGCATCCCGACAACGTGGCCGCCGGTCCCGCCAGCTATGGCCTGACCGACAGCATGGGCCGTATGCATGGCGACGCCCAGTTTGCCGGTTCTTCCTCTGTGCCCGCCCATGTTGAGATGATGGGTCTGATGGGCATGGGCAACAACCCCATGGTCGGCGCCACCGTGGCCTGCGCCGTGGCTGCTGCCAACGCCTGATTTTTGTAAAACCAAGGCTTTTTCGCCGCTCTGCCTCCGGGCAGGGCGGCTTTTTTGCATTGGGGGGCAAAAAACGGGGGCCCAGCGGTGTTTTTGCCCCTTTCGCTCTTGTTGCGGCGGCAAAAACATGGTAGAATAAACCGTGAAAGCAATTGCAGGAAAGGGGAGGCCAAAGGTGTATCGGGTGGAGGATTCGCAGCTGTCGGTGTATGATTTTGTGCCGCCCTTTTCCGGCAGCCTGGACCGGACCAACCGCTGGGTGCGGCTGGCCGAGTCTTTGGACTGGCCGGCGCTGGAAAAAGCTTATGCCGGCAATTTTGCCGCCGGCGGCAAGGAGGCGCTGCCGGTGCGGCTGGCCTTCGGCAGTCTGGTGATCCGCAAGGCTCTGGACCTGTCCGATCAGCAGACCATGCTGCTGATCCGGGAAAGCCCCTATCTCCAGTACTTCATTGGCCTCACCGAGTTCCAGAACCGGCTTCCCTTCGCGGTGCGCAGCCTGCGCACCTTCCGCCAGCGCATCCCCGCCGAGGCGGTGAACCGGGCGGTGCGGCTGTTGGCCCAGATCGAACGGGAGGACCGGGAGGAAGGCCAGGGAGAATAAATAGCGGCACAGCAAAGCGCGCTTTAGGTTGTCGATAACCTTTTTTGAAAATAGTGCAGCATAAAAATAATGTCAGGATTCACGGGCATGTACCGAGAATCCTGACACCTTGACAGAAAAAAGACCCGATTTTGTGTGCACAGTGCGCAAAATCGGGTCTTTTTTCGCCGGAAAAGGGTATGCCGGTCGCCTTGGCGATGCACAGCCCGGTGGGCTGTGCAAGGCAGCAGGCCGGTTTGCGCAGCAAATCGCACCCTTCATTTTGGGCGCGAAGGCCATGGGGGAAACCAATAAGCATCCCCCGCGTTTTACGCGGGTGGTGCGTTTGGTGTCCCTCAGGAGGCTGTCGAACTTTTTTCGACAGCCTCAAGCGCGCTTTTTTCGGTTCAGGCCCTTCGCCGCAGCCGCACCGCCAAGGCCCGGCCTGCGGCAAAGGCCAGCATGGATCCCAGACACAGCCCGTACCAGGCCAAAGAGAACCGGGGGCAGATCTGGCCCCAGAGGTGCATCGGCTCCCGGGAATAGTCCCAGATGCGCAGCCCCAGCCAGCAGTTCAGCACCAGGCCGGCGGCCAGCTCGGCGGCGGTGACCATAGCCGCCCCGGCCGCCGCCCGCACCAGCAGCGGCAGCCGGGCCAGTGCCAGGTCCAGCCGGTAGAGCCCCGCCAGACACAGCCCTCCCAGCACCACCATGGTCCAGTGGGTATAGCCCCGGGCTGCCAGCTCGATGCAGCCGTAGCCCACCCCGCCGATGAGCAGCAAGATCGGATACAGAAATTGTGGTTTCATCCCATCACCCGCTGGCAGTATGGGCGGGGAGAGAGAGAAAAATCCCGCAGCCGTTTTTTACCAGGGACAAACAAAAAGCCGGCGTCCCGCAAGGGCGCCGGCAAAAGGCAAAGGGATTATTCCAGCGTGTGCACCCCGCAGAACACCGCGGTGGCCCGGGGGCTGATATTGCGGTCCTTGTGGTAGCGGCCGAAATACCATTTTTTGTACTGGAGGGTTTTGCTCAGCTTGTTGAGCCAAAGCTGGAAGGCATTGATATCCTGCTGTTTCCAGCCGGTGAACTCCAGCAGCTGGGAGGGGGCGTCGTGGGTGAGAACGTAGTCCACCTGGTTGCCCAGATATTCCAGATGCTCGCTGCAGGCGGTCATCTCGGCCTGGTCGGGCAGCTCGGCCCGCCACCAGTTGAACCCTTCGTCCCGGTCCTCCTTGTCGTGGCTCTCGCCGCCGCCGATGCAGAGCAGCTTTTTGCCCTCGATCTCAAACACCCCGCCCCGCACCAGCTGGTACAGGTTGCCGCCGATGTGCCGCGCCTGGCCGCCGCAGTAGGCCTGGGCCGGGTACTGGGCCAGCATGTCGTAGTTGTCGTGGCAGCCGTCCAGGAACAAAAGCTGGTAGCGGCGTTTGGTCAGCCATTTCAGAGCCTTCTGCTCCTCCTTGCTGCCGTTCCACAAAAATCCGAAATCCCCTAAAACGATCAGGGTGTCCTTGCGTTTCAGGCCCCGCAGGGGCTTTTCTTTAAACCGGGAAATGTCCCCGTGGATGTCGCCGGTGACATAGATCATCGGCCAGCGCCTCCTTTATTCAAAAAATTGTAACTAAAATAACAAACAAAAATCCTTTTGAAAGTTTGTAAACTCTGCTATAATGAAAACAAGGCTCTGCCGCCGCGGCAGGGCGTTTTCAGCCGGCCGGGACCCAAAGCCCGGGGTCGACATTCTTTTATTTTATCTTGTTTTTGAGGAAATGTCTATATGAAAAAGATCGTTTCGCTGTGCCTGGCGCTGCTGCTGAGCCTTACGCTGCTGGCGTCGCCTGCCTGGGCCGGGGCGTTTCAGTCCCAGTTCGAGCAGCTGGGCGTGAGCGCCGAGGGCGTATATATAGAAAATCTGGACACCGGTGTGGTGATGTACGAAAAGAACGCCCACACCCAGATGTCGGCCGCCAGTCTTACCAAGCTGGTGACCACTATGATTTTGCTGGAAAAGACCCCCGACCTGGACGAACGCAAGTTTGAGGCCGTGGGTTCGGTGTTCGACATCATCTCCCAGTACGACAGCCCCAGCCACGCCGACATCAAGCGGGGTGCCGTGCTGTCCGGCCGTGAGCTGCTCTATGCCATGATGCTGCCCAGCGCCAACGAGGCCGCCTACATCGTGGCCTACAACATCGGCGGCGGCAACGTCTCCAACTTCGTCTACCTGATGAACGCCAAGGCCAAGCAGATGGGCTGCCTCAACACCGAGTTCGTGGACCCCTGCGGCCTGGAACCCGGCAACATGACCACCGCCTACGACATGGCCCAGATCATCAAGTATATGTCCAACTATATGGACCAGCGGGATCTCTTCGCCGAGGTCTGCAAGACCACCAGCTACCAGATGCCCGCCGGGGTGGGCTTCTCCACCAGCGATGCCTACAATATCTGGACCACCGACCTGCTCATCGACGAGAACCGGGGCGACAAATATTACCGCGCCTACACCCAGGGAGGCAAGACCGGCAGTCTGGAAGACTGGCAGAACTTTGCCGCCTGGCACCAGCAGGGGGATATGCGGTTTGTATCGGCGGTGCTCCACGCCTCCAATACCGCCGACAAATACCAGCAGGAATACTACCCCACCAAGACCCCCAAGCCGGCCCTGTACGAGACCTGCGTCCTCATGGACTGGGTATACAACAACTTCCGGCTGGACAACGCCCTGGACACCGGGGCCTTTGTCACCGAGCGGCCGGTGAAATACTCCACCCAGGCCGACACCGTGAAACTGTATCCCAAGGAAGGCCTGTACACCATCCTGCCCAACGAGAGCGACGAGAGCACCATCCAGCGCACCTACGACCTGCCCGAGACTTTGGCAGCCCCCATCAAGCAGGGGGACGTGGTGGGCACCGTCACCCTCAGCCTGGCAGGGGAGAGCATCGGCACGGTGGAGCTCATCGCCGGCAGCAACATCGACCGCAACATGGTGCTGTATGTCATCAGCCGCATCGGAGAATTCTTCTCCTCTTTGTATTTCCGGGTGCTGCTGGTGCTGGTGGCCATCACCGCGGTGATCTATTTGGTTCTGTTCCTGTATATGAACTTCACCCACAAGGGCGACGGCAAGATCCGCCACCACAACCGCTATTGATGAAAAAATCCGCCCGCGCAGTTCCTGCTTTTCGGCAGGGCCGCGCGGGCGTTTTTTATGCTTTGGTTTTGGGTCTGGCGTCCCGGGCCATCCGCCAGAGGGTAAAGCCCAAGGTGTAGACCGCCATGATCCCCGACACCACCGGGGCGATGGTTCCCAGACGGCCCAGGTCCTCGGGGGTGGTGGAAAAGACATAGGCGATCAGGGGCATCCGCAGGCACAGGGCCCCGAAACAGCAGCTGACCATGGTGAACAGGGTCAGCCCCCGGCCGTTGAGATAGCCGTTGAGGCAGAACACAAAGGTCACCGCCAGATAGTCATAGCTGCAGGCCCGGAAAAAGGGGATGCCGGCGGCGACGATGGCCCGGTCCCGGGCGAAAATGCCGATCATGGTTTCGGGGGAGAGCTGGGCCCAGGCAAAAAAGCAGGCCGAAGCCGCCAGGGCAAAGCCCAGCCCTGCCCAGAGGGACACCGCTGCCCGCCGCTGTTTGCCTGCCCCGAAGTTCTGGGCGGTGATGGCGGCCAGGGCGCTGGCGATGGAGGTGGCGGGCAGCATGGCGAAGACATCGTATTTGCTGGCCACACCCACCGCCGCCGCGGCGTCCACCCCCAGCCGGTTGGTCACCGAGGTGAGGTAGAGGAAGGAGAGCCGCACCATGCATTCCTGCAAGGTGATGGGGATGCCGATGCTCGCCAGCCGCAGGGCCATGGAGGGCTGGATGCGGAAGGCAGACAGCCGGAAGGTGAAGAGAAACCGGCTGCGGTTGAGCTGTACCACGGCGCAGATCATGGCAATGGCCTGGGCCAGCACGGTGGCCAGGGCCGCCCCGGCGGCGTCCATGCCCAGCAGACCCACAAACATCAGGTCCCCGGCGATGTTCAGCACACAGGCCAGGGCCACATAGTACATGGGCCGCCGGGAATCCCCGTATCCCCGCAGAACGGCGCTGATAGCGTTGTAGCCGCAGATGAAAAAGATGCCCCAGCTGCACACCGACACATAGTCGGCGGCCCGCTCAAAGGCGGCGGCGGGGGTCTGCAGGGCGGTGAGCATGGGCCGCAGTCCCGCCAGCATGGCCCCGGTGAGCACCAGAGAAAAGAGCGCGAACACCGTCAATGTGGTGCCGATGGCGGTTTTGGCCAGATCGGAGCGGTTTTCCCCGATGTACCGCCCCACCAAAATGGTGCTGCCCAGAGTGAGCCCCGAGATCACGCTGGTGATGATCTGGGTCACCTGGGCTCCGGTAGAGACGGCGGCCACGCTCTCGGGGCTGCAAAACCAGCCTACCACCGCCAAATCCACAGCGCCGTAGAGCGCCTGGAGGATGTTGGCCGCCAGAAAGGGCGCGGCAAACCGCAGCAGTACCTGCAGTGTGCCGCCCTCGGTGAGTCGATTGTCGTTTTTCATTCTCCTTCCCCCTTTCCCGGCCCTATTTTTGGGGCCGAAAATATCTTCTATTATACACCCGGCGGGGCGGATTGTCACAGGGGACAGGGGGCCCTCGTATAAAATCGGAAAAAATGTATACAAACGGATTTTATCGGGGGATTTATTTTGCGATTGCTTTTTCCATGGGGTATAATGAAGGCAAGAAATGCCCCCTTTCTGACGGGGCAAAAGTCCTTTATCCCACCGCCGGCATCCGCCCGGCCCCATGACAAGAGGAGTTGTTTTGCTATGATCATCCGCAACGGTAAGATCTTCACCGAAAACGCCGAATTCGTCGCCGCCGATCTCGAGATCGAAAACGGCCGCATCGCCAAGGTGGCTCCCGCCGGCACCCTGGAGGGCGAGGGCATCGACGCCGCCGGCAAATACGTCACCCCCGGCTTTGTGGACATCCACATCCACGGCGCCGCCGGCGCTGACTTCTGCGACAGCGTGGACGGCAGCGAGGAGTACATCCTGGCCATGAGCAAGTACCTGGGCAGCCAGGGCGTCACCAGCTTCATGGGCACCACCATGGCGTTCAGCGAGGAGATCCTCACCAACATCTTCAAGACCGCCCGTCCCCTGTTCGGCAAAGAGGGCAACGGCGCTGTGCTGCGTGGCGTGAACATGGAAGGCCCCTTCTTCAACAAGGCCAAAAAGGGCGCCCAGGCCGAGGAATACATCATCGACCCCGACAAGGATATGTTCGACCGTCTGTTTGAGGTCAGCGGCGGCAACATCCGTCTGGTGGACGTGGCTCCCGAACTGAACGGCGCCGAAGACTTCATCGCCCACGCCAGCAAGAAGTGCGTGGTCAGCCTGGCCCACACCTGCGCCACCTACGAGGAGGCCAAGAAGGGCTACGCCGCCGGCGCTACCCACACCACCCACCTGTTCAACGCCATGCCCGCCTTCACCCACCGGGCTCCCGGCGTCGTGGGCGCCGCCAGCGATGACGCCGCCCATGTGGAGATGATCAGCGACGGCATCCATCTGCATCCCGCCGTGGTGCGCAGCGTGTTCAGCTGGTTCGGCAAGGACCGGGTCTGCCTCATCAGCGACAGCATGCGTGCCTGCGGCATGCCCAACGGCGAGTACAGCCTGGGCGGCCAGAAGGTCATCATGAAGGACGGCCTGGCCACTCTGGAAGACGGCACCATCGCCGGCAGCGCCACCTGCCTGGCCGAGTGCTTCCGCCGCGCCGTGAGCTTCGGCGTACCCGTGGAGAAGGCTCTGAAGGCCGCCACCATCAACCCCGCCCAGGCTGTGGGCCTGTTTGATGAGCTGGGCAGCATCACCGAGGGCAAGCGCGCCGATGTGCTGGTCCTGGACGAGACCCTGCACCCCGAGCACATCTTTGTGGGCGGCGTGGAGCTGTAATATCCCATCTGTATCCTGCCGAAGGGCGGGGACCGGTCAAAAAGCCGGTTCCCGCCCTCTTTTTTTGTGCTTTTCGCCGGGA
>DXDW01000042.1 GCA_019115305.1 Candidatus Anaerofilum excrementigallinarum
ATGCAGATCTCTTCGGACCTTTACTTTCCAAATAAGATATGGTATAATTCCTTCGCGGTATCGGAGATGCCGCTTTTACAACAGAATCAGGATCGCTTCATCGGAGAGCGAATAACAACTATGTTATGAGCTGGATAAGATGGCGGGTGAAATTCCCGTTTTCTTATCCGGCTCTTTTTTTCAGGAGGAATACCATGAAAGAATACACACTCACCCAAGGCAGAATTCTCAAATCCCTCATTTCCTTCGCGTTTCCCGTTTTGGTGGCGCTGTTTCTGCAGGCCATGTACGGCGCAGCTGATCTGGTTATCGTGGGTCAGTTCGCAGGCACCAACGAACAGTCCGGCGTCGCTTCGGGAAGCCAGCTGTTCAATATGATCACCATGGTGGTCACCGGCCTCACCATGGGCGTAACAGTGTTTGTGGGCCGCGCCATCGGCGGCGGCCAGCGGGAAAAAGCAGGCCGCGGTATTGGTGCCGGCATTGCCATCTTTGCCCTTGCTGCAGTGCTGATCACGGCGCTGGTGGTTCCCAGCAGCGATCTCCTGGCCAGTATGCTCCATGCGCCCCAGCAGGCCTTTGCCCAAACCAGCGTGTATCTGCGCATCTGCGGAATAGGCACCATATTTATTGTGGGCTACAATGTCATCGGGGCGGTGTTCCGGGGCATCGGCGACTCCAAAACGCCGCTGATTACGGTAATCGTCGCCTGTCTGGTGAACATCGTGGGAGACCTGGTACTGGTAGCCGGCTGCGGAATGGGCGCCGCCGGCGCGGCCATCGCCACCGTTGCCGCTCAGGGTGTCAGCGTAGTATGCTCTCTGGTGCTGATCCGCAAAAGGCAGCTGCCCTTCTCTTTTTCCCTGGATTACATCCGTTTGGACGGCAGATATGTAAAAGAAATCCTCAATGTGGGCGTTCCCATCGCCCTGCAGGAGCTGCTGGTGCAGTTTTCCTTTTTGTTTATCCAGGTGCTGGTCAACAGCATGGGCGTCACCCAGTCCGCCGCCGTGGGGGTGGCGGAAAAGGTGTGCGGTTTTCTGATGCTGGTGGCATCGGCCTATATGCAGGCTATTTCCGCCTTTGTGGCCCAGAACAACGGAGCAGGCCGTCCGGATCGATCCCGGAAAGCGCTGTTTTACGGCATCCAGACCGCTCTGGCCGCTGGGGCAGTTATGGGCACCCTGGCCTTTTTCGGCGGCTCTGCCCTGGCGGCGATCTTTTCCCGGGAGCCGTCGGTCATTGCGGCGGCCCACGACTATCTGAAAGCCTATGCCATCGACTGCCTGCTCACCGCCATTCTGTTCTGCTTTGTGGGGTATTTCAACGGCTGCGGCAGAACCGTGTTTGTGATGGCCCAGGGGGTGATCGGCGCCTTCTTTGTGCGTATACCGGCGGTGTATCTCATCAGCCGCGGGGAAGGGGTATCCCTCTTTCACATCGGCCTGGCTACTCCCGTCTCCTCGGTGGTACAGATCTGTCTGTGTGTGGCGGCCTATCTCTACTATAAAAAGCGCTTTGCGGAGGAAACAGTCAGATAATCTCCGGCGGCGCAGACTGCTCACAGCCTGTGGGCGGAAAACCGGATTTTGCCGGCTTCTCGCCATATCCGGATCGGTCAAACCCTTTTTGCAGCCGTCTTTCTTATAAGTATAGGGCGGACAAAAAGGAAAAACAATCCGTCCGCTTCCGGGACAGCGACCTTCCAAAGATATTTTCACGCAAATTTTGCGGCGCGGTGTTTGCTGTATATACATTCTCTATATGGAAAACACGGATTCATAATTGCAAGCTATAAAAATCCGTGTATACTGAAAGCAAAGGAGGGGATCTGCCCATGGAACTGCGGGTACTGCAATACTTTTTGGCGGTGGCACGGGAACAAAGCATCTCGGCAGCGGCGGAGTCGCTGCATCTGTCCCAGCCCACCCTGTCTACCCAACTGAAGGCCCTGGAGGAACAGCTGGGAAAACAGTTGCTGATTCGGGGCTCCAAAGGCTCGCGGAAGGTGCTGCTCACCGAAGAGGGCATGGTGCTGCGCAAGCGGGCGGAGGAAATTCTGGAACTGGTGCGGATCACCGAAAACGAAATTTCCCGTTCCGACGAGGTGGTGGCGGGGGATGTATATATCGGCGCCGGCGAATCGGACATGATCCGCATTTTTGCCCGGGCGGCCCAGCAGCTGCAGCAGCGATATCCCGATATCCACTACCACATTCTCAGCGGCAACGCGGCTTTTGTGCAGGAATATCTGGAGCGGGGACTCATTGATATCGGAGTGGTCTACGGTCCGGTGGACACGGCGGTCTACAATGCGGTGCCGGCCCCGGTGCGGGACACCTGGGGGGTGCTGATGCGCCGGGATTCCCCCTTGGCCCAAAAAGAATACATCCAGCCCCAGGATCTGTGGGACAAGCCCCTGATCCTCTCGGCTCAAAAAAACGATGATTTATCCATGGTCCACTGGATGCAGCGGGATATCTCCAAGCTGCAGGTGGTGGCCACCTACAATCTGGTATTCAACGCCTCGCTTTTGGTGGAGGAAGGGCTGGGCTATGCTCTGTGCTTTGACAAGCTCATCAACGTGACAGGGGACAGCCGGCTCTGCTTCCGGCCCCTGTTTCCCAAAATGGAGGCCGAGGCATCCATCATCTGGAAGCGCTACCAGGTATTTCCCAAAGCGGCGCAAAAATTCATCGAAGCTCTGCAAAAAAGCTGCACTGCGTTCGGGCGGGAATCCTAAGCTTTTCTTTTGCCTTCATGCAAAGCAGCACAAATATGCACAACCGGGGCCCGGAAGATTTCTTCCGGGCCCCGGCTGCGCGATCACAGTTTGCTTTTTTCCTGTGTCCTTCTGCCGGGCCGACTGTCGGCTTTCTGCCGCGGCTGGGGGCGTCTGGCAGCCCGCTCTCGGGGCGGACGGGGACTTTGCTTGACCAAGAGCAAAATATTTTCTACATGATCGGTGTGGGGGAAAAGGTCCACCGGCTGGGCCGCCTTGACACGGTAGCCTTTGCGGGCAAGGTACTCCACATCCCGCTTCTGGGTAAGGGGATTGCAGGAGATATACACCACCTTTTTGGGCCCCAGGACAGCCAAAGAGGAGAGAAACGCCTGATCGCTGCCGGCCCGGGGCGGGTCCATCAGCACCAGGTCGGCTGTCTGGCCCTGGCGCGCCAGCTCCACCATAAACTGTCCGGCGTCCTGGCACACAAAGCGGATGTTTTCGGCTTTGTTGCGCCGGGCATTGGCGATGGCATCGGTGACAGCGGCCCGATTGAGCTCCACCCCCAGCACCTGCCCGGCCTGGCGGGCAGCCAGAATGCCGATGGTGCCGGTGCCGCAATAGGCGTCGATCACCCGTTCGGCGCCCGTCAAACCCGCCATATCCAGAGCCGCCTGGTAAAGCTTTTGGGTCTGGATGGGATTGACCTGGTAGAAGGATGCGGCGGAAATGCGGAAGGTGCAGCCGCAGAGCTGGTCCTCGATATAGCCGGGTCCGTAAAGAATCCGCTGCTGGCCGCCCAGAACCATACTGGTACGGCCGGGATTGATGTTCTGCACCAGGGTGGTGATCTGGGGACAGGCTTTGCGCAGCGCCTCGGCAAACTGTTTGCGGGCGGGGAAAGCCGCCTGACCGGTCACCACCGCCACCAGAATCTGGCCGGAGAAATACCCCCGCCGGATCAGCAGATGGCGGATAAGGCCGGTGTGGGTCACATCGTTATAGGGGGGCAGATGCAGCTGATCCATCAGCTGACGGACAACAGCCAGTATCTCCGCCGCCGCCTCGTCCTCCAGCAGACAATGCTCAATGGGCACCAGCCGATGGCTGGAGGGCTGGTACAGTCCCGAAACCACCCGGCCGTTCCGCCCTTTGCCGAAGGTGGCGTGGATCTTGTTGCGGTAATGCACCGGGTGTTCCATACCCAGAATCGGCTGTACCGGGGTATATTGACCGAACAGTTCCTCCACCAGCCGCTGCTTTTTTTCCAGCTGGGCAGGGTAGGGCAGCTGCAGCAGCTGGCATCCGCCGCACTGTTTGGCGTGGGGACAGGAAAAACGTGTCATTTCCATACAAAAACCTCTCACGGGCGGCGCTGCACAGAGCGCCGGGATATTGATTTTATTATAGCACGAATCCACCCTTCAGTGCCAGCTTTGGGGCCTATTTCGGGGAGGGATAAAGGCCGAATGTTTGCCTTGACAAACCATCCGGCGGCATGGTATAGTACTGCCATTGCAAAACAGAAGATTCCCTTGGGGGAGTAGTTTGCGGGAGAACCCGCG
>DXDW01000043.1 GCA_019115305.1 Candidatus Anaerofilum excrementigallinarum
ACTTTTGCAGCAGCCTTTTCCGCACTCCTTTTCGCAATATTTTTGCGTACATTTTTTTCATTTTGCACATTTTTTGATTTTTATTGACTTGCAAAACAGTGCTTTTATAATATAGCTAACACTAAACGGTCCCCGGACCAGAAAGAGGGAACTTATGTCTGTTTCCGTTGCCGTCATCACCTGCGGCCCCAGCGACCTGCTCGCTCTGCTGCAGAAATCTCCGGCTCTTACCGTCGAAGTCCTGCACCCGAACGCTCTCACCCCCCACTGCCTCGATGGTTTCCAGTGCGCCTGCGTGCTGGGGGGCACCCGGGAGGAACCGCTGGTTTTCCCGGCGGAATGCCGCAGTGTGGTGGAGGATTTTTCGCACAGCGGCAGACGGGTGCTGTATGAATACACCCTGAGTTTCTGCCAGAACTACTGTGCATCTCCCGATTCCACCCGCTTTCTCCGGCTGGTGTGCACCGACGCGGAATTCGCCGGCCTGGAAGATGGACTTTTGTTGGATGATCAATGCAATATGCGCTGCACCCCCTACTATCGCAACAATCTGGCCAGACCTATTTTAATGTATAAAAAGGGGCTGTCGGAACACGCCCGCCAGCCGCTCAGCCAACAGGAGCGCACCGACTGCCAGCAATATGGCATCTGGCTGGAAACCCCCGCCGTCGCCGTCTGCTCCTTCCGGCTGTGCAACTTTCTGCGGGCGCGATTCTCTCCGGTGCCGGCCTGGAGCCGACTGGTGCGCTCGCTGATCGGCTGGCTGTGCGGCGCGCCGGTTCTGGAGGAGGTGGAGTTTCCGCCTCAGTACCAAACCGGCTTTGCCCGTTCCGCCGCCGACTGTGCCGCCAGCGGCATCGACTGGTTCAGCCGTTCCGGCATTCTGGTGGATGAGGGCAAACGAGGCGTGCTGGAAGGGCTGGGCACCGAAATTTACCCCGACGGCCGCCAGAAAACCGCCTCCTCCATCCGCACCGACTGCTGCGGCGAAGCGGCGCTGGCCTATCTGATGCACTTTCTGGCATTCGGCGACGCCCGCAGCCTGGAGCGGGCCCAAAACCTGGAAGCTTTTGTCTACGACAAAATGCAGATCCGCTCGGGCCGCTTTCAGGGCATGCTCCGCTGGACCGACATCGCCTGGGAGGTGTGCTACCAGGACGATATGGCCCGGGCCATGCTGGTGACCCTGTTCAAAGCCCTGTACGGGCTGGGGCGGGAATATCTGCCCCAGTGCCGGATGGCGCTGGAATTTTTGATGAACACCACCGGGCCGGATGGCCTGCGGCCGGCCCGCACCGACAATCTGAACATGTCCGAGGAAGACTTTGCCGCGCTGAGCCGACAGAACGGAGCTTTCCCCTGCGCACATTATAATGCCTTTTATCTGGCCTGCCTACTGCTGTACGGCAAGCTGGAAAAGGACGCCCGCTGCCTGGCCGTGGGCGAAACCGGCATGCAGGCGCTGCTGCAGGCCTATCCCAAAACCATCCGGGAACAGAGCCAAACCGAGGAGCTCTGCCGGCTTCTTCTCCCCTTTGCCTGGCTCTACTATGCCACCGGCAAACAGGAATACCGGCAGATGCTCTACACCGTGACCCGGGATTTGGAAAAGATGCGCCACCCCTCCGGCGCCTACCTGGAATGGGACGACGACTACTCCGCCGCATGCAGCAAGCAGGAAAACGGCGAATGTTCCCTGCTGGCCCGCAACGGCGACCCGGTGTGTGACCTTTTATACAGCAACAACTGGGTTCCCCTGGGGCTGATGCAGGCCTATTTTGTCACGGAAGATGCCTATTTTTACGATTTGTTCTGCCGGCACGCCGCATTTTTGTCCACAGCCCAGATCCACAGCCAGGACCCCCGGATCGACGGCGCCTGGGCACGGGGCTTTGACGCGGAGCAAATGGAGGTCTGCGGTCTGCCCAACGATGTGGGCTGGGGGCCCTGGGCCGTTGAAAGCGGCTGGACCGTGGCCGAAATTTGTGCCGGCCTGCTGCAGGGAGTTCTCAAAGACAAATTAAAGGAGTTTTACAAATGAAACTGGTTGTTCTTTCCCCCTCCAGCCTGCCGGAGGAACTCTTGGCGGGCCTGGGGCATCTGTGTGAATCCGAAGGTTTTGCCGTGGGCGAAGGCGGCATTGCGGTCACCGCGCGCCGGGCCGGCCGCTTTGCCTTCCGGCTGGAAGAAAACTCGCTGGAGGTGGAATACCGGGTGCCCGCCGAGTTTTTCCGCGCTTTGTCCTATCTGAAACAGCCGTCCCGCCAGCCCCTCGCCTGGAAGCAGCAGCCGGCCTTTGCCGAGGTGGGTGCAATGCTGGACTGTTCCCGCAATGCCGTGCTGACCCCCGACACGGTGAAGCTGATGCTGCGCAAAATGGCCCTGATGGGCATGTCGGTAGCCATGCTGTACACCGAGGACACCTACGAAATCCCTCAGCAGCCCTATTTTGGCTATCTGCGGGGCCGCTACACCCAGCAGCAGCTGCGGGAACTGGACCGGTATGCGGCGGACCTGGGCATCGAGCTCATCCCCTGCATCCAGACCCTGGCGCATCTGGAGCGGGCGCTGCACTGGCCGCAGAATGACCCCGACCTGCGGGACACCGAAGACTGCCTGATGGTGGGGGAGGAAAAGGTATATGCCTACATCGAGCAGATGTTCCAGGCTGTGCGGGCCTGTTTCCACACCCAGCGCATCCACATCGGCATGGACGAGGCCTGGTCTTTGGGGCTGGGAAATTTCCGCTTCAAAAACGGGATCGTCCCCGCCTGGGAATTGATGAACCGGCACCTCTCCCGGGTGGCGGCTCTTGCCCAAAAATACAATTTCGCGCCGATGATCTGGAGCGACATGTACCTGCGCGCCGCTTCGCCCACCGGCGGCTACTACGACGTTCCCGACCAGCTGCCCCAGCCCGTTCTGGACGCCGCTCTGCCGGATGTTCCTCTGGTTTACTGGGACTACTACCACATGGACCGGGCAAGCTACCGCAAGCTGTTTGACGTTCACGAGCAGTTCGGCGCACCGGTTCTGTTTGCCGGCGGCCTGTGGAGCTGGGTGGGGCCCGTGCCCGCGGTGGAAAAAATGCGCAGCGCCAGCCTTCCCGGCCTGGAAGAAGCGCGTGACCACCACATTTCCACCGTGCTGGCCACCGCCTGGGGCGACAACGGCGCCGAATGCCCGCTGCCCGCCATTCTGTACGGTTTGCAGCTGTACGCCGAATTCACCTATACCGGCGACACCAGCCCCTCTGCCCTGGCCAGCCGCTTTGAAAGCTGCGTGGGGGAGCCCTGCGAGGCTTTTTCCCGTCTGGGCGAGTTCGATCTGCCTGCCCTGTTTGCCCCTGTGTCCGACGACCCCGTAAACTTCTCCAAATTTCTGCTTTACCAGGACCCGCTGCTGCCGCTGTTTCAGGCCGACTGCGAGGGCCTTGCCCTTTCGGGCCGGTATGAATCGCTGCAGCGCCTGTACCACGGCTTTACCAGCCAGGAGCCGCGGTTTGAGGCCATGTACCGCTTTTACGAGCAGCTGGCCGGCTTGCTGGCGCTGAAGGTCCAGTGGTTTCTTCAGGCTCCCGCCGCCCGCTGCCAAAGCCCCCAGGCCGCCCAAATGGCCGCCCTGGCCCACGCCTGTGCCCGGCAATGCGAGAGCTGCCGAGCCGCCTGGGGCAGGCTGTGGGAAGCGGTGAACAAACCTTTCGGCTATGAGGTGATCGATCTGCGCATGGCGGGCCTGACCGGGCGATTCCGCACCGCCGAAGTCCAAATGCAGCGCCTGCACCAGGGAGAGATCGACGAGATCGAAACCCTTGCCTGCCCCAAGCTGCGCTGCCTGACCAACGCCGACGGCAAATTCCGGGGCTGCTATTCCTGGGGCGAATGCATCTCCGCCTGCCGCATATAACGCATATAAAAAAGAAAGAGGTATTATAATGGATCTTCCCATCAAAATCGTCATCGGCGGTCTGGGTGTGCGGGGATATGAGGTATACGCCTCCTATGCCAAGCGCAACCCCGACAAAATGCAGGTGACCGCCATCGCCGAACCCAACCCCATCCGCCGCCGGGATGTGCAGCGGGACCTGGGCCTTTCGGACAGCCAGTGCTACGAAACCATGGAATCCCTCCTGCAACAGCCCCGTCTGGGGGATGTGGCTGTCATCGCCACCCAGGACCGCGACCATGTGCGGCTGGCACTTCCCGCCCTGGAAAAAGGGTATCACCTGCTGCTCGAAAAGCCCATCTCTCCCCTTTTGCAGGAATGTCTGGCACTGCAGCAAGCGGCGCACCGCTGCGGCCGGATCGTCACCGTGGCCCATGTGCTGCGCTACACTCAGATTTTCTCCACTGTGAAACGGCTGCTGGAATCCGGAGAGATCGGCCGGCTCATCCACATGGATCTGATCGAAAATGTGGCCTACTGGCATTTTGCCCACAGCTATGTGCGGGGCAACTGGCGCCGCGAGGAGGATTCCAGCCCCATGATTCTGGCAAAAAGCTGCCACGACCTGGACCTGCTGCGCTGGTTTGCCGGCAGCGCCTGTATATCCCTCTCCTCCAACGGCGGCCTGTCTGTTTTTCGCGCTGAAAGCGCCCCCGAAGGCGCGGACGACCGCTGCACCCGCTGTGCCCTATCCACCCGCTGCCCGTACAGCGCTGTGCGCATCTACATGGAAAATGAAAAGACCGGCATTCTCGGCGGCAATGCCGGCTGGCCCTGCTCGGTGCTGAGCGAAACGCCCACGCCGGACAGCATCCGCGCCGCTCTGGAAAAGGGGCCCTACGGGCGCTGTGTCTACGCCTGTGACAACGATGTGGCCGACCACCAGTGTGTGAACATGCAGTTTGCCAACGGCGTCTGCGCCACCTTCACCGTGACCGCCTTCACCCAGGAATGCTGCCGCACCATGCGCGCCATGGGCTCGCTGGGAGAGCTGGAGATCGACATGCTCCGCAACCGCGTGATGCTGCGCCGCTTTGGGCAGCCCGAGCAGATCATCGAGCTGGACAAGCTCACCGACCGCTTTGCCGGGCACGGCGGCGGCGATGACCGGATGATGGACGCCCTGGCCGCACTTTTCCAGCGGGAAGACCCCGCCTCGCTCACCTCGGTGGACGTTTCCATCGACAGCCATATCATGGCGCTTGCTGCCGAGCGTTCACGGCTGGAGGGCGGCGCCTGCATCGACCTGCTTCAGTTTGCCCGCCGCACCTGATTTTTCCCCGGAGGTATTCCCCATGCCATGTGTTCGTCACCTGCCCCGCTGCACCGATTGCTCCCCCCGCCCCTACGAAGAAGCGCACCGCGCCCTTGCCCGCCGGGCTGCGGAGGAAGGCATCATCCTTTTGAAAAACGAAAACCACACGCTTCCTCTGCCCTCCGGCTGCCGCATTGCCCTCTACGGCACAGGCGCTCTGCACACCCTGAAGGGCGGGACCGGATCGGGAGATGTAAACGCCCGGGAAACCGTTTCCATCCGCGACGGCCTGTACGCCGCCGGCTTTCAGATCGCCAACGAAGCCTGGCTGCAGCACTGTGACACCATCTATCGCCAGGCCCGCAGCAAATGGCGGGACCGCGTCTGGGAACAGCTGGAAACCGGCCAGCAGCCCCACTTTTTTGCCGCGTATGTCAACACGCCCTTTCAGGCTCCCGCCTGTGCGCCTGCCAAAGCGGCCTGCGATGCTGCACTGTATGTATTGAGCCGGTCCTCGGGAGAAGGGGCAGACCGCAAAAACGAGCCCGGCGACTATCTGCTCTCGAAATGGGAAATGCAGGACCTGCGCAGTCTGTGCAGCTTTTATCCCTCTGTCATTCTGGTGCTGAACACCGGCGGCATCGTGGACCTTTCGGTTTTGGACGAGCTGCCCCGGATCCATGCCGTGCTGCTGCTCTCACAGCCCGGCATGGAAGGCGGAAACGCCCTGGCCGACGTGCTGCGCGGCGCCGTGTCCCCCAGCGGGCGGCTCACCGACTGCTGGCCGCTGCGGCTGCAGGACTGCCCCTGTATGCAGCAGCCTTCCCCTGACCCCCGCACCGTTCGGTACCATGAGGGGATTTTTGTGGGATACCGCTACTTTGACACCTTTGACGTACCGGTTCGATTTGGATTTGGAGATGGCCTTTCCTACACGCAGTTTTCCATCCAGGCCGGCTGCCTGCGCCTGGAACGGGGAAACCGGCCCCGGTTTGTGCTGGACTGCACCGTGCAAAACACCGGGGACCGCTGGAGCGCAAAAGAGGTGATGCAGCTCTACGCCACCTGTCCCTGCGCCCTGCAGCCAAAAGAATACCGCCGGCTGGTCGCCTTTGCCAAAACCGGCCTGCTGGCGCCCGGGCAGAAACAGACACTTGCACTGGAATTTTCTCCCGATGCTCTCGCCTCTTTTGATCCGCAGGCGGGCGGCTGGGTACTGGACGCCAAAACCTATGGCCTTTGGCTGGGAAACTCGCTGCAGAGCTGCCGCCTGATTGGCGGCATACAGCTGGAACAGCGGGAGGTACTGGAACAGGTTTCGCTCTGCTGGCCGGACGCACCGCAGGACTGGTTTTCTCCCGGAATGAAGCACTGCCTGGAAAAGCGCCGCTCTCTGGAAAAAGAACTCCTGCAGCAGGGGCTGCCCATCCTGCCGGTCCGCCCGGGCTTGCTGCTCGGCTCCGCCCGCTCTCGTCCGCACCCCGACCCCAACGCCGAAAAAGCCCTTGCAATCGCCTCGCAGCTGGATGATGATTCGCTGGTGCGGCTCTGTGTGGGCCAATGGCACAAAGACGACGAAAGCCAACTGGGGTCCGCCGGGGTGAGCGTGCCCGGGTCTGCCGGCGAAACCCAGGAAATCGGCGGGGACATCCGGGTTCCCTCTCTGGTCCTGGCGGATGGGCCCGCCGGCCTGCGGCTGGCCAGCTGCTATTTCACCCAAAAAGGGCAGCCGCTGATCCCGCCTTTGGAACAGTGCTTTGAAAACGGCTTTCTGGCCCGCGGCGAGTACAACCCGGGCGGCACCCGGCACTACCAGTACTGCACTGCATTTCCCATTGGAACCATGCTGGCCCAATCCTGGAACACCTGCCTTTTGCAGGAAGTGGGGGCCGCCGTGGGCTACGAAATGGCTCTGTTTGGGGTCAGCCTCTGGCTGGCGCCCGGCATGAACATCCACCGCAGCCCACTCTGCGGCCGCAATTTTGAATATTTTTCCGAAGACCCGCTTTTGTCCGGCCAGATGGCGGCCGCCATCACCCGGGGAGTCCAGTCCTGCCAGGGCTGCGGCGTCACCCTCAAGCACTTTGCCTGCAACAACCAGGAGACCGAACGGCTGGAATCCAACAGCCTGGTTTCGGAACGGGCTCTGCGCGAAATTTATCTGCGGGGTTTTCAAATCGCCGTACAGTCGGCCCAGCCCAGTGCCATTATGACCAGCTACAATCTGGTAAACGGCGTCCATGCGGCAAACAGTGCCGCCCTCTGCACAGCCATCGCCCGCTGCGAATGGGGCTTTGCCGGCATCTTTATGACCGACTGGGACACCACGTCCAGCCGCCGCTGCACCGCCGAGGGCTGCATCCAGGCCGGCAACGACCTGTTGATGCCCGGCAGCCGGCGGGAGTACAGCGCGCTGCTGTGCGCTCTCCGCGATGGCAGGCTGGACCGCCGGCTGCTGCGCAGCTGTGCCGGGCGGATCATCAAAACGGCGCTGGGGCTCTCCGCCCCCACAGCGCCCTGACCAGACAACCAGGGCGGCAATCACATACAAGGAGGTTTTTACAACAATGGATACCGAAAAACTGCGCAGCTGGCAAAGCTGGATTCGCACCGAACTTGAATCCTCTGTGAACTTTTGGCTCAAAAACGGCATGGATCCCGAGCACGGCGGCATCTACACCTGCCTGACCCGGGAAGGCAAGGTGTTTTCCACCGATAAAAGCGTTTGGATGCAGGGACGGTGCGGCTGGATTTTTGCCCACATGTGCCGCCTGTACGGCACCAGGCCGGAATGGCTGGAAGCGTCCCGGTCCTGTCTGGATTTTATGGAAGACCACTGCATCAACCGCAGTGCCGGAAACCGGATGTACTTCACCGTGACGGCAGACGGAAAGCCCCTGCGCCAGCGCCGGTACTGCTTTTCCGAGGGATTTTATGCCATCGCCAATGCGGAATACTACGGCATTACCGGCGACAGAAAATGCCTGGAACGGGCCCGCCGGGCCTATCAGCTGGTATACGATCTGAACCACGGCGCTCCCGACCCCACCGGCCTTGGCCCCAAAACCATCCCCGAAACCCGAAAGGGGCGCGCTCTGGCCGACCCCATGATCTTTTTGAACATGACCAGCGTTCTGCGCCGTGTAGACCCGGAACAGGCCGCTCTCTACGACCAGTATTCCGCCCAGTGCGTCCACGACATCTTCGCCTACCACCACAAACCCGATCTGCACTGCACCCTGGAATCGGTGGGGATGAACGGAGAATTTCAAAGCGACATTTCCGCGGGGCGCGTCGTCAACCCGGGCCACGATATCGAGTGCAGCTGGTTTTTGATGGAGGAAGCCAACCGCATCGGCAGCCGGGACCTGCACCGGAAGGCCGAGGATGTGTTCCGTTTTGCCATCAACGCCGGCTGGGACCAGGAATACGGCGGTCTGCTCTATTTCATTGACTGCATGGGGCTGCCCCCCGAAGCCTATGAACACGACATGAAGCTGTGGTGGCCCCACAACGAAATCCTCATCGCCAGCCTCATGGCCTACCGCGACACCCGGGACGAAACCTATCTGGACTGGTTCTACAAAACCATCGCCTATTGCCGCGACCACTTCGCCGACCCTGCATACGGGGAGTGGTATGGATACCTGCGCCGGGACGGCAAACCCACGCTGCCTGCCTGCAAGGGAAGCACCTTCAAGGGCCCGTTCCACGTGCCCCGCAGCCTTTCCATGGCGGACAAGCTCATCGACGAGATTCTCGCTCCATAAAAAGGAGGACTGGCTATGCCCCGTATCCTGCTGCTGCCATTGGATGAGCGCCCCTGCAACTTTCTCTATCCCGCGTTAATGGTCGAAAAATGCACCGATGTCCAGCTGCTGCTCCCTCCCAAAGAGCTGATGGGCAGCAAAAAGCGGCCTGCCCCGTTTTTGCTGCTGGCGCAATGGCTGGAAAAAAACTTTTCCTGCTGTGACTATGCGGTGATCTCGATTG
>DXDW01000005.1 GCA_019115305.1 Candidatus Anaerofilum excrementigallinarum
TGACTACTACGTCAACAACCGGTACAGCACCGGGGGCATCCCCGACCAGGATGAAATTCTGACCGAGGAGGAGCTTCGGCAGGAACGAGAGCGCGAGGAAAAATACCTGGCTGACCTTTCCCTTGCCCCCGCCGAACCGGCGGTCTACCAAAACGACTACGGCACACTGTTCGCGGTACGGGAGCACAACGGTGCCCCAGCCCTGATGTGCAAGCCCATGGCCGCGGACGCCTGGACCTTGAGCGGTGTACTGGCTGCCGTGCAAGGCGAGGCCTACACGGCCGAGGATCTTCAGGAAGTGCTGGACGACTACGCCCGGGCCCACGGCTGGAAGAAGGAAAAGTCGGAAAGCGCTACGGCCCCTGCCGGTGCTGGAACACAAAATCTGTCCGCTGCGGAGCCTGCCGCTTTGGCAGCTAAGGACACAAATGTCCCGACCTTTGACTACAGCGGGTTGGATGGAGTCACCGTGGACACGCTGCATCTGGCGGAAAACATAATCCGCTCGGCAAGACAGAAATACATCATCGACCTGGCTGGGGCTGTGGATATGGCACATGAGGAGCTCGTCCGAAATTCGGACGGGCACAACCAACACACAGAGGAGACCTTTGTGGCATGGTGCAGGTCCGTCGGGATCAGCAAAACCACAGCCTACCAGCTGCTGCAGGTGCAAGCCCTGCTCTCCGGTTCCACTCCCGAAGAGCAGGCCACGCTGGAAGCCGCCAGCCCTTCCCTGCTCTACGCCGCAGCCAAGCCCTCGGCCCCGACCGAGTTGGTGCAGGCCGTCAAGGATGGCGACATCACCAGCCACAAGCAGTACCAGGATTTGCTGGCCGAGATCCGCGCCAGGGATGCCAAAATCAAAGACCTGCTGGAAATGAGCGAAGCTGCTGACCGGCGTGCGGACGCGGCACAGACTGAACGAGACGCCGCCGACGCCCGCGCCCGGGTCGCCGAGAAAGAGCGCGACGAAGCCTGCAAGGAGCGGGACGGCGCCAAAATCGCCTTGCAGGCATCCAAGCTGCGCGGCGACCGGCTGAAGGCCGAGAATGACGATCTGAAGGCCCGCCCCATCGAAGTTCCCGCCGTGGATGAGGAAGAGATTGACCGGCGCGTGAATGCCCGCCTACAGCAGGCGGTGTATGCCAGCCAGGAAGAACGACGGCAAATAAACGCCCGAAATGCCGAGGATGCCATTCTGCTGCTGGGGCGGCAGATCAACACAGCCTGGCAGATGGTACGGCCTTTCCTGGCTGAAATGGAAGAAAGCCGTCGTGTGGAAGCCATCGACCGCATCAACAGAGAGTGGGCCCAGACCCAAAAGGAGATCTTGCAATGTCTGTAACCATCACAGCGCTGGAAGCCGAGAACGTCAAGCGCATCAAAGCCGTCCAGATCATCCCTGCCCCCACCGGACTGACCCTGGTGGGCGGCAACAACAACCAGGGCAAGACCAGTGTGTTGGATGCTCTGGCTTGGGCATTGGGTGGCGATAAGTTCCGCCAGGCACCCCGGGAGGGCGCCGTGGCGCCGCCCCATTTAAAAGTCACCCTTTCCAACGGCATCGTTGTGGAACGCAAAGGCAAAAACAGCACCCTGACAGTCACCGACCCAACCGGCCGCCGCGCCGGGCAGCAGCTCCTCAACGAATTTGTGGAGGTACTGGCCCTGGACCTACCCCGCTTCCTGGAGGCCAGTGACCGAGAGAAGGCCGACACACTGCTGAAAATCATCGGCGTGGGTGAGGAACTCACCCAGCTGGACCGACGAATCAAGGCACTGTATGACAAACGCACCACGGTGGGCCAGATCGCCAACCAGAAAAAAGCATTTGCCGACGAGATGCAGGAATACCCAGAAGCCCCCGCCGAGCCGGTTAGCGCCCTGGAACTGATCCAGCGGCAGCAGGACATTCTGGCCCGCAACGGTGAAAACCAACGCAAGCGGCAGCATCTTGCCGAGCTGGAGGACCAGGAACGACAACTTTCCCGCCAGGTGCAGGACCTGACCCGTGAATTGGAATATTCCGAACATCAGTTATCCAAAGTACAGCAGGAGGTGCAGGATGCCCGTAAGACCGCCGCCGAACTGCAGGATGAATCTACCGAAGAACTACAGGCTGCGATCCTGGCAGTGGACGAAACTAACCGCAAGGTGCGTGCCAACCTGGATAAAGCCAGAGCCGAAGAAGACGCCGCTGAATTTGCCGCCCAGTACTCAGCCCTGACCGAACAGCTCACCGAGGCCCGCCGCAAGCGCACTGCCCTGCTGGAAGGTGCCGACCTTCCCCTGCCTGACCTGGGCGTGGAGGACGGCCACCTTACCTACCATGGCCACCCCTGGGATGCTATGTCTGGCAGCGACCAGCTGCGTGTGGCCACCGCCATTGTGCGGCGGCTCAACCCCAACTGCGGCTTTGTGCTGCTGGACAAGCTGGAGCAGATGGACCTGCAAACACTGACCGACTTCGGCGCCTGGCTGCAATCCGAAGGACTGCAGGCCATCGCCACCCGTGTGAGCACCGGCGGCGAATGCCAGATCATCATCGAGGACGGCAGAGTGCGCGGGCAGGATACCGAAGACCGCCTGGCAGCAACCCCCAGACAATGGACGAAAGGAGCCTTTTGAATATGAGCAAATACCAAGTGACCTCCGGCGTGATCCCGGCGCCGGTCAAGGTGGTGCTGTACGGGCCGGAAGGCATCGGCAAATCCACCTTTGCCGCCCAGTTCCCCGACCCTGTCTTCCTCGACACCGAGGGAGGCACCAAGCGACTGAATGTCCGGCGTCTGCCCCGCCCCACCAGCTGGGCCATGCTGCTGGATGAGGTAGCCGAGGTGCGCCGGGGCAGCATCCCCTGCGCCACCCTGGTGCTGGACACCGCAGACTGGGCCGAAACCCTCTGCATCCAGTCCATCTGCGCCAAGGCCAAGGTGGACGGACTGGAGGGGTTCGGATACGGCAAGGGCTACGTGTATGTCAAGGAAGAGTTCGGCCGGCTGCTGGATCAGCTGGAAGAGATCGTGACCGGCGGCCTCAACGTGGTGGTGCTGGCCCATGCCGCCATCGCCAAATTTGAGCAGCCCGACGCTGTGGGCAACTACGACCGCTGGCAGATGAAGACCACCAAGCAGGTGGCCCCGCTGCTGCGGGAATGGTGCGATATGCTCCTCTTTGCCAACTACAAGACGGTGGTAGAAAAATCCGGCAGCAGCCCCAACGCCAAGAACAAGGCCAGCGGCGGACGGCGGGTGCTCTACACCACCCACCACCCCTGCTGGGATGCCAAAAACCGTTTCGGCCTGGCCGAAGAGCTGCCGCTGGACTACGGGGCCATTGCGGCTGTGATCCCCGGAGCGATCCCCCGTGCCCCGGCGCCGGCCGAGCGGCCGATTCTGGTGGAGGACGAACCCGCAAACCCTACCACAAGCCACTCGAACCGCCCCCAGACTGCACCGATCCAGAAGAATGGAACCTTGGCTGCTGGCACTGCTTCCGAACCTGCAAACTGCACGGAGACAACTTCGCCCAAAAATTCTTCTGCCCCTGACCCTGCCGCAGTGGAAGCCCGGTACCGGGCCGGACTGGAAGCCGCCCTGCAGGCGGCGGGCATCCCCGACAATCTGCGGGCTTTGATGGTGGCCAACAAGGTGGAGGAAGCGGACATCCGCAAAGCGGTGGCCCAGAAAGGCTACTTCCCCGAGGATATGCCCATCCGGGATTACCCGCAGGACTTCGTCGACGGCTGCCTGGTGGGCGCCTGGGATGCGGTGTACAAAATGGTAAAAGACTACGGCGACGTGCCGTTCTGATGTGAAAGGAGATTTTCTATGGCTTACGAAGAAATGGGCCGCGCTTTCAGCTGGGACGATGAGATCCGCAACGATGGCCCCGACTATGTACTGCTGCCCGAGGGGGACTACCCCTTTACCGTCACCAAGTTTGAGCGCGCCCGCTTTGAGGGCAGCGCCAAGCTGCCGCCCTGCTCGATGGCAAAGCTGTCCATCACGGTGCACGGTGGGGCCAAGGGCGACGTCTATGTGACCCACCGCCTTTACCTGCACACCCGCACCGAGGGCCTGCTCTGCGCCTTCTTCGAGAGCATTGGCCAGCGCAAGCATGGCGAAGCCCTGCGTCCCCGGTGGAATGAGCTGGAAGGCGCCCAGGGGGTTTGCCGCCTGGGCATCCATGAGTACACCAAGAAGGACGGCACCCCCGGTTCCAGCAACGAGATCACCAAATTCCTGCCCCCGCCGGAGCCGAAAGCCGCGCCGGCTCCCTCCTGGAAACAGGGGTCCTTCTGATGGCCGCCACACTGCGGCCGTACCAGCAAGCAGCACGCGAAGGCATCCACGCCCAGTGGGATGGCGGGCGCCTTCGCACCCTTTTGGTACTGCCAACCGGCACCGGCAAGACCATCGTCTTTGCCAAGATCACAGAGGACCAGGTGCGAGCCGGTGACCGCGTGTTGATCCTGGCCCACCGGGGCGAACTGCTGGAACAGGCGGCTGACAAACTGTACCGGGCCACCGGCCTGACCTGTGCGGTGGAAAAGGCCGAGCAAAGCTGCCTGACCGCCTGGAACCGGGTGGTGGTAGGCAGCGTCCAGACCCTGATGCGCCCCCAGCGTCTGGCGCAGTTCGACCACCGGTATTTCGGCACCATCATCATCGACGAAGCCCACCATGCCGTCACCGATGGCTACCGGCGCATCCTGGACTGGTTCGGGGATGCCCGGGTGCTGGGTGTCACCGCCACGCCTGACCGGGGGGATCTGCGCAACCTGGGCGAGGTGTTCGATTCCCTGGCCTATGAATACAAATTGACCCAGGCCATCCGGGAGGGATATCTGTGCAAGATCATGGCGCAGACCATCCCCCTGCAGCTGGATATCTCCACGGTAGGCATGAGCGGCGGCGACTTTGCCGCCGAGGAACTGGGCACCGCCCTGGACCCCTACCTTGACCAGATCGCCGAACAGATGACCCACTACTGCCGGGAGCGCAGGACGGTGGTGTTTCTGCCCCTCATCAAGACCAGCCAGAAGTTCCGGGACAAACTGAACACCCACGGCTTCCGCGCGGCCGAAGTCAACGGCAAAAGCCCCGACCGGGCCAAGATCCAGGCGGACTTTGCCGCCGGCAGATACAACGTACTGTGCAACTCGATGCTGCTGACCGAGGGCTGGGACTGCCCCGGCGTGGACTGCGTGGTGGTACTGCGCCCCACCAAGGTGCGCAGCCTCTACAGCCAGATGGTGGGCCGCGGTACCCGCCTTTCCCCGGAGACCGGCAAACAGAACCTGTTGCTGCTGGATTTTCTGTGGCACACCGACCGCCACGAACTCTGCCGCCCCGCCGATCTGATCTGTGAGGATCATGCGGTGGCCGTACAACTGACCGATACCCTGGCCCATGCCGCCGCGCCCCAGGACCTGGAGGAGGCGGTGGTGCAGGCCAGCACCGACGTGGTAGCCCAGCGGGAGGAAGCCCTGGCCAAACAGCTGGCCGAACAGCGCCGCAAGCGCGCCAGACTGGTGGACCCGCTGCAGTACGAGATGAGCATCCAGGCCGAGGATCTCTCCGGCTATGTGCCGGCCTTCGGCTGGGAGAGCGCCCCGCCCACCATGCAGCAGACCGCCGCCCTGGAAAAGTTCGGTATCCTGCCCGACGCCGTGGACAGCGCCGGCAAGGCCAGTCTTTTGCTGGACCGGCTGGCCAAGCGCCGGAACGAGGGCCTGACCACCCCCAAGCAGATCCGCTGTCTGGAGCGGTACGGTTTTCATCATGTGGGCACCTGGACCTTTGACCAGGCCGCCCGGATGATCACCCGCATCTCGGCGGGGGGCTGGCGGGGCGCCCCGAAAGGCGTCAACCCCAAAACCTATACCCCGGATTTTGCGTAAGGTGGTGATCCTTTGGAGGAAGAACTCTGTCAGGCGCTGGAAGCCATCTCCCCGGCGACCTGCACCTATCAGGACTGGCTGACCGTGGGCATGGCCCTGAAACAGGCCGGGCTGCCCGTGACCCTGTGGGAACAGTGGAGCGCCCGGGACGGCAGCCGCTACCACAAGGGCGAATGTGCCCGCAAGTGGGAAACGTTCCGGGGCAGTCCGGCCCCCGTCACCGAGAACAGCATCTTCAAGCTGGCCCGGGACCACGGTTGGACCGGCCCCGAAGGGCACGAGCTGGGCTGGGACGACGTCCTCCAGGCCCACGAGGAAGGCCGGGTGGTGGACCCCCACTGGCTGGATGTGCCCGACCTGGCGCTCCCCGACCCAACGGCCCCCTGGGACCCCGCGGCCCAGCTCGTCGACTATCTGCGGGCGCTTTTTGAACCCTCCGACCATGTGGCCTATGTCACCGAAAGTTTTCTGGATAAAGACCGGCGCCGCCCCACCAAGGGGTGCTGGGACCGCACCGCCGAGCAGCTGATTGCCGAGTTGCAGGCCTGCGGGGAGGATCTTGGGAGCGTACTGGGGGACTATGACCCCGCGGTGGGCGCCTGGATCTGCTTTAACCCCGTGGACGGGCAGGGACGGCGGGACGCCAACATTACCGAGTACCGCTATGCCCTGGTGGAAAGCGACGAGCAGGACATTGACCGGCAGGCCGCCATCCTGCACCAGATGCAGCTGCCCCTGGCCGCCCTGGTCTACAGCGGAAAAAAGAGCCTGCACGCCATCGTCAAGGTGGACGCACCCGATTCTGCCGAATACCGCAAGCGGGTGGATTATCTCTACGAGGTCTGCCGCAAAAACGGGCTGCAGATCGACCAGCAGAACCGCAACCCAAGCCGTCTGTCCCGGATGCCCGGCATCCTGCGGGACGGCCAGAAGCAGTGCCTGCTGGAAACCAACACCGGGAAAAGCTGCTGGCAGGAATGGGTGGACTGGATCGAGTCCGCCACCGACGAACTGCCCGACACCGAAAACCTGGCCGATACCTGGGCGGACCCGCCCGCCCTGGCGCCGCCCCTCATCGACAATGTGCTGCGACAGGGCCACAAGATGCTGCTGGCCGGGCCTTCCAAGGCGGGCAAAAGCTTTGCCCTCATCGAGCTGTGCATCTCCATCGCCGAAGGCCGCCCCTGGTTCGGCCGGTTCGGCTGCGCCCAGGGCAAAGTACTCTACATCAATCTGGAGCTGGACCGGGCTTCCTGTCTGCACCGCTTCCGGGATGTCTACACCGCCCTGGATCTGGCTCCCGATCATGTCAGCAATATCGATCTGTGGAACCTGCGCGGCGCCAGCGTGCCCATGGACAAGCTGGCCCCCAAGCTCATCCGCCGTGCTCAGCGCAAGAACTACATCGCGGTGGTGCTGGATCCCATCTACAAGGTCATCACCGGCGACGAGAACAGCGCCGACCAGATGGCCAAGTTCTGCAATCAGTTCGACCTGGTCTGCCGGGAACTGGGCTGTGCGGTGATCTATTGCCACCACCATTCCAAAGGTGCCCAGGGCGGCAAGCGCAGCATGGACCGTGCCAGCGGTTCCGGCGTCTTTGCCCGGGACCCCGACGCCATGCTGGACATGACCGAACTGGAACCCACCGATGCCATCCGGGAGCAGCTGCGCAACCGGGCCGCCTGTGCGGCCTATAAGGAAGCCCTCGACCGCCGGGGACTGCAGGACACCTACACCCGGGAGGACGCCCTGAGCCGTGCCCGGATGCTGGCCATCTGCAAGGAGCAGCTCTCCCCCGCCGACCGCCGCGCCCTGGATGAAGCCATCGAGGCCTGCGCTGGTGCCGCTACCCGCCAGACTGCCTGGCGCATCGAAGGCACACTGCGGGAGTTTGCCCGCTTTGCCCCGGTCAACCTGTGGTTTGACTACCCCATCCACAAACTGGACAACGGTCTTTTGGAAGATCTGCAGCCCGAAAGCGACTACAAAGCCCTGGGCGCCCGTGGTGCCGCCAAGCGGTGGGGCAACAAGGAGGATCAGACCGCCAAATCCAAACGGCAGCTTTCCGATGCCTTTGAAGCCTGTACCATGGACGGCGCCGTAACCCTGTACGCCATGGCAGAGTATCTGGACCTGAAACCGGCCACCGTAAAAAAGCGGCTGAAAACCGACGGCGGTTACTGGATCGACGGCGAAAAGGTCGGCCGCAAGGAACCCGGGTCCCGTGGGTGATTTTTCCCGCACATCTTGCAAAATAGCGGCTATCTTCGCTATCGTGCAAAAGGTCATTTTTTGCAAAATAGCCGCTATGACCGCTATCTTTTGCAAGCAAAATAGCCTTATATATATAAGCAAAACAACTGCGTTGTGTTTGGGTGTCCCCCAGTATGGGGCGTACACAGCCCCCATACATGGGGGAACCCCCTCCCAAACACGTTGGCCCCCAGAAAGGAGAACCCGGCCATGCGCTTTTTCTTACCGATGCGCCCGCCTACCGTGACCCACCACGACAAGGAGCTGCACGCTTTCTTGCGGGGCGGGAAACCTTGCGCGGTGCTGCACGACACCCCCGAGCTGAAAGACGCCCGTGCCAAGCTCCACGCCTACCTGGCGCCCCATGCCCCTGCGGAGCCGATTACCGGACCGGTGCGGCTGCTGGTCAAGTGGCTGTTCCCCGCCGACGGCCGCCATCCGGACGGCGCTTGGAAGACCACCAAACCCGACACCGATAATCTGGACAAGGCCCTCAAAGATGAGATGACCCGTCTGCACTTCTGGCAGGACGATGCCCAGGTCTGCAGCGAGATCAGCGAGAAGTTTTGGGCAGACCTTCCCGGCATTTATATCGAAATTTTGCCGCTGACACCGGCAAAGGCATGACAAAGGAGGATATTCTATGCAAGGCAAAAAACTCAACCCGATGCTCAAGGCCGCCGATCTGGAAGAGATCGCCGACCATCTCTGGGCCGGCATCAGCATGGTGGACGCCGTACATACCGCCATGACGGACAGCCACGACGACCCGGCCAGCTATACCGACGCACTGCTGGGGGCTGTGTTGCTGCTGCGCCAGATTGCCACCGAGCTGGACGGTCAGGTCTATCTGCCGGAGGTGGCCCCCGATGCTTGATGGTAAGTATGAGGGGACCCCCTTGCACAGGTTTTGCATCAACGGCTACTGCTATTACGTGATTCGCGGCCTCAAACTCATTGCGGCGCTGCACGGCAAGACGGTAGTGGTGCGTGCTCCCAATGGTCTGAGCTATCACCAGGCCGCCATCAAAGTTGATCGTGCCAGACGGGAGGGCAAATTTATCCCGGAAAACCGTCTTCCCATCAGAAAGGAGCTCTGATGCCATGACCTACGAAGAGACCGTCCGCTGGCTGCGCCGCTACCAGGAGAGCCTGCGCCAGGAGCAGGAACTGGCCAAAGAGGTGGAGCAGCTGCAAAGCGAGGCCTGCCGGATGACGCCGCTGCTTTCGGGGATGCCGGGCGGCGGATCAGACGGGCAGGGCCTGCCCCGGGCCGTGGAGCGCATCCTGGCCGCCAAGCAGAACCTGCAGGCCCAGATTGAGCGGGGCTGCACCATCCGCCGGGAGGTGAGCGACGCCACCCGGCAGATCCCCCACCCGCGGGATCAGGAGATTCTGCGCCGGCGGTATCTCCTGGGGCAGCGCTGGGAAGAGATTGCTGTGGAGATGCACATTGAGCTGCGCTGGGTCTACCGGCGGCACCGGCAGGCCGTCACCTTTTTGACCATGGAAAGCCACTGTCAAAAGGGCTACAATGGTAGCGTGGACAGTTGAAAAGAAGCCATAGACTTCTTCCGGGCTTGTGTAAACGACTCCTAGGGGCATGGATCCAGCGCACGGCGTCGCCCCGTATATGGATCCCGGCCGGCTGAGATGCCGGCTTTTCCATTTTCACAAGGAGGGACACCATGGAGTACAAGGAACGGATTCACTGGCTGGGCCGGTATCAGGACTGTCTGCACCAGCAGGAAATGCTGCGCAGCCGGATCCTGGCCGCCCGGGACCGTGCCACCTCGTTGCAACAGGCGCTCTCCCCCATCTCGGTGCAGAGCAGTCACCTGGGCAGCAGCATCGAGAAGGCCATCGAAACGGTGGAGTCCTTTCAGAACCGCCTGGCCCAGATGGTTGTGCGCAACGAGCAGACCCTCTATGAGATCGAAAGCGCCATCAGTGCCCTGCCCTGTCCCGAAAGCAGCATCCTGGGGATGCGCTACATCGACGGCAAGACCTTCCAGGAAATCGCCGACAAGATGAATCTGGTGCCGCGCCGCGTCTACCAGATCCACCAGAAGGGCGTCCTGCTGCTGGACACCCCCGAATATATGCCGGACGCTCCCGCATAAGGAAGCCCCGGCCCCAACCCCGGCACGCGGGAGAGTCTCACACACGGTTTGACCAAGACGCTCCGTCCTGCGCTGCCGGGATTTTTTATGGCAAGATTCTGGCTTGTGAGCCTTTTTGCTGCAGATAATGGCAGAAGGCACTGCAAGAAACCAGCATGAACAGGGCATCTTCCTGGGTCACCACAGAACCTTCTTCGATCATGGCATGGCGGATGCCGCCTTGATCACTTGTGTAACCGTAAATCTTTAACAGCCCTTGCTCCAACCCCCCATGAAGAGTAAATCCGTTCTTTTTCAGTGCTTTAATTGCATCAGGAAGAGTGGCGTGCTCATTAGTGGCCAAGACTTTGCATACTGATTCCACCGCAGAAATGGATTCCTTAATACTGTTACGGTAATCCGGATTTCCCCGATCCGATAACAGTTGTAAGGCGGTCGAAATATGCGTCCGGGCACCCGAAAGTTTATCGGGTAACTCCATGGCTGTTGTAATGGCTTGAATTTCTTGGTCATTCGTAATGGGTGCAATTTCCAACCCGATTACGCGATAAGCCACATTGTCATTTTCAAATACCGTATTCACATTTTTACCAAATTTTTTTGATCCTGCGGTTGGAATTTGAATTATAAACTCGCAAAGATTCAATACAATATACCATTTGTCTGTATTGAAGCAGACTCGTATTTGATCTACCAGTTTTCTTGAATCTTGTAATTCTGACAGATCTTTTTTAAAAAAATCTGCCCATAAAGTTTCACAAAAGGCCCGAATAGTATTTTCCATACTCCAAATAAGAGTAGACATTTTAAGTGAGTCAAACGATTGATAGAAAGCATTCCAAATATCCATCCGCGTGGCCTTATCCAAACTATCCACCTGCAGCGGGAACTCTTTGGGGGTCAACCCCATTCTTTGGGAAAACGACAACCGAGGCATTGTAAAGCCCTCCTTACCATATCAAACTGAATTCAGTATATCACAGAATACTTCACACAAAAAGCACTCTTTGTCGAAAGGTGGTGAACCATGGCGTCTACCAGATCCCCGGCAGGCAGACCGCCGCGCTATAAAACCGTGGAAGAAATGCAGGCCAAGATTGACGCCTACTTCACCGACTGCGCCGGCGAACCGCTGCTGGACGAAAACGGCACCGCCATCACCGACAAGTACGGCGAGCCGGTGATCATCGGCGCACACCCGCCCACCGTCACCGGGCTGGCCCTGGCGCTGGGCTTCACAGGGCGGCAGGCGCTGCTCAACTACCAGGCAAAAAAGCAATTTATGGACACGATTACCCGCGCGAAGTCCCGGTGCGAGGAGTACGCCGAAAGTCGCTTGTATGACCGGGACGGTGCCCGCGGGGCGCAGTTCAGCCTGGAGCATAATTTCCGCTGGAACACCGCCAACGCCGCCGAAGAAAGCGAGGTAAAGATCCTGGATGACCTGTAGACTGTCCGAGCTGATCTCCCCCGCTTTTTTTGATGTCCACCGCCAGATCAAGGCCGGCAAGGTGGATGAGCTGGTGGCCAAGGGCGGCCGCGGCTCTGCCAAGTCCAGCTATGTCAGCCTGGAACTGATCCTGCAGCTGCTGCTCCATCCCCGGTGCCATGCCGTGGTACTGCGCAAGGTGGACAAGACGCTGCGCACCAGTGTTTATGCGCAGATCTGCTGGGCCATCGCGGCCCTGGGCCTGGGCAGCCGGTTCAAATGCACGGTCAGTCCCATGGAATGCACCTACCGGCCCACCGGGCAGAAGATCCTCTTCTTCGGCCTGGACGACCCCGGCAAGCTGAAATCCCTGAAGGTGCCCTTCGGGTACATCGGCCTGTTGTGGTTCGAGGAGCTGGACCAGTTCGACGGTCCCGAGCAGGTGCGCAACGTGGAGCAGAGCTGCCTGCGCGGCGGCGAATACGCTCTGACCTTCAAGAGTTTCAACCCGCCCGCCTCGGCGCGCAGCTGGGCCAACCGCTACGCCCTGGAGCAGCGCTCCGGCAAGCTGGTACACCACTCCACCTATCAGACGACCCCGGTCTCCTGGCTGGGGCCGCGCTTTTTGGCGGACGCCGAGCACCTGCAAACCACCAACCCGGTGGCCTACCGCCACGAGTACGGCGGCGAGGTGGTGGGCAGCGGCACGGCAGTGTTTGAGAACCTGCGGCTGGAAGCCATCCCCGAAGATCTGCGCGCCGGCTTCGACCGGGCCCTCCACGGGGTGGACTGGGGCTGGTACCCCGACCCCTGGGCCTACAATGCCGTGCACTACGACGCCGCCCGGCAGACGCTTTATATTCTTGACGAGGCGACCCGCCGACGGACTTCCAACCGGGACACCGCCACCCTGCTGCAGCAGCGGGGTCTGACCGGGGCCGACCTGATCACGGCCGATTCCGCCGAGCCCAAAAGCGTGGGCGACTACCGCGCCTTTGGCCTGGCCTGCAAGGCCGCCCAGAAAGGCCCCGGCAGCGTGAACTACAGCATGAAATGGCTGCAGGGCCTGGCCGGCATCGTTATCGACCCGGCGCGCTGTCCCGACACCGCCCGGGAGTTCTCCGAGTATGAGTACGAGCGGGACGCTCGCACCGGCGAGGTGCTGCCCGGCTATCCCGACCTGAACAACCACCACATTGACGCGGTGCGCTACGCCACCGAGTGCATCTGGAAGCGCAAGGGTACATGATGAGTATTTTGCAAACGTTGAGAGGAGTGGCCATGAAACTGCTGAATCTGCACGATGCCCGTGCCCTGGGCTGCGATATGACACCGCAGATGGCCCAGGCGGTGGCGGACTGGGACCGGCTGTTCTATCTGACCGACCAGCCGCCCCACAGCCTGAAACTGGCCCAGAGCCTGACCGGCTACATGGCCACCCTGGCCACCAACGAGCTGACCCTTTCGGCCGGTGCGGGAGCCCGGGCCGACTGGCTGCAGGACCAGTGCGGTGCTCATCTGATGCCCCACCTGTTCGAGGCGGTCCAGCTGGCGGGTGTGGGCGGCATGGCCGCCGTCAAGCCCTTTGCGGAGAACGGCAGTCTGTATGCCGAAGTGATCCCCCGCAGCCGCATCTTCCCCGAGCGCTGGGGCCCCAACTACCGGCTGAACGCCGGGTACTTCACCGACTTCGACAAGATCGAGGGCGATACCGCCGTGGTCAAGGTGGAGCACTTTGACCTTCAGGACGGGGCTTTTACCATCACGAACAAAGCCTACCGGCTGAAAACCGGCGGTCTGATGGGCGGGGAAGTACCCCTGACCGAGGTGCCCCGCTGGGCGGCGCTGGAGCCGGAAGTGACGATCCACCAGGTGGACCGGCTCCACTTCGGGCTGCTGCGGATGCCGATGCTCAACACGGTGGACGGCAGCGCCACGCCGGTGAGCCTTTACGCCAACGCCACCGACACCCTGCGCCAGCTGGATGCCACCTACGCCGACTTTGTGTGGGAGCGGGAGACCGGCAAGCGCCGGATGATCTTGGACCGCGCCGCCGCCATGCTGGACCCGGTGAACGGCAAGCCTCCCATCCCTTTCCGGCAGCTGGTCAGCGATTTCTTTATGACCATCGACATGCCTGAGGACAAGCCCTGGGGCGACTACACCCCGGAATTCCGCTTTGATGCCTACAAGACCGCCCTGGAAACCCAGCTGCGGCTGCTGGAGATGCAGGTGGGTTTCAGCGCCGGAACCTTTGCCATTGAGCCGCGCACCGGCCGGGTGACCGCTACCCAGGTCATCAGCGAGGACCGCACCACCTACAACACCATCAAGGCCATCCAGGACCGGGGGCTCACCACCGGCTTGCTGGATGTGCTGTACTGGTTCGACGTCTACGCCACCCTGTACGGCCTGGCACCGGCGGGTTCTGTAGAGCCTGCGGTCAGCTTCGGGGATTCCATCTTCGAGGATACCGGCGTGGAGTTCCAGCGGCGGATGGCGCTGGCTCAGGCCAACTACCTGCGCCCCGAGCTGGTCACCGCCTGGTATTTCGGCGTGGACGAGGAAAAGGCGCGGCAGATGATGCCCGCTGCCGACACGCTGCACTTTGGTGATGCCTGATGCTCTCCCCTGACTACCTGGACAGACTGCCCGATACCCTGATCGAGCTGTGGCAGCAGGTGGAGGACGACATCCTCCAGGACCTGGGGCGGCGCATCGCCCAGATGCGGGACCTGGACGCCCTGACCCCGGCGGCCCAGTGGCAGGCCTGGCGGCTGGAGCAGAGCCAGCTGGTGCGCAAAGGCGTTCTCTCTATCCTGGCCAAGTACAGCGGCAAGAGCAAGAAGGAAATCCGCCGCCTGCTGCTGGACGCGGGCCGGGAAACGCTGGCCAGCGATGACGCTCTCTACAAGGCAGCGGGCCTCACTCCCTCCCCCATCGAGGAGAACGAGACCCTCAACAACCTGCTGAACGCCGGTTACCGGCAGACGCTGGGCACCTGGCAGAACCTGACCGCCACCACGGCCAACACCGTGACCGGTGCCTTTGAAAAACACCTGGACGCAGCCTGGCTACAGATCAGCAGCGGTGCCTTTGACTACGACACCGCCATCCGGCGCGCCGTGGAAGACCTGGCCGACCGGATGCCGGGCGTCACCTATCCCAGCGGCCACCGGGACACCCTGGAGGTTGCCGTCCGCCGTGCGGTGCTCACCGGCGTGAACCAGACCTGCGCCAAATTGCAGCTGGCCCGGGCCGATGAGATGGGCTGTGAGTTCGTGGAGGTCACCGCCCACGAGGGAGCCCGTCCCGAGCACGCCCTCTGGCAGGGCAAGATCTATCACCGGGGCGGCGCCATCGTCTACGAGGGTGTGCGGTATGAGGATTTCGAGACCGCCACCGGCTACGGCACCGGCCCGGGTCTGTGCGGCTGGAACTGCCGCCACAACTTCTACCCGTTCTTCCCGGGAATTTCGGTGCCCAACTACACCGCCGAGCGCCTGGCCGCACTGGACGCCAAAACCGTCGAATACGACGGCAAGCGCTACACCCGGTACGAGATCGCCCAGATGCAGCGCGCATTGGAACGCCGGGTGCGCAGGTACAAGCGGCATTTTGTTGCCCTGCAGGGGGCCAAGGCCGACACCACCGCCGCCGCCCTCCGGCTGCGGGAGGCCCGGCAGGCGCTCAACCGGTTCCTTGAGGACACCGGCGGCAAGCCGGACAGCGGCCGCACCGACGTGGCCGGGTTCGGATATGCCCAGGCCAGAGAAACCACCCGGCTTGTGCAGCAGGCCGAAACGGAGTATACTCAAAAGAGAGAGGCGGCGCTGCAGGTGATCCACTCTGCAGATACGCCGAAGACACTGAATGCGGGGCACCAGCGCAAGCACCTCAGGGAAGAGGGCCGGGACATCGGCAACCGCAGCTTCCTGTATGGAACGATGGAAGATGCGCAGCAGCTGGTGGACCGGTACAGCGGTACCGGGGAGCCGAAGCTGGACGGGAAT